>NZ_JAKFGB010000022.1:337500-363577 GCF_022267515.1 Rubinisphaera margarita | reverse complement strand
GAAGACGCCAACACGACGGCTCGCACGAAAGTCGCGGATATTGTCGTCACCGATGACGCAATGGGTACGAACACCTTGAGTCTGACGGGCGCAGATTCAGGTCTCTTCGAGATCGACGGAACCGAACTGTTCCTGATCGCCGGAGCATCGCTCGACTTCGAAACGAATCCGGCTCTGGATGTGACGGTGCGTGTTGATGACAACACGGTTGGTGGTACGCCCGACGACACGACTCCCCTGACCATTGCCATCACCGACGTGAACGAGTTGCCGACGATTCAGGTCACGAACGTTACCGCGACGATCTCTCAGAATGTCGACACGACCAGCCGCGTCTTCGTCGAAGAGTTCGTCGTCTCGGATGTTGATGCCGGCCCGCATAACAACAATGTGACACTCGTCGGAGCCGATGCTGGCCTGTTCGAAATCATCGGCAACCGGATCTATCTGATTTCCGGAGCCAGTCTCGACGCGGGGACCAACCCCGTGCTCGATGTCTCGGTTCAGCTGGATGATCCGGGGCTCGGTGCTGGAGCCGAAGCAACGATTGACATTTCGATTGATGTGAAGGATCCGAATGCGAATCCGCTGCCGGCTCTGCCGACAAGTATCACCGGCTTTGTGAATGAGAACCTGTGGCTCACGAGCCGGGATGGTAACGGCAATTACGACACGGCTCTGGCTTCGGAAACGCCGTTCCCGGATGGCCACATCGCGAACTCCTTCCAGGGAGATTTTAACGGCGACGGCCGCGAAGACATCGCCTTCCAGATGACCAACGGCGAGGTCTATGTCGGGACGTCCGACAACCTCGGTAACTTCGCGTTCACACTCTGGACCACTCTGCGAATGAGCGGCGTGAAGACCCTGCAGGTCGGCGACTTCAACGCAGATGGGCTGACCGACCTCGTGGGCGTCTACGAGTCCGCGGGCGCTGCCCGACTGTGGGTTTACGAGTCGACCGGCACGTCGTTCATCTCCGATGAATATGGCACCTATGCCAGCTACGGCGATGTCCAGACCGTGCTCGTCGGGAACTTCGACGGCGTGAACGGCGACGATCTGGCGATCATGAATTCCACAGGCGTCTGGTGGGTGGCCAAATCGGATGCCGCCGGCACCCGCTTCCTGTATGGAACTGCCTGGGAACGATGGGACGCGACGCGAACGATCACCGACATTCAGGTTGGCGATTTTAACGGAGACGGCTCCGACGACATTCTGGGTGTCTTCACGATCCCAGCCGTTGCGACGCAGCGGTCGATCGTCGTGGGACTGTCTCAGGGCAGTGAGTTTGACTCCAGTGTCTGGCGGCGCGCCACCGTCATCGGAACACTCGACGCAGTGGTTGTCGGAGACTTCGACAACGATGACAACGACGACTTTGCTCTGCTGATCAACCAGCAGGACTGGATGGTCGGGCTGGCCGATCCGGCAAACGTCCGGTTCGGATACGCTTCGTGGGGAACCTCGACCTATACCGGGAACGCTCAGAACATCGGCATCGGCGACACCAATGGCGACGGTCGGGCCGATATCTTCCTGCGTGATGCCGGCAGCCGATGGCATGCCGTGGAATCGAGCGGTTCGAGCTTCGCGACCCGTGAGATCGAACAGTGGTCTTCGACAGCCAACTGGCAGCACGTGAAGTTCGGCAGCTTCGGTCCGGCTCCGATCGCACCGTCTCCCGACTTCGAGTCGTTCGGCGACGCCGAGTTCCTCGATCTGCTCAACGGGGTTTAATCCGCAAGCTGAGTCGATCCCCGGCGAATGAAAAACAGCACGCCGCCCTTTGATTGGGGCGGCGTGCTGTCGTTGAGGCCTGCTGTAATCGAAACGCTGAGCCGGACAGTCAATCGTCCTGATTTGTCACTTCGGCGAAGATGACGATCGTTTTTGATTCAGCGACCCATTTGAATTTGAGCCCCACGTTTTTGAGCATCTCAGTCAACGCATCGCGAAGTTTGACGCCTTCGATCTTGCAGTCGATTGGCGTTCGCGGTTCGACCCCCGCGGCTTTCAGACTTTCGAGATCGAGAGCGACGCTGTAACGCGGATGTTTATCGAGGATGCCCACGGCTTCATCCAGCGGCGTACCGAGAAACAGGAGCTGGACTTCGTCGTCGAGAGGGTTCTTCGGTTCGGCTTCCGCCGGAGTCGCGGCAGTTGATACGGCCAGCAGGAATGCGTAAGCGAGCCATCGGGTGACATTCGCCGACATGAGAATTTCCTCTCAAAGAGCCAGAGAGACGGGACACTGTATCGTCCCCCGGTTTCGTTCCCTGTCAATAGGCTCACCAGCCCCGGCTAATGGTCATGGCTGAGGCAAGTCCACTACAGATACTCTTCAAGCCCCTGGGCTTTCAGCTGGTCGATAAGTTGCTTGACCGCGTTCTCGTCGCGTTTATCGGCGACGAAGGTGGCATCAGGCGTGTGGACGACGATGCAATTATTGACGCCGAGCGTGGTGATGAGATGATCGCCAGAACTGCGGATGACGCAGTCGCGGGTGTCGAGCCCGAGGTGGCGGCCGACAACGGTGTTGCCGTCGCTGTCTTTGCCAAGCAATCGATGTAACGCCTGCCAGCTGCCGACGTCGTCCCATTGAAACAGGGCTTCGACGACGGCGATTTTGCGGTACTTTTCGAGGATCGCATAATCGATGGAAATGGCCGGGCTTTCCGGAAAACAGCGGGCCAGGACTTCGGGATAGTCCGGAGTGCCGAGACTCTGGCGAATTTCATCGAGTGAATCAGCGATTGCCGGCTGCAGTTGTCGGATGAGGTCGAGAATCGTCTGGGCTTTCCAGACAAAGATGCCGCAGTTCCAGAAGAATGTCCCCTGCTGGAGATATTCCGAAGCCGTATCAAAGTTCGGCTTCTCGCGAAAGCTGCGGACTTCAAAGACCGACGTCTTCGCTTCCACAGACAGCCGTTTGCCGCGCTCGATGTAGCCGAATCCTGTCGAAGGGAAATCGGGGACGATGCCAAACAGGGCGAGACGCTCTGGATCACTCTTCACCAGGCTGACAGCGGTGCGGACGGCTTCATGAAATCCGGACACGGGTTGAATAACGTGATCAGCCGGCATGAGCAGCATGATCGCATCGGGATCCTGAGCGAGCAGGTGAATGGCTGCCAGGCCAATACAGGGAGCCGTGTTGCGGGCGGCTGGCTCGCGGAGCACGTGAGATGGTTCGACTTCGGGCAGTTGTTCGGCCGTTGCTTCGGCCTGAAGCTGATTGGTTACGATCCATACGGAGTCTTGGGGAACGAGCCCCTGGCATCGATCGACGGCCTGCTGGATCATCGTGCGTTCTCCCGCCAGATTCAGCAGCTGCTTCGGCAGGGAGGTGCGACTTAGCGGCCAGAAACGGGTTCCGCTTCCGCCCGCCATAATGACTGCATGCAACATAACGGTTATTCCACTGAGGATCGGCTATCGACCGGCGACTCCACCGGGCTCAGTAAACACTAGCATGTACACCGGCAGGGGGCCGAGAGCAATTTCATCGGAGGGAGGCTTTGCTCAACCACCGATCGAATGCATCGCCCGGTCAGGCTGCAGAAAGCGAGCCGTATTGATCTCGTGACCTTCTTTCTTGGCGGAAATACTCTGCTGCACCGCAAGGACGAGATCGTCGTCGCTGGCGTCGCTCCGCAATAATGATCGAAGATCGGTCTCTTCCGTGCTGAAGAGGCAGTTGCGAATCTTGCCGTCCGCCGTCAGACGAAACCGGTTGCAGTGGGCACAGAAGGGGCGGCTGATCGAGGAGATGAATCCGATCCGTCCGCGTCCGTCTTCAAAACCGTAGGCAACCGCCGGGTTCGAAGGGGCGTGATCGCCGAGCGGAACCAGCGGAGCGATCTCCTGCTCAAGACGTTCCAGCATGGTTTCGGTCCGAAGAACCTTGTCCCGTTCCCAACTTCGTTCGGCATCGAGCGGCATGTACTCGATGAAGCGAACTTCGAGACCGGATTCGCGGGACAGCATCGCCAGCGGAACGAGATCCTCTTCGGTCAGTCCGCGAATGGCCACGGCGTTGAGCTTCACGTGGAATCCCGTTTCCCGGGCCGCTTCGATTCCCGCGAGCACCTGCTCCAGCGAATCCCGACGCGTCATCTGCTGGAACCGGTCCCGATCGAGCGTATCGATACTGATATTGAGCCGTCGGAGCCCGGCTGCGTAGAGAGCAGCCGCTTGCTGAGGGAGTAGGATGCCGTTTGTGGTCAGCGCCAGATCGTTCAGCCCTGGAATCGTCGCGAGCTGTTCGATAAGGCGTTCCAGATTCTGTCGAACGAGAGGCTCGCCTCCAGTGAGACGAATCTTACGGATCCCGCAGTGGCCGATCATCACCCGTACGAACCGGGTGATCTCTTCAAAGGTGAGAACTTCCGGCCGAGGCAGATACTGCACATTCTCCGCCGGCATGCAGTAGAAGCAGCGGAGGTTGCAGCGATCCGTCACGCTGACGCGGAGGTTGTCGTGAACCCGTCCGAAGGTGTCCTGAAGGACGTGAAGAGTCATAACTGCTGGTCCGCAGTGAGTCACAGAGAGAAGGCGGCGCGAAGATGAGCTGAGATCATTCTACGAAGGAACGAGGTCCGCTGCCACGTGCGTCCTGAAAATGAGGGGCAGCCGGCCCCAGAGCGGTTCGGTCGGCGCATAAGAAAACCCTCGACGAGCAACTCCATTTTCGCGCTGTAGCAGAAAAACTGATTCGCAGAGTGGGTCAGGCTGCTTTCAGGGGACCAATTGCTACAGAGTCGCGGCTCGTTCGAGGGTTTGGCTGGTTTTCACATGATTCCAGGAAAGGACATGCAGAAGAAGTGATTTGCAATCGCCGTGCCAGACGCGCCACTGTCTGGGTGGCGAGCGAGGTTTAAAGATTGATGATGTTCGTAAGGCATGTGTTCGTAGTCTGTTGTGGTGATCGTTGTTTTTGTGGGTGGGGCTGGTTGCAATCGTGTCTAGCGCGCTTTCGGCGCCGAATTCCGTGTGTCGGCGCCGAAGTTCTGGGGCAGAATGTAAGGTGGCGTCTTGTTTCGGCGCCGAGATCGGCGCATGATAGAGATGAATTTTGGCCGCCGACTCGTTCAGGAACGCTGGCAGCATGAAGACACGAGATCCGATTTACTACCGATTTGTTGCCGGGACGACTCTGGTGCTGCTGGCGGTTTACTGCTCAGCGGCTCTGTTCTATGTCGCCACCAGCGGGGACATTGGAATTCGTTGCCTGTTGACGAGCGAGTATTCCGGAGAGCCGGGCGTTCCGATCCGGCAGGTCGAGTCGGTTCCCTCGGAGCAGCTCGGAGGGTTGCCGCATGGATTTGGCGTTGCCCCTGAAGTCGGAGACCATGTCGTCGAGATCAATGATCGTCCAGTACACTCTTTTGCTTCATTCTCGCAGGCGATGGCGAGTCTGCGTCATGCCCTGAGTTCAGATCCCGGGTACGACGGACGCGTCGAAGGGGCCAACCCGGTCGATATCGATCGCTACGCCTCGCTGCCGCCGGTCATTCTCTATGTTTCCCCGAGGGCCGAAGGCGGGGCGGAACGTCCCGAGACCGTTGCGGAGAAGAAAGCGTTTCAGGCGAAGTACGTCCGCATCCGTTTTGTCGACAAAGACACGGGCAAAACCGAAGAGGGTTGGCTGATGCTGCGGCCGCTCCCGGCGCTCGAGGTAGTTCTCTCGATCATCTGGTGTCTGCTGGAGTTCGCTATTTTCGCTCTGGCCGCGCTATCGTTCTGTAATCGGCCCAGCGATCCGGCCGGTCGGATGTTCTTTCTGCTGTCCCTGCTGACACTTCCGGCGTTCGTGGGCGGGTATCACTGGTGGCTGATCGCCTCGAGTCCGGGGCTGACCTTTCCGTTTGTGTATGCCGCGGTGCTTTTGCCGGTGGTAACGCTGGCGTTCTTTCTCAACTACCCGACAAGAAGCGACTACATCCAGCGACATCCCATCGGGAGTCGGGTGGCGATGTATGCGGCACCGGGTCTGATGCTGCTCGTCATGACGTTCTTCCTCGTGCGGGCCTATTTCGTCCAGGACGCGCAGGCATCGGTCGCGGTGACCCAGACCCTGCTGGTGTGGCTCCGTTGGGTGGTCGACGTTTACATCATGGTTGCTCTGGTTTACTTCGCCGCCAGTGTGGCGGTCGTGTTCCGACGTTACCGGTCCTGTCAGCAGCCGGCGGAACAGAAACAGCTGCAATGGATCCTGGGAGCCGCCTGCCTGGCGCTGCCACTGGTCCTGTACACGGTTTACCTGGCGTTTGAAGACCGGGTCGGGATGGCACTCGGTCGCGGTCGAATTCCGATGGTCATCGTGAGTCTGTTGTTTCTGACGGCTTATGCAATCGGAATCGTGCGGTATCGTCTGATGCTCATCGATCAGATCATCAGTCGCCGCGTGCTGTATCTGGCTCTGACGCAGTTGTTGACGGTGGCTTACAGCCTGATGATCGCTGTGGGAAGTCTGTTGACGGTGTATCGCGGGATGAGCGTTCCGGAACAGATCATTCCGCTGGCGATTATCCTGACTCTCGGAATCCTCGCCGCCGGCTGGATGCGCGACCGTGTCCAGGAGGCACTCGACCGCCGTTTCTTCCGCGAGAAGTATCGGCTCGACCGGGCGATGCATCAGATGAATACGGTTGTCGCCCGCGTGGCCGATGTGCGAGCTTTGGCCGAGCATATGCTGCGGTCCTGCCGTGAGGTGTTGCAGGTGCGGTTCAGCGCCTTGTATCTCCGCGATGCGCGCTCGGCACAGTTTGAGCTGGTCGCAGCCGTGAACGGTCAACAGTTACCGTCTCGCATTTCACTCGATGAGCAGTCCGATCGCCAGTTGGAGCAGGAAGGATCGTGTCAGCGAATCGGTTCGGCGGGACGATCTCAAATGCCGTCCCTGCAGAAGTTGCATCGCGATCTGAACTCTCAGCTGATTCACGGTTTCGAAGTCGACGGCCGGCTCTCGGGACTCGTGATCCTCGGTGCCAAGGCGTCAAGCACGCCGTACACCGCTGAAGATACGACGTTCGTTACAGCGATTGGGCAGATGACCGCCGTGGCGCTGCAGTGTGTTCGCGTTCAGCAGAACGTGTCCCGCCTGGATGGGATGTTGCAGGAGAAGGTGAAGAAGATTGAGACGCAGGAACGTCAGCTGGCGATTCTCAGGCAGCAACTGAATTCACAAACGCAGCCGGTGGCTCCGGCTGATGAAGAGTCGACTATGCCCGCATCGTCGTTTGATCGGGGCAAGATTCGTGGCAACAGTCCGGCGATCCTCAGTGTCCTGGATTCCGTTCGCAAGGTCGCTCCGAGCGAGACGACCGTTCTCATTCGTGGGGAAAGTGGCTCCGGAAAAGAACTGCTCGCTCAGGCGATTCACGCCAACAGCAACCGCAAGGAGAATTCGGTTGTAAGCGTGAACTGTGCGGCTTTGTCGCCCTCACTGCTGGAGAGTGAGCTGTTCGGGCACGTGAAAGGAGCCTTCACAGGAGCGTATCGCGATTCCGCGGGGCGCTTTCAGATGGCCGACAAGGGAACCCTGTTCCTGGATGAGATTGGGGATCTGCCGCCCGACGTGCAGGTCAAGCTGTTGCGAGTCCTGCAGGAACGTAAGTTCGAGCCGGTCGGAAGTCGCGACTCCATTTCCGTAGATGTTCGGTTGATTGCCGCGACGCATCAGAATCTGGAAGAACGGATTCGTACGGGATTGTTTCGGCAGGATTTGTACTACCGCCTGAATGTGATCACGCTCACACTGCCTCCGCTGCGTGATCGCAAGGAAGACATTCTGGAGTTGAGTCTCGAATTCCTGAAAGAAGCTGCGGAGAAGTCCCGGAAGTCGATGCGCGACATCGATGATCTCGCGTATCGGGCGCTGCTGAATTACGACTGGCCGGGCAATGTGCGGGAGCTTCACAACGCCATTCATCGAGCCGTTGTGCTCGCGGAGACCGATTGCCTGCTGCTGGAGAATCTTCCGGAGGAGGTCCGCGAGGCGGTCAACGATGAGGAACAGCTCAGCATCTACGAAGCAGCCGAAAGCAAACCTCGGTCAAAGGCGAGCAAGCCGATTGTCGTCCCCACGAAGCCGCTGGTCATTCCGGCCGGTTCCACAGGCGAAGACAGTGAGATCCGGCAGCTGAAGTCGGCTCTGGCCTCGGCAGATGGCAACAAAGCCCAGGCGGCCCGGCTGCTCGGCATGCCGCGAAGTACGTTTTACAGCAAGCTGAAAAAGTACGGGATCTGAGATGACGGGTTCAGCCCTGGAACGGCCAGATGAGCGGGATCAGGGCGATGCTCGCCACCCAGATGATCAGGCTGAGTGGGCCGCCCATGCGGGCGAAATCACTGGCCCGATAACCGCCGGGGCCGTAGACCATCAGGTTCGTCTGAAATCCATGTGGGGTCGCAAAGCAGGCCGCGGCGGAAATCATCACTGCGATGGCAAACGGAGTCGGGCTGACCCCAAGATTCGAGGCTGCTTCCAGGGCGATGGGGAAGATCAGCATTCCAGCCGCCTTAGCGGTAATCAGGTTTGTCATCACCATCGTGATGCCATACACGACCGCAAGCACGATCAGCGGTGAACTGCCGGCGCTGGTAATCACACTACTCGCGAGAAGTGATGCGGCTCCCGACTGGTCCATCGCTTCTCCCAGTCCGATCCCCGCTCCAATCGTGACGAGAATAGACCAGTCGATACACTGGCGGGCTTCCGGCGGACGGACGCAGCGGGTCAAGACCATCAGCACCGCGGCGAACAGGGATGCTTTCAGCATTCCGAACTCGAGGATCGTCGCCGTGATGATCATGATGCCGAGAATGACCTGAGCCATCCACGCCTGTTCATGGCGCAGCGGCGAGGAGTCTTCCACGCGGCTGACCAGGAAGAAATCGCGGCTGTTGCGATGCGTATCGGCAAACGAGGGGTGCGCTTCCAGAAGTAACGTATCACCCGGGAGAAGGACAATGTCTCCGATCTTTCCCCGGATGCGATGGCCGTTTCGCGAGACGGCAATCACGACCGCGTTATAGAGCGTGCGAAAATGCATATCGCGGATCGTCTGGTTGACGACCGGGCAGGTGTTGGAAACGACCGCTTCGATCAGGCAGCGTTGTGAGCGGGGACTGTCGAGTTTGAAGACCTGATTCGTGGCCGGTTTCAGTCCCGCGATTTTCTGCAAATCCTTAATCGACTCCACGACCCCGACGAAGATCAGGCGGTCGCCTTCCTCGATGCGACGTTCGGGAGAGACAGCCGGAATCAATTCGTCATCGCGGGCGATTTCCATCAGGTAGAGCCCGGGTAAGGATCTCAGGCCGGCTGCTCCAATCGATTTCCCGACGAGCGGGCTGCCCGGTTCGACAATCATCTCGATCGTGTATTCCCGGGGGTCATCGAACTGTGTTTCCGCGGAAACGCGGTCCGGAAGCAACCAGCCGCTTGTCAGCAGCAGAAACGCCAGGCCGATTACAGTCAGCGGCAGGCCGATCCAGGTGATTTCGAACAGTCCGATAGGATCGTATCCCGCTTCTGCAAACCAGCCGTTCAGAATCAGCGTCGTGCTGGTTCCGAAGATTGTGCAGGTGCCGCCGAGGATGGTGGCGAAACTCAACGGGAGTAGAAACTTGGAGACGGAATAGCCGCATTTCTTGGCCCAGTCGTTCACGACCGGCATCAGCATCGCCACGACCGGCGTGTTGTTGATGAACGCGGAGAGCAGGGCAGCGGGGAAGATCAGTCGAACCAGACCGGTCGTCGCCGATTTCGGATGCCCGAGCATGCTCTGGACGACCTGATTGATGGCCCCCGTCTGATGGAGACCTTCAGCGACCACGAACAGAATGGCGACGGTGATCAATCCGGGATTCGAGAACCCCTTCAGGCCACGATCGACATCGACGACGCCGGAAAGCAACAGGAACGAGAGTGCACCGATGAGGATCAGGTCCGGACCAATCCGAGATCGGATCATCGCAATGATCGATCCGAGCACGATCGTCAGCGTAAAGACGATTTCCCAGGTCATCCGGAACGGCCCTTCAGTTCGTCAGAAGAGAGATGTGTGCGAATGTCAGTGGCACTTACGACACACCCACTGCGGCCAGTGCGGCAATGATTTCGTCGTGCCCGGAACCGTTGCTGACAACCACGCCTCGATTCTCTTTCAGAGTCGAGCCATGCGTGAACTCCAGCGGCTTGCCTGTCACGTCCGTAATCGTTCCGCCCGCTTCCTCGACGACGAGTACTCCACCGGCGTGGTCCCAGATCTTTTCCTGGTAACCAGGACGAGTCGGTAAACGGAGGTAGATATCAGCTTCCCCCCGGGCAACGACACAGTACTTGGCCTGGCTGTCGAGTCGGACAGGATCGGCTTTGATGCCCAGCCGACTGGCGACTTCAGCCGAATCGTTGTGCGAGCTGTGTCCCGATTCGACAGATTCGCAGAACCGCTTTTCCGACATTTTGGTGCGGGAACTGACGCGAACCGGCTCGGGATTGAGCAGGGAAACCAGCGAACGAACAGTCGCGCCCTGGCCGCGAACAGCAGCGAAAACGAGTCCGCCTCCTTCCGGGGGCGTGTCCACATCGGCGCCCAGGTTCGGGCAGCCCACGGCGGCTACAGTCACAACGCCATCGACGATCAATGCGAGAGAAATGGCGTACTGCTCGCGACGCAGAAAGCCCTTGGTTCCATCGATCGGATCGAGTGTCCAAAAGCGGTCGCAGTGTTCTTTCTGAGAGCAGCGATCGACCCAGTTGAAGATGGCCTCGTCGGAAGGATTGAGGTCCAGACGGATCATCTCATCGTGAATCGCCTTAAGGAAGCCGGCCTGTTCGGGCTGCCGAAGTTCGGCGGCGTCTTCTTCTCCGATGATGGCGTCATCCGGGAAATGCGTTTCCAGGACGCGGGCGACCAGTGCCTGGGAGCCGAAATCGGCAATCGTGACCGGACTCTTGTCCTTCTTCTCCAGCACATCGGGAGCAATCCGCGAATTGACCGAGCGACACAATTTGGCCGCCTCGGCGACTGCCTGAAGCGCGACGTCCAGCTCGCGCGAGAAATCTTCAGCCATGCTCCATCCTTCTCCTGCTTCCAGAACCGTAACTCTTTTCCATGTAGGGGAAAACAGCCCGGAGTATAGCGGGATCGAACGGTATTGTCTTGCTTGGTTCTCTCTGGAGGAGAGTCGGGATGGAGGCCGGGAAAAGACCGTTGAGCGATTGTGTTGGCGCAAAACCCGGGCTTCACTGGATTTTAACATCGTGTTGATGCGTCGTTCCCATTGGAGCCTAGGATGTCGCTCGTCGGGACACATCACCACAAGGGTGATTGACTGAGCTTCGGAAGGGACACGGGAAGGAAGTCTGCGGTCCGGGAGCGGATTCTCATTAATGCCGAATCCAGCCCGGTTCCGTGAAGCCCGACAGAGTTGTCAACCTGGTTCTGGACGACGCCAGGCCCCACCAGACGATTTTTGGTTTATTGTCTCGGCCTTCACAAACCACACACAAACGCCGGATACCGTTTCACCACACAAGGCCGGCAACTGGTTCTGCCCTCAAGGAAACGATCGAGCCTGTCAGGAAGTTTCTGGCAGAGTGTTTTCAGAGGGCGCGGATAACGGAGACATTCTTCAAGAGCACTTTGAGCTATGGCGGTTGCCCAGTGAGTCCGACGGTTTGTTCGCAGATCGAACCGGGCTTCAGACACTAACTAAAGACCACCGCCTTCCTGAGTTCCTCGAGAAACCATGTCTCCTTTGTTTGATAGATTTGCACGGATGCTGAGGGCTGCGAGATGCCCGAGAAAATGACGATCCAACGAGCTTGCCAACCAAGTATACGGCAGATCTGAGAGATCGTTGGAAATCTTCGCCGGAAATGTTTTCCTCGGCGAAACCCTGGACGACGGAGAGCAGGAACCCGCGGGTTTGACCTGCTTTCATGTGTCCCCCCTTTTTGTTGGTCATCGCAATGTTTGCGGTGATGTTTCATTGTTGTTCTCTGATTTTTGGAGAAACGCACTTATGAAGACTCGTTCCCTGAAGCGAGCAGGTTTTACCCTGATCGAACTCCTGGTGGTTATCGCCATCATCGCCATCCTGGCTGCCCTGCTGCTGCCAGCCGTCCAGCGTGCTCGCGAAGCCGCTCGTAACACCCAGTGTAAGAACAACCTGCGTCAGTACGGCATCTCGATGTTCGTCTTCGCAGATTCCGATCCTAAGGGTCGTCTCTGCACCGGACAGTTCGACTACCTCCGCGATGGTTGCCCGGACACCTTCGGCTTCGTCGCCGACATGGTCAACCAGGGTGCCGGTTCCGGTCTGGAACTGAACTGCCCCTCGAGCCCGTTCATCGTCAACGAGAAGTTCAACGAACTCCTCGGTGGTGACACGACCGGTTCCAACACCAAGATCCCGACCAGCGGTCACGCTCTCTCCTTCCGCCTGACCGAAGGTGCCTGCGGCGACTTCGACGATGCTGCCATCTCTGGAGCTGCTAACACCACGCTCCGTGGTAACTACGTCGTGACCAACTTCATCGAAAAGGGTTACGTCACCAACTACGCCGCTTCGTGGTTCCTGTCCCGCACCGATGCAATCACCGCTCAGGACGGTACGATCTCCGGTTCTACTGGAGACGCTGCCTGTAAGGGTCTGCTGGGATCACTCGGCCCGATCACCATCAGCAAACTGGATCAGGCTGACGCTCCGACCTCCGCGATTCCTCTCCTCGGCGACGGTGGTCCTGGTGACATCGGCGAAGCCACTCTGGCTGTCACGCTCGGTAACTTCGCTTCCGCTGGCGATCGTATGGCTGAAGCAGCCAACGATGGTCCGGCCTTTGTTGAAGCTGGTCCGAATATCGAACTGCTCGACACTCCGAGCTCTTCGATTCAGTGGGCTCCGACCGACGGTGTCGCTTCGACGCTGCTCAACGATCGCCTGCCTTCTCCGAACGACTTCTCCACGACGGTCAACTCTGTGGTTGTCGATTCCGCAACGACTCCGGCCGACTGGAACACCGCTTTCGGTGGCGACGACGGCACCCTGTGGATGCAGGACACTCGCGACTGGTACGCCATCCACAGCGGTCAGGTTAACCTGCTGATGGCTGACGGCTCGGTCAAGAACTTCAAAGACCTCGACGGCGACAACTTCTTCAACCCCGGCTTCGGCATGAACGGTGGTTCGGAATCTGCTGATGGTTACACCAGCAACCAGATCGAACTGCCTCACTTCGAGTGCTACAACGGTGGTTCGCTGTTCCAGACTCAGCTGGTCAAAGGCAACTTCGAGTAAGCCTCTTGAGCTGACCTGCTGATTGAGAATCCGGCCCGGGGGAGTTTCGAACTTCCCCGGGCTTTTGTATTTTACAGGGGCCAGTTCGTCTCTCTGACTTTGCCCGCATCAATGCATCGCCCCATTGTTCTCGCTGTTTGTCTCATCGCCTTCTGGACGGTGCTGGCGTACCTGAATTCATTCTCGGGCACGTTTATTCAGGATGACTATGAAACGCTGCTGAACGGGTGGGATCTCTCGCTGTACTTCAAACCGGTCAATGTCTTCACCGATCAGCTGAATACCCGCGGCTTCACGATGTTCACATTCGCTGTAAACAGAACGTTATTTGGATCGGCTGCGTTCAGCTATCACATCGGCAGCCTGACGATTCATCTGCTGGCCAGTCTGATGGTGTTCGATGTCGTCCGGCAGACGCTGACGTTGTACCGGTCGCGAGGCGACAGGGAAGCTTCCGAACCCTTCGCCGAACAGATCTCCCGCGGCGATTTCTTCATCGCGCTGGCCACAGCTCTCATCTTCGCGGTCCATCCTCTGCAGTCGCAGGCAGTGACTTATCTCTCGCAGAGAAGTGAATCGTTGATGGGGCTGATGTACCTGGCATCTCTCGCCGCCATGATTCGCGGCTTTCATTCGACGAATTCGCTGACCCGGCCCGGCTGGCTGCTGCTCTCCATTGTCTGCTGCGCCCTGGGCATGCGTGCCAAGGAAGCCATGGTCGTCGCTCCGCTACTGATTACCTGGTACAGCCTGGTCTTTCTTCCGGTCGGAAGTCGTGCCGCCTTTCTGAAGCGAGTCCCGTATTACGCGCTTCTCTGGGCGACGATCTCACTAAACAGCAGTTTCGCGCAGATCCGACCGGTGCTTCCGGAAGCGCTGGGGGAATCGAGTGAAGAGCGAGAGGTTGAAGCTGACTCCTCGAACGAGGAAACCAACTCGCAGGAAGCCTTTTCCCAGAAGGGAGCCCGCCTGAGCCGGTGGGAGTACTTCAAAACTCAGCCGGGGATCATTCTCACGTACGTGCGGCTTGTTTTCTGGCCGAACGATCTCTGCTTTGACATGGGACACGTTCAACCTCCAGCCGACTGGGTATTCTGGTCGTCAGCCGCGATCCTTTCCCTGGCGTTTCTTGCAACAGTAATCGCCGTGTTCGTGGCGCCCGCCTGGGGGTTTCTGGGCGTCTGGTTCTTCATCAATCTGGGGCCGCGCAGCAGCTTCATCCCGTTGGAGAATCCGTACTTTGAATATCGGATGTACTTGCCGATCCTTTCGATCCTCGTGCTGTGTGTCATCGGCTTCGACAGGATGATTCGTCGGCTGCAATGGGATGTTCAAACGAAGACAGGCGTTCGTATCCTGGTCACGGCCGTCGTGGTTGTTGTGCTGACCGGTCTCACTTATCGGCGGAATACGCTCTATGCGAATCCGACCCTGTTGTGGCGAGATACCGTTGAGAATGCGCCCTGGAATGGGCGGGCCTATACAAATCTCACGCGAGGATTGTTGCTGGAGGGCTCGGCCGAGGCGTTGGAGGACGCCGTAAAGTTCGGCGAGCAGGCGGTCGCACTGAGCCCCTCGTCGGCCAAGGCCGCCAATATGTACGGGCTTGCTTTACACCGCACGGGCAATATCGAGGAGGCGAAGGAGCAATACCTGCGAGCCACGCGACTTGATTCAGAGCTGATGCATCCCTGGCTGAATCTGGGAAACATCTACAGTCCGACCGATTCTGAAACGGCGCTGGCGTATTACGCCCGGGCTCGACAACTGGCGCCGAATGACCCGGCGGTCGTCACCAACTATGCCTCGACGATGCTGTATCGCGGGGAGCAGACCTCAACCGCGATTCAAATGCTGGAGCAACTGGCAGCGGGTCGACCCGACCATATCGACTCGCGATACAATCTTGCGTTCTACCTCGTGCGGGAAGGGCAGTATCGGGAAGCACGGCCGCTGGTTGAAGAGCTGCTCCGTCTCAGTCCTGGCGATCAACGTTTCCGCGATCTTCAGGACTCGATCGAGCAGAATTCAGCTGGACGCTGAACGAATGCCATTTGTCAGTCGAGAGAGATCTCTTCGATTGTCGAGAGAATATCCTCAATCGGAACCGTGAGGGTGTCTGTACGACCGGCTCGGGCGATGTTCGCTCCGATCAGTTTTCCATCGAGACTGACCAGCGGGCCTCCACATTCATCCGGATGGAGCAGTGTGTCGTGTTGCAGTGCGCTGCGGAATCCGGATCGCCGTGCGCTGACATCACTGCCAAAGCGATTCATCATTTCCTGACGATCAACCAGCATATTCCAAGAGGTGCCGACACGAATATCGAACGTCACCGGTTCGCCATCCCGAAGTGCGCTCAACAGGAACCAGTCCCCCGGTTCGAGTTCCGCAAGAACCTGCGACAGACGGCGTCGTTTCGTGACCGGTTCGTTCTCGTCGTCCAGAATAATGTCGCCCGATTTCAAGCCGGCTCGCGAGGCGCCGCTGTTGGCGAACACTTCCTTCACCGTCAGGCCGCCGTCCGCCTGGTCGACCGTCAGGCCGACGTATCCGGATGACGAAGCAATTTTGCGGGGCAGGGCTCCGAGGACGCCCACACCGAGCGGCAACTCGTCGGCATAGCGGAGTGAGACCACCCATTGCCCGGGCTTCATATCTCGAAGATACTCGATCGGGGGCGAGCTCCAGTCTTCGGGCATCTCGCAGCGGAGATAGACAAGGTCCTGACTCTTCTCGTAATGCAGAAAGCGAGCCGGCTGCCAGCGGTTTCCCGACAGACGGCAGCGAAAGGCGTCACTGCGGGAAGCGAATTCCCCGAGCGAACTCGCTTTCACGACGCAGATCCCCCGACGAGAATCAACAAGCGTTCCCGGGGCTTTGACGGCTTCATTGATCTCGGCTTCGATCGCCAGGTGGGCGGCATCGGCCACGACCTCGCGGAATGCCAGCTTCAATAATTCCCCGTGCCGCGTCAGGGTGATGTCGAGATCTTTCGCCTCGACCCGTGCGGGAGCAACGGAAACGATCAAACCAAAGCTGAGACCGATGAGTGTCAGAGCAAACCGCTGAGACATGGATAACCTCCTCGTCGAGATGGGAAACGTTTTTATTCTAGGGCAAACGTCGACAGAAAATCGAATGATATTTCTCTCGGAGGAAGAGATCGGGCCCGAATGGAACTCGAGGCAGTCCATGGCTGTGCGTTGTATTCCACGAGAAAAGGGTGTGAATCCCTGAGGAATTCACACCCTTTTATTAAGTTCGACAGGCTGTCAGTTTCCTAGAACTCACCGACAACTTCGCCGCCCTGCTTGGTGCCGAGCGATCCCCAGACACCGTACGGGCTGGTACTGTTCGCACCACCACCCGGGGGGCTGGCATTGGCATCACCAGCGTCGATGTTCTCGCTGATGAAACGGACAGAACCATCGGCAAGCAGAACCTGGACACCGCCGGTGTGTTCACTTGAGGCAGTCAGGATCGAAGTCCCGTTGTCCGCGTTCGGATTCGTGCCGCTGGAGCACGACGGAGAGTTCGGGGCCATGATCGTGTTAAACCCACAACGTTCGGCCTGACCATCCCAGAGAGAGTTTCCGTGCTTGGCCTTCACGCTCACGCCGGCGTTGAACTGACCACTCGAGACAGTGGCATCACAGGCTGCTGGGGTCAGCGGAGTGACACCGTTCGCGATGCCCTGGCGAACCCAGTTCCGGTTTCCAGTCGTTGTCACGCCCGACTCGGCTCGTACGTGCTCACTCAGGGCGACCGTGTTGCTCAGTCCGTCGACAATGTCGCGAAAGCGGGTCGACGTGTTTCGGCCGAACAGACCGCGGACGTTCGTCGAGTTCAGGTTGTTGGCGTTGTCGCCCAGGCAGAAGACGTAGCTGTTGGACTTCGCATCGGACACATTGTAACCCGGATCGGACGGGCAGAGATACGTGCTGATGACGACGTTGTTCCAGGCCGGCCAGCTTTCCCAGCCACCCGGTCCACCCGGCGAAATCGGAATGCTTGCGTCGCCAGCAGAGATCAGATCGAACAGAGCAGGCTGTTCAATGAACGGCAGGATGGGATAGAAGCCACTGAGTCGTTGACAGTTCCCGTTACGACGGTTGCCGCCCAGAGACGTCGAAACGGATGTGCAGGAGTTCGTCCCTCCCGATCGGTATGGCAGCACCCGATAGGTGTCGTGGTAGTTGTGCAGTGCCAGGCCCATCTGCTTCAAGTTGTTCTTGCAGGAGCTGCGGCGGGCAGCTTCGCGAGCCTGCTGCACGGCAGGCAGCAACAGTGCGACCAGAATGGCGATGATGGCGATCACCACCAGCAGTTCAATTAATGTAAACGCGTGCCGCGAACGGCGTAGTCCCTGAGTCATCAAAGAGCTCCTTCAGAGGCCCGAGAAGAGAAGAATAACCAGAATGTAGTTGGGAGAGTCCGGCGAAAAGTGGTGCTGCCCGAGGGGGACCACGCGCCGAAAAGGCTTCCTGCGAGGAAGTCTCTGCATTAGCAGTGAGGGATAGGTGGACTCACAGGGGATAATAGATAACCGAGTCCTGATGTCGACCCCAAACCGCGATTGCCGGCGGAGTTTTTCGCGGATTGGAGAGATCGGTTGGTCAGTATGGGCGGATGTTTATTGTGTATTTGCCTGCAGGATTGTGCGAATCCCGAGAATCGAAACGTCCGTCTGGCTTGAGGGAAATTGCTGTCCGAATCCCCTAAGTTCGACCGCATGTCGCACTTTGGCATCATATGATTGCCTAGTTAATCCCCGGACACAACGCTAGGGCTTCGTATGGCGGTTACATCAAATTATCAAAGCGTGGACCAGTACTCGGACCGGCAGACAAAAACTGCAATGCGGATTCTGGATACCCTGGATCGCAGTGAGTCCCGGCTGATCGACCATTACACGCAGGTGCGCAATCACAAGCGGGCCAGCTGCAGGAAGATCATCAATATCCGGATTCCTGTCCCTGGCGGCCAGCCGGAAGCTTTTTCGGTGTACATGCGCGATGTTAGCGCCAGTGGAGCCGGATTTATTTATCCCGGCGAAATTCAATCCACCGAGATCATGGTCGGAATTCCGATCCCTGGAAAAGACGACACCTGGTTTCAGGGAAAAGTCGTCCGCTGTAAGGAGTTCATGCAGGAAGGATTCTGGGATTTCGGCGTGAGATTCACCGACCGACTCATCTGATCGTTCGACCGGAGAACCCGTCCATTATGCGGACGGATCCGTTAACGCTTCCAATCAGCACCCTCATCACTCGGCGACCAGAGCCTCAGCAAACGTCTGGGGCTCGAACAGCTGCAGATCGTCGATTTGCTCGCCCACGCCGATGTACTTGACCGGGATGCCCATCTTCTGACGAATGGCCACGACAACGCCCCCTTTGGCCGTCCCGTCGAGCTTCGCCAGGACAAGCCCCGTCGAGCTGATGACGTCGGTAAACTGCTCCGCCTGAACGATTCCGTTCTGACCGGTTGTGGCATCAAGAACGAGCAGGCTTTCGTGCGGCCCTCCCGGAATCTTGTTGCCGATCACGCGACGAATTTTCTCGAGTTCCTGCATCAGGTTCTTTTGAGTCTGCAGGCGGCCCGCTGTGTCGATTACAAGAAAATCGGCTCCCGTTTCGAGAGCACGTTCGCAGCCGGTGTAAGCGACACTGGCCGGATCGGTTCCACTGGGACGAGTCACGATTTCGCAGCCAATCCGCTCGCTCCACATTGTCAGCTGTTCAACCGCGGCTGCGCGGAACGTATCTCCGGCCGCCAGTACGACCTTGTTTCCGGCTTTATGCAGTAAATTCGCCAGCTTAGCGATCGAAGTCGTTTTCCCGACACCATTTACGCCAGCGACCAGGATCACGGTCGGGCCGGACTCGGCTCGATTAAGCGGCGAGAGCGGATCGTCTGGATCCCAGGTGACGCCTTCTTCTCCTTCAAGCAGTGACTGCAGCTTCTCGCGAACGGTGGTCCAGATCGCATCGACGTCGACGGTTCGACCTTTGTGGTTTTTTCGCAACTCTTCGACGATGGCCATCGAAGCCGTCACGCCCATATCCGATTCGACCAGCCGTCGTTCGAACTTCGACAGATGCTCTTCGGTGAGAATTTCCCCCGACCGGAACAGGTCGCGGACATCCGTATTCAGAACCTTCGAGGTCTTCTGCAGTCCCTGCTTCAGCCGATCAAACAAGCCCATCGCGGAGCGTACCTTCCTCTCTGAAAACCAGTGCGGTCCGAATGACGTTCATTCGTTCCGCTGGTGGTGATTACCAAGTCCAGCCGGGATTATAGATGGACGCTGCACCGGGGGCCAGCAGCGAAAATTCGGGCCTGAACAAGCTATTCGGGCAGGCGGATCCGGCCAAAGGTGACATTGTTCTTCAGCGAAGAACTGAGATACAGACACCAGCCGTCGTCCAGATACGTCCAGCCTTCCAGTTCATCGACCGGCCGCTGCAGATCGCAAGGCTGACTGTAACTGAGTTCGCCCGCCTCGTTCCAGGTCGTGAAAGTGAGCCGGTAGCGTAGACCCGCGATCTGATTCTGAATCAACGCGAGTTGATCCCAGTCGTCGACCCATTCCATACTTTGGACAAAAGCTCCGCAGGATTCGCTGCTGACCAGCACGCCGGGGGCGCTGGCCCGGGAAACGACCTGGAGCCGCTCGGGATCGTACAATCGGAGTTCGTTATCGGTGTCGCCGTAATCGGATGTCGCGATGAGCCAGCGTCCTCCGACTTCGACAAACTCAGGCCGCGTCCCGTTGCTGGCCAGATCATCGTTGACCATGTTCAGAATGGCGTTGTCCAGATTGCCGTCCCGTTTGGCTTGTTCCCAATCGATCGCGAAGATTGTTCCTCGCTGATTGACGGTATCTCCGAGAAAGGTTCCGTACTTCGGATGATGCGTGAGTCCGGTCGGATGGGGAGCGATATCTTCTCCATTCCGGGTCAGCCGGATTTCGACTCCCGTATACGTCAGCTTCTGAGGGGAATCGACGTCCCATTCAAACTCCCGAATGACGCCGGTTTCGCCATCCCCATAGAGATAGACTTTCCCCCCGTGCTGGAAAACTCCCTGACCGTATCCGATTCCTTCGGCTGTCATCCGGTGCTCCGCTGGAAGCAGGCGATTGCACGAATCCGTCGGCGGCTCAGCTGCGAGCAGTGTGTGCGAAATGCCGAGAACCAGAGTGGCCAGCAGCAACGAGTTCATAGCGGGCACTCGAGTGGAGTCTGGCATCGTGGTTTCCTTCTCAAGCAGATTGCTCTGCGGCAGGGCGGCCGGCGCAGAATCGTATTGTCGTGTGAAACAGGGCACTGGACACGGGCGGTATCGGCTTCATCGAGAGCCAACTGTTCTAGCGATCGAGGTGAACCTCATACGGACCGATCGCGGGATGATCGAGGAACCAGTCGGCCGGTCGATTCTTGAGTTTCTCCTGATCCCGTTTTCTTTCCCCGGCGATCTGTTCGAGCACCTCGTCCGATTCCGGGAAACGCCCACGGTCGTCGATCTCGTCCTGCCACTGTGCCAGTCGGCTGGCGAGTTTCTGCTTGATCTCCTGATGAGCCGGATCATCGGCGAGATTGTTGATCTCCCAGGGGTCGTTTTCGAGATCATACAGTTCTTCGGCCGGACGGATGGGAGCCGTCAGAACAGCGGGTGGTCCAGTCAGCTCATTGCGGTCGTGCAGATAGTGCAGCAAGCCGACGATTGGATACTGCGTTTCCTTGTAGTGATTGAACTCGAGGAACGGCGTTTCGGGGTTCTTGTTCTTCAGGTAGCGAAAGCGATCGTTCCGGACCGTGCGGATATGAAAGAGGCTTTCATCGCCCCGATCGCGTCCGCCAAAGATTAGATCCCGCGGCTGCTCGGCATTCTTGCCCAGGAGAATCCGGCCCTGCATGTTGGCCGGCTTTTCGACGCCTGCCCAATCGAGAGTCGTCGCACTCAGGTCGATGGAAGCGACGAGTTGTCGCGTCGATTCGCCCCGCGTGTAGCCTTTCGGTTCCGGAAAGCTGGAGTTCTCCGGCCAGTAGATGATCAACGGAACGTGGAGGCCACTTTCGTAGGGCCACTGTTTGGACCGGGGCATTGCCCGACCATGATCGGCAAGGAAGACGACAATCGTGTTCTTGTCCAATCCGTCCCGCTTCAGCAGATCGAGAATGAAACCGACTTTTTTGTCGACCGCCATCACGGTGTTGAGATACTGAGCCCAGACCGCACGGACCACAGAGTGATCGGGATAGTAGGGCGGAATCTCGATCGTCTCAGGATCGGCCATCTTGTCGATATGCTCGTGCGAGGTGTTCCAGGCTCCACCCCGGTGAGTCTCCGAGAAATTGATCTGGGCGTAGAACGGCTGGTGGCTCATGAGGTCCGCCCAGTCACTGGTATCGAACGGCTTGCCGTCGTAGTTGAAGTTCCAGTCCGTTTTGCCTGTTCCCTTGTAGAACTTCGCCTCCTGTTTGTCGTCGGTCAGCTTGCGAAGATTGCCCGTGTAGTAGCCGGCCGGGCGGAGCCAGTCCGTCAGAACTTTCACCCCTTCCGGTAACGGATTGTCGCCCTTTCGGTGCGATCGATGGTTGTGCGCGTCGATCGTCATCGCGTACATGCCGGTCATGAAGGAAGACCGACTCGTCGAGCAGACCGGAGTCACTGTGTAGGCGCGCTCGAACCGCATGCCGCGACTGGCCAGATCATCGATGACCGGAGTCTGAACTCCTGGGGTGCCGTAGCAGCCCAGGTCGGTCCCCATGTCTTCGGCGATGATCCACAGAATGTTGGGCCGCTCTGCTGCCTCCGCAATCGAAGTGAATGCCGAAAGGACGAGAACGCACAGCAGCGTTCGGCACGAAAGAAAGCTCATGCGAAACTCCTCAAGTTCGAGCAGCACCTGATGTCAGCCGATCGGCCATCGCGGACTACGATCGCCGATCAGCAGCAGACCCATTTCACCGGCTCAGCGGATGTTGACGAATTTCTGATACGTCTCGGCAACATCGGCGGCCTTGGTGTCACCGTCGTGAACGTAAAGGCCATAGCGGAGATTGAGCGAGTCGCCCGGTTCCAGGGTCACTGGGGCCGCTTCGTTCTCCCCGTTGGTGTATTTACTTTCGCCGAAGGGATTAACGGCGAACAGTCCGTAGGCACGAACGTGATATCGCGACGGACGGAAGTTCTTCGGATCGTCGAACAGGCTCACACCGACCGTTTTGCCGTCGACTTCACCGTAGTAGTCGACCCAGGGGGATGTTCTGCCCCAGGCTTCTTTTTCCCCTTTCGCACCATCAGCGTTAACGATCTCTCCGCCGGAAAGACCCCGCAAGGCGTGAGCCACGCGGATCGCGAACAGCCCTTCTTTGGTGTCGCCGAACGTCACCGACTTATCGATAGCCGACAGTGTGAGATCACAGGCAATGATGCGGTCGGGAGTGATCGTGTAGACCGACGTTTCCTTGATCAGCGGCTTTTCGTCGGCATCGAGCCAGTGGTTCACCACCTCGAGGACGGATCCGTGAACCCGTTTGTTGCTGTTAGGATCCAGCTTCCGCAGTTTGACCGAGACGTTTTCGATCCGGTTGCCTTCGTGCCAGTAGTTCAATCCTTCGTTGACCGTGTCGATGGCGATCCAGAGTCCCTTGTGATGGAAGTGCCCCATCCCGGTTTTCGCATCGTTGCCCTGTTCGCCATCTTTGTTGAAAACCTGTTCGCGAACGACGAGCGTTTTCCCCGGGGCGTAGATCGGATGAAAATAAGGCTTGGCCTGGGAATCGGCGTAGTTGAACGTCGTGAAGTGTTCGCCATCAATGCTGAAGACGACCTTCTCTCCTTTCTGCACAACCTTGATTTCAGCAGCCGAAAGGGCTGTCGTCGCAGTCAGAATCAGCAGTCCAGCCAGAGCCGTTCGGAAAGATTCGCTCAGTTTCATCAGTACCCCCGAGGTGAGAGATTGGTAGGTCGATTCAGAGAAGGCGTGGCGGGAGCTCGCAACGTCGCCGTGACCACAAGGGCCACAAACAGCGTAACGAACCGATCAGCTGATTCCAATGGATGGACGATCAGGCGATCATTCCGGCAGCGGCTGTGTTCCCAGCGTGCCGACGAGCGACTTCAGATAATCGGGCGATTCAATTTCCGCGAGACGCCGCTGGACCCACTTCTTCCGTTCGTCGACATTCAGTCGCGCAGCGACGGTCTCACTTCCATCGGTCTTGCCCCACTCTTCCAGATAGTCAAGATGGCGCTGCATCAGGCTGGCTTCGACCTTCTGCCGAGCTTCAAGACGCTCGGTATACCAGTCGCTGTTCAGCAGATACTCGCGGGTGAACATCTTTCGGAACTCGGCGTCGTTGACCTTCAAGCCGTTTGCATCTTCTCCCCTGGCCATGATCGTGACCAGCGACTGCAGTGGCGGACAAAGCTGTTCGTAGGTGCCGTCCGCAAGATACTGCTCAGCCACCTGGCGATGAGCTTCGCAGATGTATTTCACGCCGTCGTAGAAGGCTTCCTCGTCCTGAATTTCCGGCTTGAGAATCTTCTCGTCGAAGACGCTGATCGGATGATCGAAGATGCGGCCAAAGTAATTACGAACGAATCGTCGTGTAATTCGATAACCGAGCCGGGAAACGGGGATCATCTCGCCGTTGTACTCGACATCTTTCATTTTCTCGAGACTGTTTTCGGCCAACAGATAATCCGGATCCCGCTCGTGTGGTTCCAGTCGACACCAGACCTCGGGAACAAGCAGACTGACATCGTGATCGACCTGGACGTCGGGACCGATGTGGCCAGCTGCCGAAGAGAAGACTTTCAGACCGGTCAGCAGGTAGCTGACAAGAGCCGCGTTCAGGTCCGACGCATACCGAAGCATGTTGAACGGCCCCTTCGTCAACGCGCCTTCGCTGCCGAATCCGGTCGTCGACGGGCTCTTTCCTGTCAACGAGCAGATCAGATCCATGAACAGCTCGGGCAGTTCCTGGTAATGGATCGGATTGTAGACCGCCAGCGAACGAATTCCGGCGGCTTTGTCCGGGGGATTGTTGCGGCGACCCATCAAGACACTGTGAACCGGGAACGGAACCGAATCGCTGATGGGAATCTTCCGATAAAGCCGCATGCCGCGTTCCGCCACGTAGCGGGGAAACGGATCGGTCATATCCGGTCGAGCCTGGAGATATCGGGGGTTCTTACTGACCGCTTCGCCAATTTTTCGCGGATTGGCCGAGCAGACCACGAATTCGGCATCTTCATCGTGCAGCATCGAGTTCAGCAGATCCTGCATGGGCTGGCTGAACGCGTCGAAATCAACGACATGATCGGCCATCCGTTTGATATCGTCCCGTGTCAGCGGCTGGAAGTTGGAGATGAAGTTTGAATACCCCGCCAGATCCGCTTCGGCCTGTTTGTCGAAACCGCGATGAATCGCTTCGTCCGGACGCTGGAACAGTCGGAATTCACAGTTGATGAGGAATTTTACACTGTCGTGCGAATCAGCTTCCGAAAGGTGCTGGACTTCCCGGGACGGAACCACGAGTGAGACGGAAATGTCGTCCTCAGTCTGAATCTTGGCCGCCGGCGAGAAATCCTGTCGAAGTTTGAACGTTCGCCAGGTCCGCGGGGGCAGAAAGCCGACCCGCAGGTAGGTCCCAACCAGCATTCGATCGCGGAATTTCAGCTCGTGTCCCGGCTGACCGTTGATAATGTCGACGTTGAACTGGGTCTTCCAGTCTTCGGCCCAGTTGCCTTCCTCAAATCGCTTGATGATGAAGAGCATCGACAACAGGTAGTCGGGAATCTCGGCGAGCCAGTTGTTGTAGTCGTCGGTGTAGTCAGCCGAAGGGGTCAACAGCTTGATCACACTGCCGAGTGATCGCTGCGGGCCGAAGATTGGTCGCGACTTGCGGCCGGCATAATCGGGCTTCGCTCCAATTCCCGGTCGCCAGCGCTTGTCGAAGTCCGGTTTGTTGATGATATCTTCGATCCGTCGGAAATCGTCTTCGAGATTCGAGACAAACAGCGGACCGTAGTGCATATAGTCGACAAGCGATTTACTGATTTCACTCTTGCCGCCTCCGGAAACCGTACACGGTTTATGGCAGAACGTTCCTTCGGCCACAGTCCCGATGAGCCGCCAGCTCGGAGCCTGCGGATGCTTTTCCATGCGGACCTGATATCCGCTGGGCGCCATATAAACTTTATTCGGCAGCAGCGGAATCTCGTGTTCCCTGCCATCGACTTGCCAGTGAACCTTCTGACCCCGAAGCGTCGCCGAGGCATCTTCTGGAATGTAGATCAGGTTTGGAAAGATCTTGTCGATGCCGTAGCCTTCCGGCTGAACATCGATGAAGTCCGAATATCGCTCGACGACGTCCGAAAATCTCTGCCCGTTGTACTGGACGCTGTTGGCCTGGAACTGTTCGCCAAGACTGTAACTGCGGAATGCAATGGCACCGCCGGCGTGCTCTTCCTCGCCGTTGCCGTAAAGGTTGGTAGCGTAGCTGACCTGGGTTTTGACTTCTTTCTTGCAGTAACCAAAGTAGTTGTCGGCAATCAGAGTAACGACCACACCTTCTTCGTTGCGGCAAGTAATCTTGAACGGCGTGCCATCGTTGTATGGCTCGTCCTCTTTTTCCCAGCACATGCCATCACGTTTCTGTCGCTCCGTGGCATCGCTGATGTGCGGCAGTCCAACCTCCTTCTTGGTCAGAGAAGTCAGATGTGGAGCGAGGATGACGCA
>NZ_JAKFGB010000021.1:300000-409891 GCF_022267515.1 Rubinisphaera margarita | reverse complement strand
AAGTAACGCCCCAGTCGCCTTAACAAGTCGTCGGGAGTCTCACCCTCGCTATCCTCGGAATCACTCTCATCTGCGGCCGTAAATGTCAAGGAGGCAACGGACACCAGAGTTCTTAGAAAACTCGAAATTCGCCAATCGTTCGCGTCTTGCTCTTGTGGGGTGTCAAGTTCTCGTGGTTCATCGGACGATACGGACGGGATAGCCACCGGTGGCTCCGGCGCCTTCGCCGCGTTCTCTCCTACTTTAGCAGCCACTTCCGGAATCTGAAACTTTGCTCCTTGGGCCATCGAGTTCGAAGGCCCCGGCGGGGGCGATTCCGCCTGGCCGGCTTCCGTTCCGTCGTCCACCGGGATAACTTTACGAATGGAATAATCATAAGCAATAGCACTGACGATGTTTCCGTCTGCGTCATAGAGATTGCCGACTACTGCTCCATGCCCAAATGGTCCTACGTCATGGACCTTAAAGACACCATAGCCGACGTAAACGTCATCGGACTCATCTTCCGGAGTGTCGTTATCGTCGTAGTAATATTCATACCAAATTTGATCTAGATCTTGGTACTCCGTCGGGCATTCGCAGTTGCAAGAATCAGATTCGCCATCCAACTCGCCGCCGGTCGTTCCATCACCTGTCCCACTGTCGTCACCTGCTGGTGTTGGCACCTGCTGCGTGGACTCCCACGCCGGCAGAAGGTTGTTGGCAGGTGCCGGGTATCCGTCCTCTTCCATTGAGAACTGGGGGTGCTGTCGACTTGCCGGTCCCGATCTGTCCCAGATGTCGAATCCCTCATAGTCGTCTGTGGAGCCGAGTTTCTGGGCGTTATTGGTCTTCTGAAGCATTGCGTTTGGAAAACGAATGCTCACGTCAAAGCCGGCCGGTTGATGCGAGTTATCGATCGCCGACTCAAGGGCCTGGATGCTTGGCTCAACCTGTTCAGTCAACTCCGGAACGGCCAGGCCATCATGGTATTCGGCCGGAGCCGTCCAGTTCGAGCTGTCATCATAGTAGAAGATGTCTTCCTGCTCGTAGATGCTCGGATTCGACAGCGGGGGTTCGTAGAAATGCTCTTCGTCGAACATGCCCATCATTTCGCTGGGACTCACCGCACGTTTCGCACCCGTCGCCGCCACGCCGGTCACGGTGTAATCGATCTTGCCATCGTCGCCGTAACTCCCCTCGGCGTCGACACTGATACCTCCAGTGGCAAACTCGGAATACGACATGGCATCGTACCCGTCGGCCGCATCAGCGTTCTCATGCTGGTGCTGAAGTGAGATTCGGTCCAGAACAGTCTGTCCAAGCGTCTCTTTGACCGAGTTCTTGCCGCCCGGGTAATTCGAAATCTCGATCTCGGACTTGTAGGCAGCCGTATGAGTTCTGCCTCGGGAGCCGCTGGACTTTAGCGGCAGCTGATTCGAAACCGTTCCCCGAACGTTCCACTCAAACTCCGAGTCGATCTGGACCATGTGGAAGTCGTCTGCGAGGACTTTGCGATCGACGCGGCCGTCGCGAGCCTTGATCTCCACATAGTCATCCCAGCGGGCGTAAACGTGTGTCCGATACATCAGAACCGCGGGATGGCCGGGAGGTTTATCTCCGGGTTGCGGAGCAACAAGCAGTTGCCCATGGACGGACTTCTGTCCATCATGCGTCCAGTCTCAATGAGAAGAAAACTGCGTCTTACCGGTCTTCCGGTCTTCCTGTCTGACACCCTCTCCTGTTCAGGACGGAGCCGTGATCCCTCCACGTCTGAAATCGGGCGAGACGGGCATTTCTCGAGACTTTCCGAATGACGGGCGTATTCTTGAGACCGTGTTCCGGCCTGGCGAGAACCCCGATCCCGGTCCTCTGCTCCATCCGATGAACTTCACGCGCACCGGCCGACGTCCGGAGTGCAGATATTCATAGCTCTCTGCAGGGAAGCTTTCACGAATGGCTCAGAGAACAACGGGCAGTGCGGGAAGGACTTTGGCTTGGCGAGAGCGATGCCGGGGGCGTGAAACGGTAATTGACAGACAACCTAGAACCAGTTTCATAACCGCTTGAGGATAGTGAACATGCAGGCGAGTTGCCAGAAGCCTTCGAAGAGGTGCCAGTGGTACTCCCAGCGAACGTTAAGGCGGCGGAAGTGTGTCATCCAGGCGAAGCAGCGTTCGACCTGGTAACGAAGTTTGTAGTAGGCCTGATCGCGAGCGAGGAGTCGCCGAGCGCGGGTTTCATTACGACGTCGACGATAGGGAGCAATGAGTCGTAAGCCATGCCACCGAATCTGCTCGCGCAGTTGAGCGGAATCGGCGGCTTTGTCGTAGACCAGCCGTTTACTGCGGGAAGTCTTGCGACGACAACATCTGAGCAGAGGACGAATCAACTTCACTTCCGCTGGTGACGCCGAATGCAGTTGGACGCCGACCGGCAGCCCGTTGGCTTCGGTGAGCAGCATCACCTTACTTCCCTTGCCGACTTTCGTCAGGCCGACTTCATCGCCTTTTTTTTTGAGGCACAGAATGTTCCATCCCCGATGAGCGTGGAAAGATCAAGCTGCCCGAGTTCATCCAGTTTCTCGAGCAGGACTGACCAGGCTTTGAGAAACGCACCTGATTCCGTCCAGTTGCGAAAGCGTCTCCAGCAGGAGCAGTAGGAGGGATACTCAGCGGGTAAATCTTTCCAGCGGGCGCCGGTCGTGAGCACCCACAGGATGCCTTCCAAGCACCTGCGGTTATCGACTTCCGGTCGTCCACCGAGCGATGAGCGAATTTTCTGTGGAAAGAACGGTTTGATCAAATTCCATTGTTCGTCCGTCAGGACAATTTTCGAATCCATCCTGGATCCCAACATCGAGTCAGCAACAGCCGACTGGTGGGATCGCGGTAACATGTGCAAAACTCCTTTCGAACGCGGGAGCGAAGCACACATCATGCCATTGCAAATTGTTCACTGATTTCACACTTGTGAAACTGGTTCTAACGTGTTGGTTCAGCCGCAGATTCCCACGGGAAGAAATCGTAATGGTCTTCAGCAGTGGGAATGAAGACCGCTCCAACCAAGCCTTGTTCGTGGAAGGTCGTTCGGAACCGATCACTGGTGATCGGTCCATTGCCGCCACGTGGAAAGAAGATGTCGTCGCCGTTCCACGTCTCTTCCTTGATGACAAGCCGATCATATCGCTTGAGCGTATCGAACAAACATTCAGGGCAAACTTTTGATTCGTCCTGCCACACATATCCCGACGCTCTTTGATCGATCATCGTCGGGCTTCGCACGACGGTCGCTTTGAAGTAGCGGGGAGCCGGTTCTGTTGGCTTGACACGGCGGTGGACCACCTTGACAAGATCAACCGGCTCAATGCTCTCCAACCCACGCAACTCGTGATGTCGAAATACGTCCACAAAGCGTTCGGAAACGATTAATACATCACCGATGTCAGCAACATCACCGTAATGCTTGCCCCAAGACTCCAATTCAACTCGATACGGCGGCAACCATTCAAGCATCGACAGCGGACGACTACACGTGGGACAGCGAATACAGTCGCCTACGTTGAATCCCTCTTCTTTGATGGCATCGGTTCGTCCCATCCGGTCTTCGGGACTGTCCGCTTCGGGTTTGCGGAGAACAAAGAACATCACAATTCCTTCCCTAATTAAAATCCATTCGGGAATCGTTCACGAAGGTCAGGCTGGTTGTATCGCCAACGAAGCCAGTCCTCGAATTGTTGAGGAGTCGCATTGCGGTTTTCTGGTCGTCGAAGCCAATTGACGACTTCATCATCCAAATCGCGGGGCCATCGTTGGTAACCCCGATGGGCAGCGTCATCGATGGCTTGAGTCGTGAATCTCCGATCACGGGGCGAGATGGTGGGATGCCTGAAAAAGTTGTATCAGGTGTTATGAAGGTTGATTTGGGTAAGTTCCGCTGTGCTGCTGGGGTCATGGCGTGCCCCAAGATCCTGCCCCACCGTTAAGAGAGTATCGATTGGGTATGACCTGCTCCCGAAATCTGCACCAACCAATGTGAGAAAATCACGGCTTCATCTGGCTAGGTTGCCCAGAGCGCTGTGGAGTCGGTGCTCGTTATAGTCCACTCGCCAGGATTCTATCTTCTCCTGAGCATCTTCCAAAGATAAGAACCAGTTTTCGTTCAGGCATTCCGCTCGGACGCTGCCATTGAATGACTCGATGAACGCGTTATCTGTAGGCTTTCCGGGCCTGCTGAAGTCGAGCGTTACCCCGTTGGCATACGCCCACTGGTCCAGGACCTTCGACGTAAACTCCGGTCCGTTGTCCACGCGAATCGATTTGGACCGCGCCCGATTCATGGCTATTCGCTCCAGGGCCGCGACAACTTCCCGGCCCCGCATTCGAGAACCAAACTCGATCGCCAGACTCTCACGAGTAAAGTGATCGACTATCGTTAACAGACGAATCTGGCGGCCGTCGAACAGCTCGTCGGACATAAAATCCATCGCCCAGCAGTCGTTGATGCGAGTCGCCGCCGGGCGATCCACGCGGGTTCGGCAGCTCACGCGGCGCCTGGGTTTCTTGGTGCGCAAACCCAACTGCTCCTCGCGATAAAGCCGATAGATCCGCTTCGCGTTCACAGCCCATCCTTCCCGGCGTAGCAACACGCACAAGCGACGATAGCCATAGTGAACTCGGGTTGCAGCCAGTTTTTTCATCCGCATTCGCAGAGCGGCCTGCTCATCCTTCGTCGATTTGTAGCGATGACTCGAACGAGCCAGGCTCACCAAACCGCAAGCACGACGCTCGCTGATTCGGCAACACGCTTTCGCTCCCTCGACACATTCACGAAGGCGGGCAGGCTTCAGAGCTTTTTTGCCAGGATATCCTGCAGAATCTGCTTATCGAGGCTGAGGTCGGCGACCAGAGACTTCAGTCGCTTGTTCTCCTCTTCGAGCTGCCTCAACCGGCGCAGCTCCTCAACGCCCAAGCCAGCAAACTTTTTCTTCCCGCGGTAGAAGGTCTGCTGGCTTACACCGATCTTGCGACAGACCTCCTCGATCGGAGTTCTTGCCTCGGCCTGCTTCAGCGCAAAAGCAATCTGCTGGTCCGTAAACTGTGACTTCTTCATGGTCGTCGTGCTCCAAAATCTGACGACCAGATTCTAACCCATTTCTTTCATTGCCAATGGCTCAGTTTTTCGGCTGCAGGTCACTAATAACTATGGCTTATAACTACTCCGCCACTCATCAGGCTAACGTGAGACAATATTAATCGCCTGCACGGCGCTCTCGCCCATGACGGGATGTCCAACGAGAGGTTCAAGGATCGCAAGGGCTGCTAGTCTTGGACAGTGAACAAGTGCCAGCGGCAGGAACTCTCGGCTGCGACCGTTCTCGTCGTCTTCCATAAGCTCGCAAACCTCGTGAGCTTCTGCAAGAGTAGCCGTATGAGCAATCGCCGCCCCCAACAACCACTTCATCTCAGATTCTGGGTCGGATTCGTCCCGAAACAGCCTGATGAGTGGCCCGGGTGGTGCCACACCCCAAGCCTCTGGCGTAGATAGCGCGCGAACAATGCCTTCACGCACACGGGGCTGATGCTTCTTCTCAAGGTGTTCCGCCAATATGGGGATAGCAGTAGCGTAACTTTCTTCCATATTTACAAAATCCCAAACCGACTTGATCGGATGCCCGGCAGCGTGGCACTTTGCAACTAACTCCTTTTCGTCTGCATCTAGGCTTCGTCGCCACTCTCTCCATTCTCTCTCCTTCCCCTGCATCATTTCCTGATACTCTACATTCTTGCGCAGATACTCTAGAAAGTCAGACGGACCATCTTTTCCACTATTTCTCATAGTCATATCCTACAGTCCAGAAATAATCCTTAATATGATATCGCCGCTTTCAATTTCTTCTCTCAGCGGTCCAGACAATCCATAGCGAGCGGTTCCTTCTGGAACGTGCAATTCGAACCTTCTAGAAGTTTGCTTCGCATAATCGGCAAAGTCTCGGAGTTGTCGCGAGTAGCTCAAGCGTCGGACATTTTTGACTTCGGAGATAACGTCGTCGGTTAGGCCATCAGGAATCCGATTCCGCCCATTGACCTTGATTTTTTTGGTATTCTTTTCGATCCCAGAAAAAGCCTCGCCAACCTTGCCGAGAGTTGTTGGTTTCGGGGTAAAATTGGGGTTCAGAATCGGCAGTTCTGTGCTTGGTACCGTTCTAGCACAACTTGCGGCTCTTCGGACTACCTCCCCTTTCAAGACGGAGTTACGAACCCTACGCGCCGCCTCCAAAGTTTGTACTGAAGTGCTGGCAACGACTTACAGCAAATGCGTCTCGAATGGTCCCCCCTAAACCGAACCCGACGGATACGAACTCACGACTGGTTGGTTAACAGAAATCAAGGGCTGCGCGCATTTTCGAGACTCTCCAAATGACGCGCGCGTATTTTTCAGAGCGCAATCCGGCCTGGCGGGAACCCCGATCCCGGTCCCCTGCTCTGCCATATAAACTCGGCGCACACCGGCTGACGTCCGGGGTGCAAATATTCTTCGCTACCTGCTGGGAAGCTCCTTTGACACAGATTTCAAAGGTCGAACGCCATGCGACGCACTCTGCACCCGCTGTTTGTGATGCTGGCCTCTCGGAGAACGTCGAACAGGCTGGCGATCAAGATCGTGTCACGGGTTTTCCGAAATCGCCACGCCAACATCATCAACCAAGGTTAATGCGGCCGTCAATGGAGAAATGTGATTGCCGGCATTCTCGGACACCGCTGATTCGTCTCCGACCGGCTCTGTGACACTCGCTGAGCTATTCGAAGCAGTCAGCGACATCAGGGGTGAGTTTCGTCAGGCTGGCCGCCTACATCGTCGATACCCAGGCTGACCGAATCGTACTCCAGATCGGCGTGCGTCAGACCGACCGCGTCCAGTACGGTCATGCGATCCCGCAGTTCGACGATGTTCTCACCCCCAGGTGGTTGGACAGCTGAATCGTGCCCTCATTGACGAGGTGCAACGGCCGATTCCGCGAGCCACTTGAAATAGGCCCGGAACCCCTCGTCCCATTCGGTAACAGGTACCAGAAATACGACAATTGCCATTCGCCACGATGGAGGCTGTGTCTTCATTGGTATCCGTTCGACCGTTGTTGCCTTTGACGATCGCTTCCCTCGCGGGCTGCTGGTGCGTCGGTCTTTAAGCGCCTCGGAAGATTTGGCTTACTACTACACTTTTAGCCCCAAGCGGACTCCACTCTCGCGACTGGTGGAGATTGCCGGAAGTCGCTGAGCGATCGAGGAATGCTTTGAGCCAAGCAAACAGGAAACCGGCCTGGACGAATACGAAGTCCGTTCGTGGCATGGCTGGTAGCGGCACATCATGCTCTCGGTGCTGGCTCACGCGACCTGTAGGTGATTCGTTCCCGGCAAGGCGGAGAACTTCCCACAAAAGCGACCAGTCCCTGATTCCGCTGACGATTCCGGAAGTCCGCCGACTGCAGGTCGAGATCATTCTGAAGCAGGTGGCCCTGCTGATCGTGCGATCACCTGGTCAATCTGGTGGCGGCACCATCAAGGCGTTGCGCAACTGTGTCACTATCGAAAGCGAGGCCCCGCCCTGTGGGTGAAGTGCAACTGTAGTACCAGGAAAACGAAGAGGCAACCCATTGGAGATCCCATGCTTGTCCCTATCAGCATGACCTCCGCCAACTGGCTCCCGAGATGCAGGCATGAAATCATCAGTGTTGAGTGGCACCTGGCGTAATTCAAGGTTCATTTTCTGTCGACATAACGTTCCCACAACTCTACCATATAACGTCGTTCAGATTCATTGTTAAACTCTAGATCCGTGTATTCCTCAAAATATATCTTCCTTGCCGTGTCCAAAGTGCAGCGGTAAGAACAAGAAATAAAATTGCTATCTCCACATAACATGTAGTACTTATTCGAATTGTGCTTGTAATAAACAAACAACTCACTGACTGATGTCAAGATAGCAGTTCTCCATGTGTTTCTAAAGTTATATTCCAGAATCGCATCCCGAGATACGTGTACGCGCTCGACATCTGGATTCGCCTTGAATTCAAATGCGATTCCGACCACTTCCTCATCCCCAAGTCTGTCAATTGCGTCGGCCAGCCACTCTGCTTTCATCGAGTCCAATACATCAGGAACAGGAAGAGACCACCAGTTCATTTCTCGCAGTGCCTTTATTGACATCTCCTCATTTGCGTCGATCCACTTTCTCATGAATTGCCCACACCACCCATCTATCCGTGATCTTTCACTTTCACTCATCTTACACTTCCTTTCGGTGATCAGTCATAACGAATTTCGACACCACGCCCATTCGATCGACGAATCTCCAGAGTAGGACGTCCATAGGAACTTCCCGGTCTGACAGTCACTATTTGGCCGTCTGGCAAGATCCCCGTCCGTCCGGGCCCCCATTTTGTCTCGAAGCTTTTCACGTTCGAGGGGCCGAGCGAATCAAAGTCTGTATTTGCGGTACTAAAACTGCCTTGCTTGTGACGTTGCAGAGACGGCCCCGCAGTTTTTCTTCCTGGCGTCGTACCGCTGAGTATTTTGTCAAGTCTTTTTGCGCACTCAAGAGCGTTCTCGACTTGTTGGCGTGTATTTTTTACCTTCTTCAGTGCGTCCAAAACCTCGTCCGTTTGCTCTGCGTTTTGAAGGATAGCCTCTAAGGCTTTCAATTCTTTAGCCGCTGCAGAAGCTCCCTTCACTCCCCGGCCGATGAGTGCGGTAACCGGTAGTACCGCAAAGGCCGTGGAGATCCCCGCAATGGCATGATCGAGCTTGGAAAGTTCCTCTCCGGTAAAGAAGTTTTTCCCCTCTGCCGTTTCCACGAAACCTACGATCGCCCCCACAAATGGCGTAACGTCAACGATGATTCGGGCCGTCTTTTGACCGATTTCGACGATCTCGCCGGTCTGGTTGAACATGTTCCAGGCAGCCGCGTGGTTCTTTTTGGCTTTCTCTTGGTGTTTGCCGACAGTTCTAAACAGTTCCACGGCATCGGGCGGCTCGTAAGCAATCTCCCCTCCATCAGGAGGGTTGAGACCTTCCGCACCATACTCCCCAAATTTCGCAGCCACCTCCGGAATCTGGAACTTCGCCCCCTGGGCCATGGAGTTCGAAGGGCCGGTCGGCGGCGATTCCGCCTGGCCGGCTTCAGTTCCATCGTCCACCGGGATAACTTTACGAATCGAGTAATCATAAGCAATAGCACTGACGATGTTTCCGTCTGTATCATAGAGATTGCCGACTACTGCTCCATGCCCAAATGGCCCTACGTCATAGACCTTAAAGACGCCATAGCCGACGTAAACGTCATCGGACTTATCTTCCGGAGTGTCGTTATCGTCGTAGTAATACTCATACCAAATTTGATCTAGATCTCGGTACTCCGTCGGGCATTCGCAGTTGCAGGAATCAGTTTCGCCGTCCGACTCGCCGCCGGTCGTCCCATCACCTGTCCCACTGTCGTCACCTGCTGGTGTTGGCACCTGCTGCGTGGACTCCCACGCCGGCAGAAGGTTGTTGGCAGGTGCCGGGTATCCGTCTCCTTCCATTGAGAACTGAGGGTGCTGTCGACTTGCCGGTCCTTCTCTATCCCAGATGTCGAATCCTTCATAGTCGTCTGTGGAGCCGAGCTTCTGGGCGTTATTGGTCTTCTGTAGCATTGCGTTTGGAAAACGAATGCTCACGTCAAAGCCGGCCGGTTGATGCGAGTTATCGATCGCCGACTCAAGGGCTTGAATGCGTGGCTCGACCTGTTCAGTCAACTCCGGAACGGCCAGCCCATCATGGTATTCGGCCGGAGCCGTCCAGTTCGAGCTGTCATCATAGTAGAAGATGTCTTCCTGCTCGTAGATGCTCGGATTCGACAGCGGGGGCTCGTAGAAATGCTCTTCGTCGAACATGCCCATCATTTCGCTGGGACTCACCGCACGTTTCGCACCCGTCGCCGCCACGCCGGTCACGGTGTAATCGATCTTGCCATCGTCGCCGTAACTCCCCTCGGCGTCGACACTGATACCTCCAGTGGCAAACTCGGAATACGACATGGCATCGTACCCGTCGGCCGCATCAGCGTTCTCATGCTGGTGCTGAAGTGAGACTCGGTCCAGAACAGTTTGCCCAAGAGTCTCTTTGACCGAATTCTTTCCGCCCGGATAATTCGAAATCTCGATCTCGGACTTGTAGGCAGCGGTTTGGGTTCTACCTCGAGAACCACTTGACTTCAGCGGCAGCTGATTCGAAACCGTTCCCAAAACGTTCCACTCAAACTCCGAGTCGATCTGGACCATGTGGAAGTCGTCTGCGAGGACTTTGCGATCGACGCGGCCATCGCGAGCTTTGATCTCCACATAGTCATCCCAGCGGGCGTAAACGTGTGTCCGATACATCAGAACCGCGGAAATGATGTGATCGCCCCCGGAGAGTGTTACCACCTCAGCGGTACGGTTGCGTCCGGTACCCGTGATCGTGTTCGAGTGCCCCTGGGAACGACTGACCGATTCCCGTTGATCGGTCGAGCTTGTCCCCCGGCCAGTGATGACAATCGTGGCCTGCCGAGATTCTTCCGATTCGTAGTTGTCCTCGAATGAATCCGTATCGTAGAAGGTGGGGAATTCCGGGCTGAATTCTGCAGACGACACGACGTTGTCGCCATAGGCGATCGTGTCAACGATTGCATGAGCGCTGCTAAATTCCAGCTGGTGCTGTTTTGACGAGAACATCCAGTCTTTTCGGTCGATTCGATTGGCACTCTCGTTCTTGCTCTGATTCGACAGAAGCTGCACGGACTCGCTATGGTCGTAGGATTCGCCCGAATTCTGTCCAGCATCCGAAGTTGTCCAGGCGTCGCTCCAACTGTTGAGCGTCATGCCGTCACTGGCCTTGACTTCCGCGGCCGTCAGTGTCGTCTCCGCATCAGCATAGCTCATCGCTAGTGCATTGTATTTGATCGGCCCCTGTCCCTGGGAATTCGCGACCGCTCTCGTCTGCAGATGACCGATGACGGGCAACTGGGCGACCGGACCGACGTCGGTCGTTGTCGTGCTTGGCGTGGTGTTCGGTGTCGTGAACGTTGTCGTACTTCCGTCGTCGATCAGATCGAACGTCTCGGTCGTATAGAACTCTCGGGTTCTCACGTCCTGATTTCCGACATCTGAAATCCAATGACTGAAAGCAGACTTCGTATCGTATTTGTACTCGCTGGGGGGCCCCCCACCCTGAGATTGAACCGTGACAACATCGTCCGGCACGACTTTCTCGCCGATGGTCTCGGACACGGAAGAAGCCGTTTCCTGAAACAGGGTCGTCGCGGACCAGGTCGAAGATCCTCGGATCGTTGTAAAGGAGCCCGTTTTGTAGGGATAACCTGCAAACGCCTGGTTCGTGAGCAAGATCTCATTGGAAATCTCATCTTCGACGGATGTCAGACGTTCGTAGCCTCCGCGTCCCCAGACATATTCGTCGGTGAAGTTCGATTCACTTCTCGCCGTGATCCGACCATCTGCGTCGAGTGCGAGATTCTCTGTCTCCCAGTAGTGCCTTCTTCCGTCACCTTTTCCTTCCGACTGCCCGGAGGAGTAGCGAACCCTGGATTGACTGTTCTGGTCCGACTCATTGTAACGTGCGGTGCTCTTTGAGCTCGCGGTGTAGTCGAAGTACTCGTCAAACCGGTAGCTCTCATCCATCGTCGTATTGACGACCGCCGTGCTAGTTGGCTCAGTCTGCTCATCGTCGTCCCAGCCATTCTCGGTGGTCAGCGTATCCGTCACGTCATATTCAACAAATCCGCTGTAGACCTCGCTGATCTCTTTCAGACCAGACTCTGACTCGGACATTGACGATCTACTGCGCTTCGTCACACCATCCGTCGTTTCTGTTTCCAACGAATCGGCGTCAACGGAATAGTACGAATAGACGTTCTTCCCGGTGAGTCCCTCGGCTTTCCCGGTCATTCCGCTGTAGTCGTCGCGAGAATAGATCTCCAGTTCGGCTTCCTGCTCACCGTCCTCGACGACTCCATCGCCGTCCACATCAGCATTGGACAGCGTTAGCGTAAACGTACCGGTGCCACCAAAGTGACTGCTCCATTTCATTGGACCGGTGGCAACGTCATGCGAATCACTGTCCTGGGGCTGACTCGTTCCACCATAAGGATCCGTCCCATCGACGAGGTCCACAGTCCCCTCGAAGAACGCCAGATCAAAAGTGGTCGAGGTCCCGTCCCCTTCTCCCCAAATTCCGTCTGCATCGCTGTTCTCGGACGAGTGCTGTTCCAGGCTCGTCGCATAGTTAAAGCTGCCATCGCTCTGATCGTCATACAGGGTCGTGACGGATGTCACCGTCTCTTCGGTCGTATGATCGAAAGTAATTGCTCCACTCGAACTTGCAGTTGAGTTCCAGTCATCGCTGCCGGCGAAGTAATCATAAAATGTCTGATGTCCGGTCGAACTGGTTTCGCCTCCGTTTTCGTCAGTCTCGACCGTGCCAGTCGGTCGCACCTCTTCGTAGTAATAGGAAACAGTCTGTGCGGTGCCGCGTGAAGCGAAGGCCGTATTGAACGAGAGAGTCTCTTCCGCCGAAACAGCCGGGGTGTAAGCCGCAGAGCGGGTGTCGGAGACTTCGTAGGAGCTTGGGTCCGACTCGGGGGTCAGCGTCCGGAAGTACTCTTTCGAATGGTAAACGCGATCGCCGCCCTGTATCGAACCGGCTGCGTCAAGAGTCGCGTTCTCCCACACTTCCGTGTCAGCACCGACTTCGTAGTTCGACAGGCTGGTTCCGGCCTCCACGTAGTTCGATGCGGCTTGACCGGTCCGCTTGCCATCAGCGTTGATCGCACTGCTTGAGATCGCGTACCCGCCTTCTTCTCCGGTTCCGAAGAACGATGTGAAATCCCCGCTGTCATCGATCGATTCACTGATCGTAATCGAGGTGATCTCTCCGCTCGTGGCTCCCACACCGATCAGCGTTGTCAGCGTATCTCCCACGACTCCGTAGCTCCCGGAGCTGCTGCTGCGAATTTTGAAACTAACGGTTTCCACCAGGTCAGGTGACAGGCCAGACTCCCGATTTCCGATGAGCTCAAAGTCGAACGCCGAGGTGCCGTCACTACTGATATCCATCGAGCCTATCAGCTTCGACGTCACCGTGAAATCTTCCGATGTGCCCGTGCCCCCTTCTTCGTCCGGTTCCGCCGTCACCGTTTCGGTTGTCGTTTCCGATTCATTGAAGTCAGACGTCGACAGAAATGCGAAGGTATCGTTTCCGTCTCCGCTAAATTTATAGTATTCATCGCTGGTGAGGACGTCTGTGCCGTCACCGGTTAAACTCAGCGTTCCCTCGAAGGTCCATCCCGCAGATCCATTCGATGAATCGGTCACGATAATCGTCGTACCCTCTTCGCCAGATACCATCGGCGCCGCCACACTGGTGAGCATGGCATAGCCGTAATCTCCAGAGACCTGCAGGTTCAGCGCGTAGTTTTCAGTGACGTCAGGAATCGCACCGGTCTCGTCGACGGATCCATCCGCGACCAGAGACATCGTCTGCGTACCGGAGATCTCATAGGGACCACTGTCCGTCGCATTCGGATCGCTGAAGTCCAGCGTGGTTGTCCATTCATCGTCGTCGACGAAGGTGACCGTTCCATCCAGGCTGAAGCTGAATGTGTCGGTTCGCATCTCTTCGTCATTCAGCGTGTAGAGTGCGTATTCAAAGACACCATTATCCATTTCGATACGCCAACCGAACTTGTCGGTGCGAGAGCGAGATCCTGCAAACGTGATCTCTCCATCAACATCCTGGTCCAAATCGAACGCCAGCGTCCAGACTGAGCTTCGATCGATCACTTCAGTGTAGGTCCAATTGTCGGCATCGACGTAGCTCCCCGATACCGTTCGGTCCCCCGTGATGACCTCACTGATGGAAAGTGTTCCGAGCGGAAGATCCACGATTTCATCGGCGGGGGTGTCGGCGTACGAGGTGATCGTCTGCGGAACGTTGGCCTGGCCCGGATAAGCAGCGGGGAGATTCCATTCCGAAATCATCTCGCTGAGATACTCGGGAATGTCGGCCGAGACAAACTCCGGAATCACCCCAGTTTCGGGAAGTGCCACGGGCGTCTCGAACGGGTCGTCGGCAAAGCTGGCGTATGTCAGCAGTTGCTCCATAGTTTTCGTCAGGTCGGTTTTGGTCTGCTTTTCGACCTCGACCGGTAGATCGACGGTCTGGGAACTCGTCCCATCGCTCACCTGAACCTGCAGCGTGTATTCGCCCGTCACATCGGCATCGAATCCCGCCGCGGCCGCCGCGACAGTTACAACGCCGGTCGCCGCATCGATCGCGAACAACCCGCCGGCGTCATTGAGCAGTGAATAGGTCAGCACCGCACCGTCATCGACGTCGCTCGCCTGAACGGCACCAACAACGTCTCCCTGCTGAGCGTCGTCCAGCATCGACAGCGACGTAGTCACAAAAACGGGTGCATCATTGGCATCGGTCAGCGTGATCGTGTATTCGGCGGTCTGGCTCTGGGGTCGCAGGCCATCATCGGTGACTTCGATCACCAGCGTATGATCCGCCAGTGTTTCATAGTCAAGCGGCGCATCCTGTTTCACGGTGACTTCACCGGTCTGTGGATCGATCTCGAAGTACCCCGATTCATTGCCGGACACGATCCGGTAAGTGAGATTGTTTCCGTCGGTGTCAGTCGCCCGGTTGCCCCCAACGACAACATCCCCACCAACGCTGTTCTCAGCGAGTTGGACCGAGATATTCTGGAGGACCGGAGCCTTATTCGCATTCGCACCGGCACCAGCGACAAGAATGGTCACGTTTGCCGTCGCCTGTAGCGTCCCGGAACCATCGTCGGTAACGCACACCTCCAAGGCAAATGACGGGGTCGTGAGATAATCGATTTCCGAAGGATTCAAGACCGTGATGACGCCAGTAGCGGCATTGATGGCGAAGGCGTTGTTCGTGTTTCCCTCGGTAATCGCGTAGGTCAGGCTCTGTCCCTGATCTGGATCGGACGCCTCGATCGTTCCAATCACCGTGCCCATTGGTGCGTCTTCATCGACGATCAGTGTCGTCGTCGAGATCGCCGGAGCCTCATTGACATCCGTCAGTGAGATCGTGTAGGTCGCGCTCGTCGAGACATTCGGGAAGCCATCGTCCGTGACCTCCACAATCAGCGTATGCGCGGGAACAGTGTCAAAGTCGAGGACTGCACCGCTAGCGACGGTGATCTCCCCCGTCGCTGCATCGATGGCGAACAGATTGTCTTTGTTTCCACTCAGAATCCGATAGGCCAATGTATCCCCGTCGGCATCCGTCGCCAGATTACTTGGCACAACAGAAGTGCCCGCAGCCGCATCTTCGGCGATGCTGAAGTTCGCGTCGGTAAGGACCGGAGCGTTGTTCGTTGTGATCCCGTGCCGGACGGTAATCGTGACGGTCGCCGTGGCAGTTGTCAGTCCGTCAGTCACTTCGTAGTCGAACGTCTCCGTGCCTTCGAAGCCTACCTCCGGCGTATACATCAATGAGCCGTCGGATTCGAAGGAGAGCTTGCCGTTCGGTGTCAGGATGCTGCCGTCATAGTCGCGATGTAGCCCCTCCCGCGTAAGCACATCAAGAGGGTCTGCATCGGGATCCGGTTCCTGAATGCCCAGGATCGTATAAACGAGAGGATCCCCGTCAGCATCCGTATCATTATCGCGAGGGTCGAACTTGAGGAAGCCATCCCGGTCGACCCCAAGGGCGTCGTCGGTGGCGACAACGGCATGATTTACAGACGCCGCCCCCGTTACAGCTACCTCTCCGAAGTACCATTCGCCACGATCATTCTCCAGCACGTAGACGAGTGTTTCCTGCTGGCCGTCGGCAAGAGTGGAGTTCTCGTATTCGATGACATAGCGCAACCGATCGTTGATCGTTCCGTAGTCCCAAATGTAATCCTCCAGACTCCCGTAATGGTCCGCAATGTATCCGTCGAGAGAACCGTGGCGCTGGGCCCCGCCAGTGCTCTCATAGTGAGCGACCAGTGCTTCAGGAACTTCAAAGCGGACCGTGGCCGTCCCCTGTGTCGCCGCCTCAACCGCCACCAGACGCCATTGGCCCTCATAGCCCATCTGATCCTCCACAGAATCGTCCGGGACCTCGCGATCAACCATGCCCGACGGGTAGAGATCCAGCAGAGGATTCAGGCTACCGGTCTGTCCCTGCTCCACGGTCAATGCGGCGATCGGAGCGGCAAGATGGGCATCGCTGATGTCGAGCAATACGGTTTGAGGAGATGAAATCTGGCCGCCATAGGTAACCGTATACGTGAAGGCGTCGCGTCCTGAATAACCGCTGCCGGGTGTGTACGTAAACGTTCCATCGCTCTGCACAGTCACCTGGCCGTGAAGAGGAGCGTCGACCAATGTCACGGTGATCGATCCGGGTTGATAAAGATCATTGGCCAACAGTCCGAAGTCTGGCAGACTGACATTCAGCACCTGATCCGGTCTCAACGCGTACTGATCAGCGACGGCCAGGGGCGTGGGCGCTGCCGAACCATCCGCCGTGATCGTGAACGTAATCGTTCCGGCGCTTTCCTGACCATTCTCATCAGTCACCGTGTAGGTCACGGACTCAGAGCCGGTGAACTGCGGATCGGTGGCCACGTAGTACAGCACGTACTTACCGCGATCGAGCGGTGATCCTTCGGACCGATAGTAGTTGTCAAACCCATTGTCGAGTTTGCCGATCGGCCCCAGACTTGCTTCAAAAACGTCATCATCTTCCGCTTCCCAGTCGATCGTCTCAGCGAACCAGTCGACCGATAGCTGATCCTCGTCGGCGAACCGATCGTTGACATACGCTCGCAACGTGCCCCACACGTCTAAACCACCAGCCATTTCGAACTCAGCCAGTAGCGAGTCAGAAACCTTCGGCTGATAGGCCAGTTTCCCATGCGAAAGCGTGAGAACGGTCTGTTCATCGAATCCGGAAAGCGTAATTGACGCACCATCCCAGCCGGAGTCATTGGCGAGCGGATCCACGGTGACGCTGCCTCCGGCGGCGACCACCACCTCATCGTGCTGCGCGACCGGGATCGCCTCAGCGACGTCAATAGAGACCGTCGTTTCGGTGTATAGTCCACTGGCCGTTTCCGTGGCTCGCAGTTGCAGGTCGTATTGAGCCGTCACCTCGGGATCAAGGACCGATGCATCAACGATGCGAATGACGCCCGTCGCGGCATCGATGGAGAAGATGCCCTGCCCAGTCCCTCCCACCAGGGAGTAGGTAATCGAATCAGCGTCATCCGGATCCGTGGCCAGAACCGTCCCGACGACGGACTGACTCAAGCTTCCCACGTAGGCCACGAGTCCGTCAGGCAGCAGAGAGAACTCCGGCGCCTCGTTGACGTCCGTGACGGTTACCGTGAGATCATGCTCCGTTGCGAGTTCCCCGGCATCCTTCACGATGACAGTGACCGTGAGCGTCGGATTCACTTCATGATTGAAGAAAGTCGCATCCTTCACCTGAAGCTGGTTGCCGACAATCTGAAACGCATCATCGCCAAAGCCAGGTTTGACGGTGAACGTGACCGTATCGCCAGCGTCTGGATCACTCGCCATGAGTGTCGCGACTGCAGTTCCATTCATCGAATTCTCGGCCACGCTTACCGTCGTCGGCGAGGTGAGGTCAGGTGCCTCGTTGACATCGGTCAACGCGATCGTCAATGTGGCCGTGTCGACATTCATTGCAGAATCGGTCACCTGGATCTGCAGGTCCCATGTCGGGGTCGCCTCAAAGTCGAGCACCGGATCAGGAGTCGCAAGAGTGATCACCCCCGTCTGCTCGTCGATGACGAAGGTGTTATCGGTGTTGCCGCCAACGATTTTATAACTCAGCGACTCGCCGCTATCGGGATCCGTCGCGGACAGAGTTGCGACAACGGTCCCTCCAGAAGAGTTCTCCGCGATGCTGGGAGTGCTCGGCAGCGTCAGTGTCGGATCTTCGTTCACATCCGACAGAGTCACCGCCACAAAGGCGGAGTCTGTGTTGCCAGCGGCATCAGTCACTTCGATCTGCAGGTTCCAGACAGTGGGGCTTTCGAAATCCAGCAGGAAGTTGTCGGCGACTGCCAGCACACCTGTGGTTGAGTCGATCGCGAAGGTGTCACCTGTGTTGCCGCCGGTGATTGCATAACTCAGGCTGTCGCCCACATCGCTATCGGTCCCTACGAGCGTGGTCACGACAGTCCCGAGCTCGGAGTTCTCATCCAGCGACACCGTTGTGTCCGGCAAAGTGGGGGCCTGGTTCGTGACCGTGATCGCGACCGTCGCTTCGGAACTGTGAAGTCCATCGAACAAAGCGTAGGTGAAGAAGTCGGTTCCCATAAAGCCGGGACGCGGCCTGTAGACAAAGGTCCCATCGTGACTCAGCTTCAATGCTCCATTCACTGGGCCGCTGACCAGCCGCGTAATAGCCAAATCGCCATCATTCACCGAGTCGTTGTTAAGCAACGATGTTCCGGCCGTGTCGATTGTCAGCTCACCTGACATCGCGACGGTATAGCTCTCATCCAAAGCCGTGGGAGCGACCGTGTTTGCCGCTGGATCGGTCTGAGCACGGAGAGTCTCCCAATCGGTCGCCGGGTTACCTTGAGAACTGACGCTCACCTCCACGTCATGCCCCACCGCCTGCACGCGAACTTCCGCCGTATACTCGTTCCCATCGCCGTCAGTTGCGGTGTACGTGAAGAGATCTGTTCCCGCAAACCAGGCCGGTGTTGAGTACTGCAGCCGGTCGACAGTCGTCGTGCCATTTCCCTGGACGATCGAAACGGTTCCGAACTCCGGCGTCGTGACAGATGTGATATTCACCGACGCCGGATCGGCACCGATGCCATCATTCTTGAGAACATCCAGATCCAGCGTGACCACACCATCAACATGGCTCAGCTGGGCCACTGACGCGTTGCGGAACGAAACCTCCGTTGCCGTCAGCGTCAGATCGTCGTCGGGACCGGAGTACGCCCAGTTAAACATTCCCACCAGTTTGATATACGCCGTCCCTGCTCGGAACAGGTTCGGCTCGGCTCCACCGGGAGCGATCGTCCCGCCTCCAATGACCGTATGATAGTTTGTCCATTCGGAGTTGATGTATTCCGAGTGCAGAAGCGCGTAGTTGTATGTTGTTCCACTTTGGGCATTCCGGACCTTGGTCCCGGCAGCGATCTTCCCATTGCCATCCAACAGTCCGTCTGTGCCATCGGTGATCGCCGCACTGACCGATCCGGTGACAGCGATCTTCCAGAGTGTGACCGTTGAACCGCTGGAAGCTTCGATCGGCGCCCCATTCGCGTCGAGAATCAAATCCCTATTTCCGTCGACCTGATAGGTGGCCGACGAGATTCCTCCGGAAGCCCACATTCCACCACTGCTGAAATTCTGAGTGACGTATCGGGAATAGTCACTGTGGACGTGACCGGTACTGTCCGCATAACTCATGAAGCTCAGATTGCGGGTGTGAGCCGCTCCGCCGGTACTCCACCCGGAGAGGTCTCCGGACAGGTACATGGTCCCGCCCGCACTTGGATCAAAATCCACAGCCAGAGTCGCTTCCTGCGAACTGCCGTAGGTCAGCACGTGAATCGGTTTGATCAGATTCAGGTCAATATCGTACGAGGCAAATCCGAAGTAGTGCCGCTCGGCCGCCGCTCCCGACTGCTGCTGGGCCTGCATCTCCACAGCGATCTCGTACTGGAGGGCCGTGTCCACCGGCAGTATCTGATCGGACATGATCTCGTCACGAGCGGTGCTCGTTGTATAGGTCGTCTGCCCGCCGAAGGTCAGATCCACGGTGCCGTCCCGATAGAGATCAACGGCCCGGCTGACAGTCAGATCCCGCCATGAGAACAGATTGCCGGTTGTTGACTCATTGGCCCGCACGATCGGCCGGATGTAAGCGGTATCGGGACGGAGCTTCAGCGTCGTCTCTGAGGTTGTCGTTGTCTGGCCACTGAGCAGCAGCGTCAGCGGCTCCCACTGATCGCCGGTGCTGACGAGGGTTTGACCGGAGCGTCCGAGCAAGCGTCCCTGAGCGTCGTACTGCTCCAACCCGACGTAGTGCTGGTTGGCGGCATTGAATTGTCCGCCTGCACCATCGCCGGACCGGATAAACCCGGTGAGCGCATAGGACTTGGCTGCATCGATTCTGATGAGCTCGTCGCCCCGGAATTCGTCGCTCTGGTCACTGCTCTGCAGCGTCGCTCCACCGAACGGGATCACCGCCTGGAAACCAGTCTGGTCTTCGAGGCCCGTCATGGCCTGTTGCGTTAGCCCAAAGCGAACGTCGCGGTACTCCAGAACCTGACTGCCGCCACCGCTGTCGGTGTGATTGGCGAGAATGGCTGGACGAATGGAATATGTTCCCGGACGAAACGTTGTGTGCCCCACATCGCTCGGGTCTTTCACACCAGAAATGACGGCGGTGCGATACGTCCATCCGACGGGATTGGACGCGTCTCGGATCAGCGTGACTGCCGAGCCCAATGAATAGTTGAAGGTTTGCCCGCTTGAGGCGTTGCGGACCTTGGTCCCCGCGGTGATGATTCCTGAGGGAACAACATCCAGAGACGCCGCCGCGTTAGCAGACAAGGTGATATAGGTGCGGTTGTTGGCGACATCTTCCGTGATGCCCGATGTCGTCCACATCCCACTGGAATAGGCGGTCGTCACATGACGCGTGTAGTCGGCATGCGTGATCCCATCTGACGTCGTATAATTCAGAAATGCCACATTGCGCGTGTGTCCAGCACCACCGGTGCTCCATCCCAATCCGGTCCCCACCAGAACAATCTGGGTGTCTGTCACGGGGTCGAAGTCTTCGGCCAGAACCGCATCCACACTCCCGGAGAACCGCAGCACGTGGATGGGCGCAATTTCGTTGCCGTCGAAATCGTATTCTCGAAACCCGAGATATTGCGTATTACTCGGCGAGTAACTGCCGGAACTGTTGACCTCGTCTCCGGCACGGAACCAGCCTGAGTACGTATAGGACTGAGTGGCATCAATGACGACCTGTTCCCCGAGCAAGGGGCCCTTCCCCGTCTTCGATCCGCTCGCCTGCCCGTTGATCATCAGTTCTGAACGACTATCCAGAACCTGCCGTCCATCGGAGTTCTGCAGGAACTCATAAGCTGTGCCGTCCGCTCCAAACAGATCATCAACTCGACGCACTGTGAATTCGTCATCAACGACCGGCGACGTCGTGCTATTCCGATCAAACAGCTCAAGAGTCACCGACGCCACCGAGGTTGTGGTCCCATCAAACAGCGCGTAGTCGAACTCCACCGTCTGCTCGAATGTAACTCCCGGGGTGTACTGAATGAGATTGCCAACGACAGCAAGGTTGGCTGGTGAACCCTGCAGCTGAATCGTGACCTCGCCATTGGCCGAATTGCCGTCAAGAAGCGTTGGATCGATGTCGTCATTATCGAGCACCGCGAGGTCCAGAGCGGTCCCCGTGCGGTTGTACTCGCCGACGAAGACATCATCGATCGCAGTGAACGTGGTGAGCAACGTCCGCTGTTCAAGCACCTCGCCTGCGAACTGCAGTCGCCGGGGACGGCGGGCCCGCCTGGAAACGTGATGACCATATCGGGACAACCAGCGCAGTTTTACCGGCAACAGTTCCAGCCACGGCCGCAACAGCATGAGCGCGTTCCTTCGAGTAGGATGAGTGGTCGGGTGACGATAGACAGCGACGCGAATGGCGTGTCATGAACATCCGAAAAGTGGACCAACGTTCTAGTGAACACGATAAAAAGATGTCAAATATCCAGCGCACATTTTTTCGAGATTCACAACTGGTCATCATCTCTCGATAAAACGAGCTTTGGTGCGCGAGTGTCATTCTCACCAAACTTGCCGGTTTACCGATCGCCCGGATGAGGGAAAGCTCTGTCCCTGTTGCAAGACGGGAGCCATCAGGCTAGCCCGGAACCAGTGGTTGTTCTTGCGGATCCGTTCCCAGCGAGTCACCATCCCCTTCCCGGCCACAAACTCCTCGATCTTCCGCTCGGCGGTCAGGTGCTTGGCCAGACTCAGGTGCTCGTGCGGCGCGGCCTGGAACAACCGCATCGCGCCGGGTTGCGACAAGGGCGTCGTCAGCCGCTGATGCACCCATCTCATCCAGTGGTCCGCATTCACTTCCAGCAGAGTTACTCCGTGGTCAAGCAGGTCATTGCCGGTATACCCTTCGCCGACACCCCGCAAGCGGGACCGTTTCGAGTTCGAGGGATGGTCCCAGCGGGTGGAGATCTGCGTGGCGCCGCGACCAACTGCCGGAAAGATCCCCGGTTTATTCCGGCAGAACTTGTAAACGGTCTCGGTCATGTAGCCGGCATCGATCCAGGCGGCGTCGAAGGCCTTACGATTGTCCTCAATGCGGGAAGGTTCGTTCTCATCGATCCCCATGGGCAGACGCATGCGCACCAGGCCCGAGAACTCCTGCATCGCCAGCAGCAGAGCCGGCTCCAGCCCCAGATCTTCAGACGCAACCTCGAGTCGTCCGTAATCCACGATGTAGCCGGACGCATCCTCCTGCCAGGCGACGATGATCCAGTGACACAGATACTTCCCGAGATCCATCGCGGCAGTCAGATACTCGGTTCCCGGCGGCACGACGCCCGGTGGCCAGATCGAGACGCGGCGCGTGATCTCCTCGGCCTGCAGCGCGGTCTCTTCCCAGCGGTTCGGGACGACCGGCAGGCACCACACAAACTGTCGCATCTCGCGCTCGGCATTGTCCTCGTCCGGAGAGCGGGCGGCTTTCCATTCATCGGCGGCGACATCTCCGGCAGTCTGGAACAGATTGTGGACCGACGACCAGCGGAAGCCGAGCGTTTCGGTTTCTTTGGGGTCGCCGGTGACGGCCCCTTCCGCCGTGATCTCCTGACCCTCGTGCACCAGCTGACTGTCAACGTTGGCCTGGCGTCGATCGTTCTCGGTCCAGAACATCCCGCAGTTCGGACAGGCGTAGGCGCCCTTGCGCCGGGCTTCGGCCTGCGAGAGTGCGTCCTGCCAGCCTCTCAGCTGCTGACGCTCGACACTCACCCAGTCCCGGCAATGCGGACACCGCAGCAGAATCTGGCTCGCGGTTCCCTCCCGGTATTCCTGCCACGTCCGCCCGTCCTGCGTCGAGACCGTGCATTCCAGATAGATCCGCTTGCGGGCGCCGTAGGCCCGGGTGCGGGCTTCTAGCTGTGTGACCTTATCCGCTTCCCGACTGGCGACGCCCGACTTGTCCATGCCGTCCGTTTCGGTGATGACGACCACGCGGGACGTAAACCCGGCCCGGGATTTATCACCACCTCCTCCCGACATAAACTTCAATGTGGCCCCGTTCAGGAACTGGATGGCTTCGATCTTCCCGCCTCGGGAACCGCTCCCCCGCACGGGCATCAGTTCGCGGTAGCGGGAGCGTTCAATCACGGGCAGCAGATCCTCGCGCCATTTGTCGGCCGCCATGTCCATGTCGGGGAGTCCACAGATGACAGTCTCGCCGACTTCGAAGAGGTGATATAAGAGCGGGATCAGGAAGCAGCAGAGGGTCTTGCCGGACTGCGTCGGTCCCGTAGCCACAAAGCGGTTCCACTTTCCAGAACTGACGGAGTCCATCCAGAGCCGGGAGAACGGCTGCCGATCGCACGAGAACCGACGTCCCTGATAAGGTCCGTCCGGAACAATAATCTCCTGCTCGGCAAACTCGCGCATCGTCCGGAGTCGGGAGGTTCGCGACCGGACGATCAGCGAGGCCAGTTCCTTCTGGAGAGTCTGCTTCACGCATCGTCCTCCTCGAGGTCCTCGTCACAAAGTCGGCAGGCGGCAACCTCGGCTTCATCGAGCGCTTCATTCAGAATCGTGACGGCGTCTTCACCGAACTGCTGCCGCAAGGCTTCCCCGGCGGTGCGGAGAATCGCGGCGATCCGTTCCAGGCCCTCCCGGATGATCAGACGGGGAATCAACTCCCCTTCCCGTTCCTGGCGGTCCAGTCGCGCCATGATGGCTCGTTCTTCGCGGTACCGTTCCAGCGCGGGGCTGGCGACGTTGGAAGCCAGCAGGTCATCGTCCTGCGGGAACCGGCGGCAGTTGTCAGCCAGGAAGTTGTGCATGGCTCGCACGACCTGGGGCAGGGAGATCGTTTTGCCTCCGAACGGGATGCCATAACGCTCCGCCTGTTCGTTGATGACTTTCGCCTGACGCCCCGACATCTCCCGCCAGTGCTTCTGCGGGATCGTCTCGTAATACTGCCAGCGACGGTCTTCTTCCTGCTGCTTTTCGTAGCGGCGGAGAGCGGAGCGCTCCTGCGCGGACGGAGTCTCGCCCGACATCACTTTGCGGTAGGCCCGCGCGGCCAGCTCCCGTTCGAGCTGATCGGACAGCCCGGACGTGCTCTTCGCCGGTGGCTTGTTGCCGCGTTTTGCCATGGGTTCGATATACCCTAGTTTCGTGAAATTTGACTTACCGAAGAACGGCCCTCAAGTAAGTCTTTTCTCACGCTCGGGACACTTCCGGAATCGCCCGAATGCCTTGTTTTGTAGACTCTGGGGGCCCGGGAGTCCCCTCAAAGTAATTATTACTTACCGAGACAAATTCACCCCTTACGCACAAAAATGCCGCGGTAAAACGAACCGCGCGGCCCGTACCCCCGCCTGGAAGGAACCATTGATCTCGCAAAGACTTACGGCGACGGCCTTTCTGGAGTGGACTCGCCATGTCGCGGCAGTGGACTGGTTCTTAACAGCATTATGCACATGCGTGTCAACCTGGGTGGACCCTCGGTCTACGAAGCGTGAGAGCGGTGGCAGGCAACCTTAGAACATCTTTCTGAACTCTCCGAGAACGGACTGGATGTGTCTTCGCGGTCGAGGTAACTGATGGTCGTCGCGAGCCGCGTTGGCTTGCATAGACCACGATCCCAGAGAATGAGGACCACGACAATGGCAACGAAGAAGAAGACCGCACGCAAGACTGCTGCACCGAAGACCGACGCTCAGGCTCCCGAGCCGAAGACAACCAGGAAGCCACGCACACGACGGATGGCTGAGAAAGCCAAAGGCACGACGACGCTGGCCAAGAAGGCGGACAAACCCAAAGCGAAACTGAGCCTGCTCGACGCGGCCCATCAGATCCTGAAGGACGCGGGCCAACCGATGGCCTGTAAGGCGATCGTCGAGGCGGCGGCAACGCAAGGTCTCTGGTCGAGCCCGGCTGGCAAGACCCCGCACAACACGCTCTACGCGGCCATGATGCGGGAGATCAATACCAGGGGCGACAACGCCCGCTTCACGAAGGTCGAACGCGGCCAGTTCCAAGCCCGCTAGACTCCCACGAGACTCGCCACACAACGCCCCACGTTCGCCACGTTGGGGCGTTTGTTCGTTGTGGCGCGGAAACGTGCGGACGCTCTCGGGAACGCGACACGGGCCCACGTGTTCGACGATGCCATTCATGCGGCCACCTCATTCTCCGCGGCAACCCGCTTCGCTTTGAGTCCCGTGTAGTTCTCCCAGCGCTGCACGATCACATCGCAGTACGGCGGATCCAGCTCCATCAGGAAGGCACGACGTCCCGTCATCTGGCAAGCGATGAGTGTCGAGCCGCTGCCACCAAACAGATCCAGCACGTTCTCTCCCTTCTGCGACGAGTACTCGATGGCTCGTTCGGCGAGTTCGGTGGGCTTCTCGGTGAGATGCACCATGTTCTGCGGCGTCACCTTCTTCACGTGCCAGAGATCGGTGGCGTTGTTGGGCCCGAAGAACTTGTGGCCGGCGCCGGATCTCCACCCGTAAAAACACCACTCGTGCGCCGTCATAAAATCCTTCCGTGTCAGCACAGGGTGCAGCTTGTCCCAGATGATGGCCTGACTGAAGTAGAGCTCGTGCTTCTTCAGGAACGGCGGATAGTTGGCACAGTTGGAGAAGCCGCCCCAGATATAGAACGACCGTCCCGGCAGCAGGACACGGGCGATGTTCCCGAACCAGGCATCGAGCAGTCGATCGAATTCTTCGTCGGTCACGAAGTCGTTGGCCAGTGGCCGGTCCTTGGCGCGCATCTTGGTCGTGGTCTTCTTAGCCTTCGACGGATGGCGCTCCACATCCAGCTTCTGGTGGTGTTTCGTACCCTCGAACGACGACAGCCCGGCGCTGATCGCATTGTTGCTCCGGGGCTCGACCTTCACGTTGTACGGCGGGTCCGTGTTCGCCAGGTGAATGGGCTGGCCGTCGAGCAGACGATCGAGCTGCTCCGGCTTCGAGCTGTCCCCGCACAGCAGACGATGATTTCCGAGAATCCACAGGTCACCCGGCTGCGTGATGGCTTCGTCGGGCGGTTCGGGAATGTCATCCGGATCGCTCTGCGGCTCAGGCGGCTCGGGTTGCATCAGGTCGGCGAGTTCCGTGACCGTGAAGCCAAGACTGCTGATGTCGTAGTCCATGCCCTGCAGGGCCGTCAGTTCGAGCGGCAAGAGATCCAGATCCCATTCGGCCAGCTCGGCGGTCTTGTTGTCGGCGAGGCGGTAAGCCCGGATCTGGGCTTCGGTCAGCCCCGTGGCGACATGCACAGGCACCTGCTTCAGCTTGAGCCTCTTCGCCGCCTTCCAGCGGGTGTGACCGCAGATGATCACCCCCTGCTCGTCGACCACGATTGGTTGCCGGAAGCCGTACTCTTCGATGGACCGGGCGACCTGCTCCACCGCCTGCTCATTCTTGCGGGGGTTCTGCTCGTAGGGTTTGACGTTCTTCAGCGGCTGTTGCTCGATCTTCAGTTCCGTCTGCATGCGATAGTCCCCATTGATTAGGAAAGTGAAATGTCAGTCAGTCAGCGTCGTGAATATTGGCGGTCAACGCCTGCCGGAGCTGGCGTCGTTTTTCGTTGAGTTCTTCCTGCTCGGAGGCTTCCCGAGCCACCTCGGCTTCAAACGCATCGAGATCCAGTAAGTCCCGGATCGAGGCCTCAACGATGTCACGTAACCGATCAGCGGAAAGTGATTCCAGTTCCCAGGCCCGTTCGCCGTGTTCCCGCACAAACCGCTTGTACCGTGAGGATGAATCCTTCGAGATCTGTCCCTCGTGCAGTTCCAGCGTGGCGACCTGATCGGCGGTCAGTGCGGCTTTGACGATCTTCAGCTGCTGAGCCGGGATCCCGAAGTCGTCCCTCAGTGAGATGCCGAAACTGCCCGGGATGTCCTCCCCTTCCGGATCGAAGTCACTGACGACAACGACCACCAGTTGTTCGCGGCCGCACTGCCGGAACCGGTCGACCATGTTCTTGCGTGGCGGCAGTGACGAGTAACCCCGCCCGCTGGTCATCGGGATGGTGTATTTTGCGGCGACCTGACGCAGCTGACTGGCGACCGTGTTCTTTTCGACGAGCAGTTCGATCCAGTTCGGCTGGCTCTGCAGCAGGCTCCGGTAGTAGCCCGACAGGAAGCCATCGCACTCCTGCCGCACGTAATCGCCCACACAACGATGCGTATTCCAGAGGACCACGGGCCGGGTCTCATCCGCGATCGACTCAAACGGCACGGATCCATCCAGACGCAGCCGCGTGAGCATGTTGGTCACATCGTCGTAGGACGCGGCGTTGTTGAGGTAAGGCACGCGGGTCTTGTCGTTCCGCACGAGGCCCGGAATATTCAGCAGGCGATAATGCACGGCCCGGTCACTCAGGGGCCAGTTGCGTTGCTCATCGTGAATCACTCGGACGATGGCATCCCGCAGTTCGATCTTGTCCCGAATCGTTGAGCGGCGCTTACGACCTCGCAGTTCGACCGTCTCGCTGTTGACGACACTCGCCTCTCTCCGAAAATCTCGCACCGACCGATACGACTGGTCGGTCATCAGGGCGACTTCTTCCCGCATCTGTTCGCTGGTCGTCTTCACGCGCTGGCGGTTGTAACTGGCCAGCAGCCGCAGGAACGCATCGGGATCACGGAGATACGAGACGTCGTGCTTCACCCGCACCGGGATGCGATCCAGACCGATCACACAAGCGGCTGCATGCCGGCGGTGACCGGAGAGAATGTAGCCGTCGCCGCTCACGACGATCGGTTCCAGAATGCCGTTCTGTTCGATGTCTGCGAGGAGAGCTTTGAACGAGGGTTCGTCTTCATCGATCGGGTCGTAGAGCTCATCATTGAGGTCCGCAGGTTCGATGGCTGCAGTACACACGTCGTACTGGCGTGCCTTGACCGCCTGTGTACTCGATTCACGCGGCAGGATCAGACCATCCGCTTCGAGCTGTTTGCGCTGCAGGGAGACGGTGCGGTTGCTCACCCCCAGAGACGTGGCAATCACCCGGTCGCTGGACGTGCGCCACTGCCGCAGCAGAGCGTCACGGGACTGGTCGGCTTTTGAGGAAGCGGGACAGGCGACGGTCAAGAACTAGACTCCTTCAGTCTGAGGATCAGGGTTGCTATTGTCGCGACCAGCACTATCTGGCGCAGACGACATTTGTGAAGCGGGAGCTGGTCCACGCAACCAGCCGGAGCGTGGTCCTTCGCGGTGGATCAGGTTGAGCGATTCGAGCTCGGACAGCAGATAGCGGGCGGTACGGAGAGGGACGTGGGCGGCGTCAGCCACCTCCGACGTGCTAACGGCAAGTTTTGTATAATTAATTAACTTAAGGTTTCTTGCCGTTAGCTCCTGGATCAGTCCCCAAACACGCACGAGCTGGTCGTTCATGGTGGGCGGCCGATCGTTGATCACCCGCAGTCCGCACTCTTCGGAACTGAGCACGATGACATCACAGCCATCCTTGAGGATGCCACGGCCCCGACCAATCGCCTGAACGACGTTGGCCCGGACAATGGCCCGATGAGCCGTCATCCACAGCGGGTCGTAATAGCCGCGTCCTGAGAGCTTCAAGTCTTCGCCGTCGGTCGTTTCCGCATGCCAGTAGATCTCGCCCCATTCGGACGCAGCGCAGGCGGCATCCCATTCCCCGATACGAATGAGATATTCGATGACGGTCGTGGCCGGAACGCGAGGTGTCCCCAAGACGAGGATCAGGTCGCAGTGGCGGTACCAGTCGTTGCTAGATCGCTCATCGCCGGAGCCGTAGTAACTCGTCTTGATAATGCGGTCCCGGAACTCCGGTTCGAGCTTCTCAATGGCCGGCAGCAGATTGCTGTGCGTGATGACGCCCACCGCGATCCGGTCAAGGTATTTGCACAGCAGACCGCGGATCAGTGACCGGAGTACGGCCGGCTGCGTTTTTCGGGTGATGTCTCGGTGGTACTGCTCGGCCTTCTTCTGCAGCGGGACAACGCCGCCGGGGGTGGCGTCGATCACGCGACCGTCGAGCAAGGACTCGAGCGTATCCTGATCTGCTGTGGCATCCGAAAACCAGACGGTCTTGCCGGCGGGAGGGTCGTTGCGGACAACGCCGTAGGCCTTCCGGAACTTCACCGTCGTTCCTTGTGGTGCACCTTTGACGTGATGTTCGGTGACAATTATCATGCCCGCATACAACTGCCCGGTCAGCGCCGCCAGGATAAACCGCCACGGCGATTCTTCGAAGCGGACGCGTTCGTATTTGAGGACTCGCCACAGAAACGACTCAAAGCCGGGTGGTGTCTTGATCGTGACCGGCGAATGCCAGGCCTGCGTGGTCTCCGCCGCGTTGAGGGCGTTCTCCAGATCCTCAAGCATGTTGCCGAGTTCGATCATCGCCTCGTAGATTCGCTGGCGTTTGACGACGAGGTCCTGGTCTTGAATCACCTCTCCGTCACGGGTCGTGAGTTCGTCGCTGCTGTACCAGTCGAGGTGTTTGGGATTGCCGACCATGCCGTCCACGAAATGGCGCACCAGGAACAGATCCTGAAGCGTTAGCGTCATCTCAGGACGCAGCACCGTCAGCACGTCTTCGTGGACCGAGGCGAACGGGCGCTCGCCCGCCAGTTCTTCGAAGCCCGATTTCGAGAGCCGCTGGTGCGTGACCAGTGACACGGTCGCTTCCCGGGCTCGCTGCATCTGAGCGAGGTAGCCATCGTCGGCACACTGGCTCCGATACTCGCAGCCGTTGCAGATGGTTTTGACGACGGGTAACCCGATCTGTTCAGCCTGATCCGCTTCCGGATTCCAGCAATTGATCGCGTGGTCTTCGGCTTCTGTCGTGGCCCGGACAGGGTAGGCAGCGGCGTCGATCTCGGCGGCTTCGTACCGCTCGAGTTCTTCGGCCAGGTTGCGATGCGTCGGATACGCGAGGAGAGCCTTCACGCGGCACCTCCTGCGAGCTTGATGAGCACCTTCACGACTTCGAGATCCACGGTCGATTTGCCGGTGCCAGTCATCGAGCGGTCGAGGTAGAACCCGGGCTGGTCGATACCTCGCAGCCGGGCCATGACCATCTCATCGCGATAGTCCCCGAGCAGTGTGTCGGGAACGCGGAGTTGCGGAACTCGGACCGTTGGTGGGGGTGTGATCTTCTTCGGGTGCAGCCCATCGAGAAAGCACTGCTGCATTTTGAGCGGCTCAGAAGTCACATACCGACTCAACCATTCCCGGGCATCTTTGGCGTGGTCCGGCGTAATCGCCCAGCAGACGGTTCGCTCGAGTCGGGTGGCCAAATCCTTCGCCGTCTGAACCGCACCGTCCTTGCCTGGCCACAGCCCGTCTTCCTTCTGGTCATCATCCCCGAGAACGATGATCTCACGATCCTCCGGGAAGTCGTGCAGCAGCTCAGCCAGAAAGACCACACCGCCCCGGTTGCTGGGACGTCCGATGGCGTTGAGGCCGAGCGTCAGCAAGGCGGCGGTGTCGGTCGGGCCTTCGACGAGGATCACGGGGCCTTCGCCACTGTCCCAGGCATCCGCGTAGCTGAGACCGTTCTTCGAGCCTTTGAGGCGTTTCTTTTGACTGTATTGATCGCGGGTCAGGATGCCGACGATGGTCCCCTGCCCGTCCCGCTCCGGGAACAGGAACTGCTGTTTGCGGTTGTCGAAGCCAACCTTGAGATTGCGAAGAGCATCGGCACTGACGCCGAGTGTGCGAGCCAGATCCTGAAGGCGGGGTTCGGCGTGCTCACGGTGCTGCCGGAGTAGTGCAATGAAGTCGGGCTTCTCGGAGTCGTCCGAAACGGCTGTGACCGGCGGGAGCGGCACAACACGGTCGGGATCGATGCGGTGCAGAAATCCCGAGCCGTCGATGTACTTGATGGCTCCGTCGGACGTGCGGCCACAGATCGCCGCCGTCCCATCTAGGGAAATCAGACACCAGTCCGGTCTCCCGCAGATGGGGCATGGATGCAGGCGGCTCACACGTTGCCACTTCTCATTGCTTCCGTGCATATCGCTGTCCGTCCTCAAGCGGCGACTGGTTGCGGGGTTTCTGTGATGCGTTCAACTGAGAACTCGTGCGGTTCGAATTCCCGCTGCAGGAAGCCCATCAGGATTCGGTTGAGATCCTTCCCCACTTCCGTACTGGCGTCGATAACGACCTTCCGGTCTTCCTCATCGAATTCGTAGTCCGCATCCAGCTGCACCTGCGACGTTCCGTGCAACGCCTCGGTCGCCCATACCGAAAGCAACAGCGAAGCCTGCACCTCCACCATCGAAACATTCGGCTTGAACACATAGCGGTAAGTTTCCGCCATCCCTTTCTCCTTTGTGAAAAACAATGTCCCTCTATCTATTAACTACACCTTTCGCGGACGAACTGACCGCGGTTACCAAGATTTTTTTCGGATCTCATCGGAAGTTTTTCGAAGGCGTTAACCGGCCAGTCGTGTGATGGTCCTTCAGTCCCGCCGCAGCCAGTTGGTGACGCAGTTTTTCGATGCGTCCCTGGAGCGTTGTACGAGGGATTCCCAACTGCCTTGCCGCTTCGCTTTTTGTCTCCGTCATCAGTCGCAAGCAGATCGTTCGCTGGTCCGGCGGGAGAGATGCGAGTGCTTCGGCAAGATCAACGCAAAGATCCGCTCCCTCCATCTCGGCACCGAGCGTCAACTCGAGAATCTCGGGCGTCAGCTCTTCCAGAGAGACCTGCTCATCGCAGCGCCGAAGATCCACGGCGTGATGCCGGAGAAAGTTGGCGATCGCGGAGTCAACGACCTTGTGGCAATAGCCGAGAAGTTCTCCCCGCTCCGGCGAATACTTCGCGAGTGCCTTGAGCAGCACCTTCCAAATCGTCTGTTCGATATCAGATCGGTCGAAGTGCCGCAGACGGGCGTGTCGTTGGAAGCGGCGGGCTTTGCTGAGCACCATCTGGCGAACGGGGGACTCGGGCTGGACGATCTGGTGTTTGAGATCCTCGTGAAACGCGTTCTGCATTGTCATTTCCCTGACGGGGGTTTGCCTGAACGCCGTGTCCAATGCACGGCACAAAACCCGGGGAAATTGCAGCTACGCAGACAAAAAAAACGGCCACGAAACGTAACCCGTTCCGCAGCCGATAATTGCGATGTTCAGAATTTCAAATTGCAGTTGCAGTTAAATGGACTTGCTGCAATTCAGTCCGCCGCAGTGATCCCATCACGTCGGAGACTTCCAGAATACGTGACAATCTTCTCTACATCATCCAGCACCTCATAGATGTGCCGGATCTCGTGGTTCGCCGGATCTGTGAAACAGCGATTTACACTCGTTGTTGTTAAGCCTGTCAATTTTGCGATGTCTTTCTGTGTGGGACGATCGAGAAGCTTGGCTTCGCCTTCCGAATACCTTGTCGAAACCGCGTGGTCCCGGGCATCTATCAAATGCGAAATCAACTCGTCTTTTATTTTGGCTGTCGCCTCAAGGCGTGAACTTCGTCGCGGTCGACGCTCCTTCTCAGCCGCTTTCGAGAAGACGCGATTGTCGATCAGTGACTGCTTTACCGATTCCAGATTCACGCGGATCCGCTCACCATCGAAGTCAAAGACTGACTCCAATGAGAAAACACGATTCGAGACCTTCACTGCAACACGCTCGGCAGTCCGTTCACTAGCCACAAATAGAGCTGACTTTGGATACCGAGATAAGTAGTCCATCGCTCGGCTGCTCCGAATTGCGGCTGGACCAACGGCAAACAACAGGTCGTGGACAGGCCCACCCCACGACGCTTTCCCGATTCGCCACAGGACCTCGTCATCCAGGGGCTCGATTTCGACTCGCACATCGGTGAGATCGAACAGCGTCTGCAATGCCGACCGGGTACAGATCTGCCATCGCTTCAACTCAAATTCGGAGACCTGGTACAGGCCACATTCCGGACAGAAAGCCATCGGGATGGAATGGCCCTTCTCATTGCAGATATAGGTGACATCACAGCGATGACCGGCTCCGCAGCTCACGCAGTCCACCGAGCCGACATCGCTACGGGGAACGACCATCTTGCGAACGAATGAGCTCGCCGCTGGGGAATCAACAAGGCTATTGAATTCGTCACCATGCAGACAGGGTGGCTTCAGATCCCACCGTCTCAGAATCGTTGTCAGCACACTGTGCACGCGCAATTCTCCACCGACTGAGGTACTTTCGGATCAGTTCCTCCCATTCCTGATGCGTATTGCGGAAGTTACAGGAATTGGGATATCCGATGTCCACACTGATCCTGCCGGTCTTGCGGGACTCGTGCGTCTGAAACTCGAATCGGATCGTTGCGTGATCAACGAACAGATCGTCCATCTCAGCGTGTTCGGGATGCAGGTATTCGTCGATCATCGTGTGAATGCTGTCGTACTCGTCTGTGTCGTCAATTTGCAGAACAATTGATCGACGAGTCCCTTTGCACTTGAATCGCAACTTGCGAATCTTCACGGCGATGTAATCGCCCGGATCTGTCTCCAAGAGCGTCGTTGAGTGCTTCAGGTGATCGAGGTCGTAACCGACAAAACTCAACCACGAAGGCAGGTCCATGCATAGCATTTCACGTGCGAATGCTTTCTCGAACTGCTCTTTGAGTGCTGCACTCCCTCTCGCACAGACTTCCAGAGGTGCCTTCACTCTGACAAAACGCAAAACCGACTGTGAACGTGGGACGGATGCGGCGGGACCGGAGTCTTCCTCGCTTGTCGTGAGACTCGTACTTGGTGATGTAGTCATCCGGATCCGCGAACAGATAGACGGTGTCGCCGCGCTCGTACTTATCGACCGTGCACTGCTGACCTCGTCCTTGCTTACTCACCAGGTAGTCGCTGATTCCGAGCTTAAGTCGCTGAAGTGCCGCAGGAGAAAGATCTGGTTGTTGTCGAGGTAAATCGTATCTCTTTCGCCACCAGTTCAGATTGTCGATCGACTGGATCCGCAACGCGGTGTTGAACAGCTTACGGATGTGCTGCCAGCACCAGACTGCCCGTTCATAGTCGGTCGCATCGACGGGGATCTCTTCTCGATATCTCTTACTGTTCAATTGCCGGGCGGCTTCTGCCAGACACTCGCTGCCTTGGGAGGTTGCCAGAGTGAAAATGGCTCGCATCTCCTTCTCGGCCTTCTTCTGTTGCGATGCGTCGAGCCGCGAATAGGCGTCTACGACAGGGGCAATATTATTTGCGGAGACGTCGCCCCACCTGACGTCCATCGGGAGATTGAGATGCTGGAAGAAATCATCCAACGCACAGGTTGAAACACAGCGGAAGAACGTCTGAGGCGTGAACTGCCGGCTCATTCACTATCACCCGTCTTATAATGACAATGCGAACACTTGTGCAGGTACGATACCCACACCCGATGGTTAACACAAGTACCCCTTTCAAATTTTGAAATCTTTGGCCACTTCGTCACGGAACCGTGTAGTTAACAGATAGAGAACCACACGATTCATCCACGGAACAGGACCAGCCGATGCCGCACGAATGCCCTGCGATCGCCGATATCGCCGCCCTCCTCGCCAAAGCCATTCTCCGCCTCGCCGCCCACGGAGACCTCCCCTCCGGCGATTCTGAAAACACCGCCACAACCTCCCGCGAGGTCGCTTGAGCTTTCCGGCCCGGGTTGGCCCAGTGTGTCCAGCGGTTAACGGCGTTCGAGAGCCGCCGCGACATCATTCTAAAGCAAGGAGAACACCACCATGAAGGTCGACGTGGAATTCGAGCTGGCCCGGCTGCGGCAGCTCACCACCAAGCAGCTCAAAGAGAAGTACGAGGACGTGTTCCGGGAAGCGTGCCGGTCCAACCACCGCACCTGGCTCATCAAACGCATCATCTGGCGAATGCAGGCCAACGCCTACGGCGACATCTCGGAGCGGGCCCGGCAACGCGCCTTCGAGATCGCCAACGACGCCGACCTCCGGGTGATGGCCCCGAAGAGTACACAGCCTTCCAGGCATGCCCCGACGAAGGTGTGTACCTCGAAGATCGAAACGAATCACGATCCCCGCGTCCCGCTGCCGGGAACGACCATCACCCGGGAATACAAAGGCCAGACACTGCAGGTCACGGTGCTGGCGGACGGGTTTCTCTACGCCGGGGAGGTCTACAAATCGCTGAGCGCCGTCGCCAAAGCGATTACAGGCTCCCACGGCAACGGGTTTCTGTTCTTCCGCCTGAATGGCAAGGAGGCCAAGAATGCCACGACGTAGAACGACTCCCGAAAAGACGACGCCTCAGGTCCGGTGTGCGATCTACACCCGCAAATCGACCGAAGAAGGTCTGGAGCAGGAATTCAATTCCCTCGATGCCCAGCGGGAAGCCGGCGAAGCCTACATTACCAGCCAGAGAGGCGAGGGCTGGGTGTGCCTGCCGACCCACTACGACGATGGTGGGTTCACGGGCGGGAACATGGAACGCCCTGCCCTGAAGCGGCTCCTGGACGACATTGAAGCGGGAGAGGTCGACTGCGTCGTGGTGTATAAGGTCGACCGGCTGAGTCGCTCGCTCAAGGACTTCACCCGTGTGATGGAGGTCTTCGAGCGGCACAATGTCAGCTTTGTCTCGGTCACGCAGGCCTTCAACACAACCTCCTCCATGGGCCGGCTGACGCTCAACATCCTCCTCAGCTTCGCCCAGTTCGAACGGGAGATCATCAGCGAACGGACGCGGGACAAGATGGCGGCTGCCCGGCGGAAAGGACGCTACCTCGGTGGTCCGCCATTGCTCGGGTACGACATCGATCGGGAGAAATCCCGTCTGGTGGTCAACGACCGGGAAGCGGCCAAAGTCCGGAAGATCTTCGAGCTCTACCTCGAGAAAGGATCGCTGCTGGCCACGATCGCCGAACTCGATCAGCGGGGATGGAACACGAAGTCTTACACGACGCGGAAGGGAGAGCCTCGGGGCGGGACACCTTTTAACAAAGCCCGACTGCACGCCCTGCTCACCAACGTGGTCTACGTCGGGAAAGTGAAATACAAGGACGAACTCCACGAGGGCCAGCACGAGGCCATCGCGAACGCCGATACTTTCCGGCAGGTCCAGAGCCAGCTGCTTCGGAACCGCGTAACGGGAAATCCGCGAACGAAGACCACCGCCCTGCTCCAGGGACTGCTCTACTGCGAACCATGCGGTTGCAGCATGACGCAGAGCTACACCACGAAGCAGCGGAGCAAACGCTATCGCTACTACGTCTGCACCAATGCCCAGAAACGGGGTTGGCATGACTGCCCGTCGAAGTCGATTCCCGCTGGCCAGATTGAAGAGTATGTCGTCGACCACGTACGCGGTATGGGACAGGATGAGGGGCTGATCGAGCAGACGATCGCCGCTGTCCGGGCTGAGCAGGCGATGACCAGAGCCACGGCCACGGAGCAGAAGAAGAAGCTCACGACGGAGCTGACCAACGCCGACCGGGAACTGGAACGCCTCTCCCGCAACCCGGCAACGCTCGTTCCCGCAGAGCTCGCCGCCGTTCAAGACCGGATCCAACGAATCGAAGCTCGGCTCCGCGAGGCCGAACGCCAGCTCTACGAGGGCCCGATCATAAGCGACGACCAGATCCGCACCGCACTCCGCCAATTCGACCAGGTTTGGGACAGCCTGAGCCTCAAAGACCGCAGCCGTATTCTGCAACTACTGATCGAACGGGTCGAGTACGACGGCGCCGAGAGCACGGTCTCCATCCACTTCCACACCAACGGCATCGAGAGCCTGATCGCCGAACTTCCCGAGGGAGCCACTGCATGAGCCAGCTGACGGTCAAGAACAAGATCCACTTCCAGCACGGACGCTGTGGCACGAAGAAGGTCGCGAGGGGTGCCGGTCGCGAGAAACCGCAAGGACGCCTCCCCCGGATCACAAAGCTGATGGCGCTGGCGATCCGGTTCGATCAGCTGATCCGCGATGGGCACATTACCGACTACGCGGAACTGGCCCGGCTGGGGCATGTGTCGCGGGCCCGCATCACGCAGATCATGAACCTGCTGAACCTGGCACCAGAGATTCAGGAGCGGTTGTTGTTCGCGGAACGGGTCGAGAGTGGGCCGGATCCGGTGACGGAGCGGGAGCTACGGGACTTACTCACAAGTGCTGACTGGAAGTTCCAACAAGAACAATACTCGCAGATTCGACAGCCACAACTCGGCTAAACGAAAACTATTCCTCGGACTCTTTTCTGTCTCGCGCGAGTGCCATCAATTGCTCCTGGGTCAGCGCCAGGAGGTCAATCGCAACATCGGCCAGGATCACGCGGCCTTTGGTGAGCCAGGCTGCGGCAAAGGACCAAATTGCGACCCATTCCAGCCAGAACAGAACATTGAACTGGTCGAGGAAGGTCTTCCAGTCAAGTGGTATCACAAACAGATAGCCACCCATGGCGATCATGCTGAGCAGAATGCTGATTCCGCTGGCCCGGTAGACGAAATTCCGTTGCTGCTCATGCGGCTCCAGCTCGAGATTGTCTGAACTTGAAATTGGGAAGTGGTAGAGCGAATAGAACGCGAAAACCAGAAAGAACCCGCCACCACTGACGGAGTGCACAAAGCCGATCATCGTTCGCGGATGCAATGGGTCGCTACCGACGTCGATCGGGAACAAAGCCAATCCCAGGGCAAACAGGCATCCGAGGTTGGCGGTCCAGTTCTCGACCCAGTCGTGCCCTTGATAGCAAAACAGAAAGATCCCGATTCCACACAGCGTTCCCACAAAGATGTCCCGGAGGGGCGTGTGGTAGTAGCTGCTCATGTTGTCCTGGAGCTCGATTCCGAAGATCAGCCAGCCAATCGGTCCAAGCAAGATCGGCAGCATGAGCCCACTGATGCCGATTGCCCGTCGGACACCAATGTAGGACATCACCAGCGGATGAGCGGATTCGGGGAGATTCTGGAACACAGGTCAGAGTACGAAGTCGATAAGAGTGACTGGATCGAGAAGGCGAAAGCCGGTGGAGGGAATCCTATCGCAATCGCAGCTCGAGTCGAGGCTGGCCGTAGCGAATCAGGAGCGGTTGTTGTTTCTGGAGTGGGTGGAAAGTGGGCCGGATCCGGTCACGGAGCGGGAGTTACGGGAGGTTGTGGCGATTGAGGGTTGGGAGCAGCAGAATAATTATGGATTAACTTGATCGCACTCTCCGCCTTAGATCAACCAGTCGCTTGTCGTGCCTTAACGCCGGAGCGGCAAGCTCGATTTTCGACAATGTATCTGGGAGACCGAATGGCCAGCTCTGGACGTCTCCTCTGAACAACTTATTCAGTACGGCTAAGAACTCTTCAGGATTTCGTTCGATAATTTTGTCTGTCTGGGTTCGAAAATTGAAGTGCAGGCTCGCTCCGTTGATCACAGGCGTGAGAATGCAAAACACCGGTTCGAAGATCGCGGCAAAACTAACCTCGTTAGCAAGAAGCACATCCAAAATCCGACTTGTCATAAGTGAGCTTTTGACGATCTTCTGCTTCGGCCACGCGTTCTGGAACAGTTCTACCGCTCGTTCTTGCCAATCGGATAATTCGTCAGTGGAAGCACGAGCGAGGCTATCAGAGAATTGCCAGAGAACATGCGAACGAAAATCGTCTCCTCCATTTAAAAGTGCCTCTCGAAGGTCTTCATTTGACACCATTGCCGCCCCAGTGTGCTCGTCTTCAGCGATCCATCCGCGCAGGATCAGCCACGAAAGAGTTTGCCAACCCCCTTCCTGATCACCGTGGCTACTCTTTGTCTTCACCAACTCAAGCAGATCATCTTTCAAAATGCCGAGCATTGCATCCGACAGGTTTGGCCTCCACAGAATACCGGCCCAGAAGGCGTCCCTATGTGTGTGATCGTCGGTGCGGAGGAAAGCCAACAAGTACGATTCAGTCCACGATGGATTGGTTTCATACAGCCACCCGAGATGATGAGCCATGAGGGTGATAGCTGAAGTTCGCGTATCACCTGAGAACAACAGCAACTTCTCAGATTGCGTCATCCAGAAAGTGTCTTCCGGGCGACAATGCATAGACGTCTCGTAACGGGCGTCATCCAGAAGGGCTCTGACAAGATGGCCCGCTGGAGAATTCAGGGCGTCTAGTGTCCAGTCTCTCCCTCGATTTCTTTGGGTGACGACGGACCTGCCAAGAGCGGGATTCCGAATCAGCAAATTCGTCAGCCGCTTAGCTACTTCTTCATAGACATGAGGCGAAGCTCCGGACAATACCTTCGCTGTATTCGCAAGCCAATGCGTAAACGAGTAGAACTCCCCCTCGATCAAGTCGTCGGGTAGATGGCAGATTTGCCGACCAACCACTGAAGCTAACGCGGAGTTTCCGTCAGATTCATTCCAGGCAGCGAGGAACCTCTTCCAAGCCCAACTCGGAAAGGCATTTTTCTTGACCTCTCTTTTGAGCGCGAGAAACGCTCGTTTAGGATTTTCCGCACACAGGCCAGAGAAAGGTTCCCGCTCGGTCCATCCATCCCTCGAACTCCTGCCGGTCAATTGTTCGGCTCTGGAGATTAAGCTGTCGAGAGGTTCATTCTCCAAAACTGCTGAGTCAGTATCCCTGGGCACCCGACCTACGCGGATGCCTCGCGGCTCGAATGCAAATGTAGCATGTTCGGGCTTCCAGGCTGGAACGATTCTTCGTCGAACTTCAATCTCTCGATCGACGTCAACGCTGAATATGGCGCCACTGTCTTTCAGCGACTGAAGCCGCTGTATGACCTCCCAATTGCGGCGCTCCTCATATTCGGAAATATCTTCGTCCTCAAACTGTCCCGGACCGTCCAGCAGTCGTCTTTCAATCTTCTTCCTCAACCTTTGAGGAATGTCCTTCCACCGGCCCTGCAGGGTGAGAAGGAAATCCCGTTCGTGGTCACTGGACCAAAAGGCGACGTCCGACAGGTTCGCCACTACACTCCCGAAGACGGTGGGGGTCGCCACATCCTCCATTCCGCTCGCCCAAACCCTTAGTCGACTGAAAACAGTGTCATCATCTGATCGCCATGAATTGAATTCCTCCTTGGCGGACTTAATGTCCTTTGACGCAAGCTGCTTGAACAGTCCAGCGAAAAATACCACGAGAGCGGAAAGACCATGCTTCCTGTCGTAGTCGCTTTGATCGCCATCGCCTTCGATCAACGAATTTATGTGTAATCGCCCCCAACCTTGGATACTCTCATCCAGCCTGAGTGCCTTCTCGAGTTGACATCTAATGACGCGGGTCACGTCAGGGAGATGCACATTTGAGACCTCCAGCGAAAAGCGAGGGATTGAGACTTCGACTTTGAGGAAGGCTATGTCTCGGTATGTTTCTACCTGTGCATCATCTGGAGGAACGCTGCGGGATCTCAATCCGGGCTCAATTTTGACGTAAGGATCGCACAGCTCAGCGAGCCGTACGGTCGTTGTCGAGGTCCACCCCTGCTTGCTGATATCTGCCTCCAAGTCGGAGCCATCTCGATCCGGCATATTTTCAGGCCGTGCCCAGAAATTGAGGGCGTGAAACCAGTGCGAGCCCAGAACGCCACTCCCGTCAGTGCTATATCGTAATCGCCACCGAATCCGATGAACGATCTCGGGATGAAGATATGACTGGCGAGCCAGCCACCAGATTGTTGCAGACTGAGTCGCTACGAGCGAAATCCAGTTTGCTAAATGAAGTAGCCGGAGCGGAAGCGCTGGTTGCTCAAGCTCAGCGTTTCCCCGAAACTGTGCAAAATTCTGCGATGTGAGTCGCTTCTTGTCAGCTTCAGTTACAGCGAATGCATCCCATGCGGCCTCGGGCACCCTCATCTTTCGAAGTCCCGATGTCGAATCATCGATTTCCGGGCGCTCTTCTCCATCCAATCCATAATGTTCAAACGGAAGGGTCTCTACCGCACCTTCGTTTACAAAAAGATCCCCCTGCACGTTTTCAAATCGACACGCCGGATCAAAAACGCAAAGCCATTCCCCCGGAGGCTTCGCTTCTGCGAACGCCCTCGCTCCTTCAGCGGTTGAAACGATATGGGCGATCTGTCCACGTTCGAAGTCATTCAGATTCCGAGGTCCTTCAAGTGCTCTTTGGAGAATCTGCTCGCTCCACGCCATCGGATCATCGGCTCGGTCGGCCCATCGCTCAATTGTCTCCCACAGTAGTTCATGATCTGAATAGGGAATGGCTGTAACGCCACGGCGCTCCCATTTCGCCGTGGCCCGATCGGGGGCGCCTGATTGGAAGGCATAGATTGGCTGTCGTTTTCCAGGCTGTTTATTCAGCCCTTCAAGCAAGTACTTGACCGGAGGATCGTCGGCTGAGTAACCAATGAAGACTACCACGTACTCGCGGAGGGTTTCTCGCACAAATGCCGTGGCCCACCCCTCCGATAGATATGCGTATCCGAAATCGGCACTCGAGAGAACAAACTCCGTCCCTTCTGCAGAGGAGTATTGTTTGTTGACTTTTCCATGAAGGTAGACGAGACCGTCCCAGTTCCTATCTCGAACAGGGTGCGGTAGTACGGAGGGGCTGTACAACCTGATCGCCGGGTGGGCGGCTTCAAAAAGTCGATCAAAGTTGGTCGTAACCAGCTTGATTTCGGAGGACGGAGTTCGGGCCAACCGAATTAGACAGTCATGAGCAGAAACATCCGCATTCTTCGATGGCCTCAGTGCCGCCGCGACTGCATTTTGGATATCGACCGTATCGAAATCGGCTTCTAACGCTCCAAAAATGCTGTCAGCAGAGATAGTGGTTTTCGTCGTTTCGTACAGCACTCTCGATTCTGAGTCTTTCGATGCTCCAAGACTTTGCAGAACACGATCGAGCAAACCGAAGAAATCAGGCAGACCGGCCTTGGCGCGAGACACACCCGCACCGCAAAAAAACACAACTCTGCCTTCGTCCCTGGCAGTCAGCAATTCATCCGGAATCGATGGGCCGTTCTCAACAAAGCGCATGTTTGACTAACTCTAGCTATCTAATGGATTTCGCCCCGCAACGTCGAGGAAACAGACTTATTCCCATTGGAACGGCCAGCCTTGACTTAGGTTCACGGTGACACGTTGCTTTTTCTAAAATCGATTTGAGCGAGATGCCAGTCAGAATCGTCCAAACCGGCAATCGCTCACTTCGCAACACTCAATTGCCGCTACTGCCAACACCCTGTACATCCTCGCCACTATTTCCCGATACCTACTGACAAGTAGAGCAGTCGAGGCCTTCCTTGCCCGTTGCTCGCAATCGTTTCGAGTTCGACGCCGCCGCACGATCCGATGCCCTGCGGAGGAAGTCCAGCCTTTCGAGAGGTTGATCGCAACTTATGCCGGTGAAAACTTTTCCAGCCACCAAAACATTTGCAAGAGCCCTGAAGCCGCTGCCATGAACATGTATCACGAAATTCGATCACACCGTTTCCGAGCCTGCGGAATTGTGTGACGACGTGGACAGTGATATGCTGCTGCCTCAACTTTTGGTCCATCCGATGGCGATCGACGAGACAGGGGATTACAACCTGCCGCTATTAAACGTTGTTCGGATATTCCTTACAGCGGGGTTTGAGGGTCAGTGTCGATTTCAGTTGATCATGTGAAGGCGACAGAAATCCTCTTTTCGGAAAGCGCAGCTGCGGCAAACGAGACGCTTCCCGAAATTGCGGCCGTCTGGCAAGATCGGGTGAAACAGCTCGGAAGTCTGTGTCCTCATCGCAAGAGTTCCACAACGATCGCTGCGCTCGGGACCGCAATCTTAGCCAAAGCAACAGACCAACGAGTGGACGTTTATTCGTTGCTGGATCGCGGAGAGGCCGATCGGTCCTATTCTGCAAGGTCACTCGCCGACAATGTTTTGGCTCGACATCGAGCAAGGCTTGAGATCGATCTCGGCGCGAGAGGTACAAACCCTCTCAACAATACTCCCTTTATCGGAAAAACACGAATCGACGAAATTTCGGGGGTTCGAAATCGAGAGGGATGGGCGTACTTCATGGATCTCATGGAACAGTTGCGGGATCTTCCTGGATCTGCTGAGGCTAGGCTCGCACTTCGCGGTTTCATTGCTGCACGGCGACGTGCTCTAATCGCGACAATCGACGTTGCACCGCAGCTGGGTGATAATTTATCTGTTGGCACTTTGACGAACGCTATCAGCGAATATGCAATTGCAGAGTCTGAAGGTGGGCGAAGGGCGCAAGCGTGCGCTGCAGGACTTCTGGACGCAGTATTCGGGCCCGAGCGTGTCGTCGTAGGTGCAATAAATGACCCCGATCGGCGCGCCCCGCTAGACATCGCTGTAAGGAGTCTTCGTAACGACTTTGAGGTTGCATTTGAAGTCAAAGATAAGCCTATCTCGGATAACCACGTTCTATCGAGTGCAGAAAAGACCTTCCTTGATCACGGAACGACAAATTTAGTCTTTCTTGGTGTTAGCTCCCGTCAGGTTTACCAGGACTTCTCAGAGGCCGAATTGTGGGGATCGGCACGAGGAATAAAAGTAACTATTTTTGTGAATTGGCTGTCATTTGTTATGGCTTGTAAGTGCTTTGCTCCCGTTAAGCGAGAAGTCTTCGAGGGGATCGTATCTCGTTCGATCGTAGCACGTGGAGGAGAACTTGGAGTTCGCAGACAGTCGCTTGAAGAATTTGTACTAAAGATCGAAAGCGGCTCATCGGTTGACGTTTCCGGAAAGATTGCGCCTCATCGCGATAGTCCAGGAAAACTTTGACCAGAACGGAAAGAAAGATGTCTACAGACAAGAAGCGATCTAATCGAGGACAGACAAAGCTGCCATTCAAATCACAACATAAGCCGCCGTCCATTCGCGGTTTCAAGCCGTTCTACAAGACCGGCCCAGGAGCAGCATACTGCGGCGATTCACTGGAACTCTTATCTGCGTTGCCAGACGGTTCCGTCAATCTCGTGGTGACGTCCCCCCCCTACGCGTTGCATTTCAAAAAAGAGTACGGAAACGCAGAAAAACATCAGTATGTTGATTGGTTCCTTCCCTTTGCCTCCCAGATCCTTCGCGTTCTGACCGACGACGGAAGTTTTGTTCTAAATATTGGCGGTAGCTATAACAAAGGGACGCCGACGCGATCGATCTACCATTTCAAGCTGATGGTGGCGCTGGTCGAAGAGATTGGTTTCCATCTGGCTCAGGAACTGTTCTGGTACAACCCGGCGAAAATGCCTGCACCTGCGGAATGGGTAACTGTTAGACGTGTACGAGTGAAAGATTCTGTCGAGTATGTCTGGTGGTTCAGCAAGACGGAATGGCCTAAAGCGTCAAATCTCGGGGTATTGCGGCCATACAGCAAGGACATGCTTCGGCTGAACGCCAAGAAGGTCCGCGAAACGACACGACCGTCGGGTCACGTTATTCGTTCCGGATTTGACAAGATTGAAGCCGGTGGTTCTATTCCGCCAAATGTAATCGAGAATGAGTTTCATCCCGAAGACATCATCAAAGTCGGGAATAATGCAGCTAATGATCAATACACAAAACGCTGCAAAGCGGCTGGTATTAAAATCCACCCTGCTCGATTCCCAGCCACCCTCCCCGAGTTCTTTATAAAGTTTCTTACCGATCCCGATGATCTTGTTGTTGATCCGTTTGCTGGTTCGAACACCACCGGAGCATCCGCCGAACGCTTGGATCGCCGGTGGATCGCGATTGATTCTGACGAAACCTACTTGGAAGCAAGTAAATTTCGTTTTGACATGTAAGCATTTTTCCACTTGGCGCGACTAGTTGCGAGGCTCGAATCGTTGGCTAATGCAAGAAGAACGCTGGGTACCCGATGTTTGGGTCAGACGCTGCGTCGCATCCATATGTACGGAAAATGAGCCCTTCAACTGCCACTGATCTGTTCTGATTCGGCGCCACGTTCACATCTGCTACATTCCATTTGCCACAATCTGGCAGATGGAAGCTTTGAAAACCATGAGACCACAGAATGCCGGCTCCTGAGGATCACCAACACTGAACGCACGCTGTTCGAACCCAATCTCACCGAACAAGAACTGCTCAATCAGGCCTATGAAACCCATGGCCAGAAGATTGCCTGGAGGAGCGCCCCAATCGGAGCAAACCAATGAATTTACCCGCGAACGCAACCCTTCATTACCGCACACGCTTCATCCTTCGACCGGCGGCGAATACGACAATCGACTGGGGAGATGTCGTCCGTGAGATCCGATTCTGGATCGGAAACCGAGTTGAAAGGAATGATGCGTACAATCGGGGCTCCTGGCTTTTCACCGGGGGACAATGGGCGCCACCCGGTGGTCAGGGCACACTTGTGGAGACACGCCGTTTCATTGGCTCCGGAACCGAAAGCAGTCCACAGTTCTGGGCTCTGTGCCTGACTCACTCGTGCGGCCAGTTTCCCCAGTCACGCCGCTGGCAAACGAGTATCGGAATTGCGCTTCAGGACGACGGTAGTTTGGAATTCGCGATCTCCAACCACCACTGGATCATTCCCGGATTCATTGGTGAGGAACCTGATGCGCCGCCATCTTCCGCTCCCGGCATCGTTTTGAAGCTTCTCGACGTGTATTCCGCATGCTTGGGAACGACACTGTTATCGACGACTCCTCGCCAGCTTGATATCGGCGGCGGAGCCACATTCCGGGACCAACTGGCGGACGCGAACCGACAGTGCCCCATCGTACTCATTCGGGCGAGCCGGATTACCGAACGACCTGTGCTCAATCCTGGCGAGTTGGCAAGGCTCCTCGCGGGAATTGCGGTCGTGTATGACGCCCCTGCTCGCGAACTGAACGAAGAGCTGGAATGGATGATCCCGGAAGCTTACCGCTGTACGCACGGGATGGCGCGAGTGTACATGCCCGGTCTTCGACTGGATGCTCTCCACGACTACCGTCGGCATCGGTTCTTCCTGGATCGAGACGTCGATTCTATCGGGCAGAATGTCGTCCGGGATCTCATTGTGGAGGCATTAGCCCGCCGGTTCACGGCATCCGCTCTACATTCCGTCGGGTCAATTGCTGATATCGAGCAACTGGAACGGCGAGCTGAAATTGACCGTGTCATCCAGCAGGCGCGGGAAAGCGGCCAGGACAGTGAGTTCGTCGAGTACTGCAACAACGAAGTGAAACGACTCGAGGCCGACGTCGAGCGCATGCAGCTTGAACTCGAAGAGGCAAACGAGCGAGCAGATCAGTCAGAGACCACGATTCGAACCGAGGAGTTCCTCCGGCGGGATGCCGAACAACGCGCTGCATCAGCAGAAGCCGACACGAATCGACTGACGGATGTGCTGCAGCTGATTGCTGACCACGGTTTGCCTGTCGAATCGATTGGAGATGCAATCGGCGTAATCGAAACTCTTTTTCCGGACCGTATCGCATTCACGGATGATGCGCGTCGATCTGCCGATCGAGCTGAGTTCAATAGCCTGAGGCGTGAGATACCGCAGGTCGTGCGAATGTTGTGGCACCTAGCAACGACAATGCACGACTTGCTGTATCGCGATGGGACGGAGTCAGGACGCATTGTCGACTTATTCAGAGAACGGTCCGGCGGATTTGAAATGACGATGACAGAAGGATCGATGACGAATCGTGACGCAAGTGCCTCGGCAGCTCGACGCGTCGATTTCAATGGCGGGAGGGTCGATATCACGCCGCACCTCAAACTTGGTCCCGTCCAGAACAAGTGGCTCCGCGTCTACTTCGGGAAAGCGGCAAACTCGAATGGCCAGCCGATTCTCGTCGTTGGTCATTGTGGTGACCACCTTGATACAGCCGGGACGAGACGTCGAAGAAGGTAGTCATGCCAAACCACCGAACTGAAACTACATATGAACTAACGACGATATAACGGCTGAAGCAGCTCTACGGGGAGGATACATACTGCCACGGAGTCGACCTAGACCGTGACCAGAGCGAGGTCGTTCTGCGCAACGTACTGCAGCGAACGCTCACGGTTCGTTATCCGGATCTGCCGGAGCCCAGCTTGGAAAAGGCGGTCCGACGATTCTCCCGGCCGGGAGGGGCAGATTCGCTTCGCCGCAACCTGGCGTTCCACAAAGACCTGCCCCGGGGTATCGAGTTACGAGTAGAGTGGTCGGATTGAACATCGTCGCCATTATGCAATGGACTGGGATAACGCGGACAACAACGAGTTTCTGATTGTCTGTCAGCTCTCGATTCACAGGCACAATGATCGCCGGCCGGATCTGGTCAGCTTCGTCAATGGTCTTCCACTCGCCCTTTCAAACTGAAGAAGCCGTACCGCGATCAGCCAACCGTCGAAGACGCTCTGAACCAGATTACGCATTACAGGCACGACATTCCGCAGGTGTTCGAATTTAACGCCGTCACAGTGATGTCAGACGGCATCACGACGCTGAATAGAATGTGGACTGCAACGCCGGAGTGGCATGTTCCATGAAAACCTGGTCGGACTAATACGGCGGCAGACCGGGTTCAATTCATTCGGGTGGACCGCACCGACCTTGACGATCAACCCCACGATCAGTTCGTGCCGGGTTGGGCGCTAGTTGGTGATGTCAAGCATGCGGAGTCCGTTGACGAACTTCGCGACCTGCTGCAGACAGAAGGTGGCGAGGTCATCTTCACAACAATTGAGAAGCTACGGCTGAAGACAGACGGAAGTGAGACCGAGCATCCAGTCCTTTCGGACCGCTAATACTTCACCGTGATTGCAGACGAAGCTCACCGCAGCCAGTACGGATTCATGCAAGGATACGCCCCTTATATTCGCGTCTCATGACTTCATGAATGACCGGATTATTCCCACCACTCGTAATAGATCGGATCGTTGATGGTCTTTACCACATCGCCGATGCTGTCCTGCCGATATCGAAGGGCCTCGGCCCTCTGAGGGATTCGTGGCGAGTTGATCCCCTCGACACTTTCTTTCCTCCGCCCTTGCGCAATCGATTTCAAGTACTCGTTTGCCGCTCGCGATTCAGCTGCCTGGATTAAACTCTCCCTCTTATCGTTGGCAAGCGGTGCATTCGTGATAGATTCGTATTCGTCAGTAGCGGCAAAACCGACGGCTAAAAATGTTCGCGTTGTGGCGTACTCCCCTTTCAGATCAATTGGACAATAGCCTTGTTTAACGCAATCATCGGGCGTCATCTGAGATCCCGCGATCATGCTCGCAAAAATAGTTGATGGAATAATCCGGTGAAGCCTCTCATTCTCCCACCAGGTTCTATCGTACAGCACAACAGCATCCCTTCGTTTTCGGGGATTATAATTGTCGCGTATTGTACTGATCTCAAAATAACGCCGGCGGGCATAGAATGTGAATGCATCACCGGACGTTCCGTACGTTGTCCACGTGGGGTATAATCGCTCGTGAATGCTATCGATCGTATGCCCATTCAACACGAGTTGGAAACTTCTTCCGCGCACGGTAATCACCGGCGAATGCTCGGGCTGATAGAAAGTCCTCCCGTATATTCTTATCTCTCTCATCGAGTGAAATCGCAGAACGAAAATCCCACGTCCGAATTGATCAACTGCAGGCATGATTGAGAGATTATTGAAAGGCAAGAAGCGACGAAGACCTGCATCGGAGAGCTGCGAGAAAAGGAAGTCCCCGAGATGGCACCAGAGATATAGCTCTCTCAAAGCCCATTCTGGTGAACTCATCGCAAGTGCATGAACGGCTGCGTACACCTCGTAGGGCCCATGCATCCGAATGAGTTTGTAGTACTTCTGCACGTTCGGCTCGCAATGTGCGTCATTTTCAAAATCGAAATCTCTTAACGCTGCCAGTATCGTGCTCGTCCATTCAGGATCGGCGTCGTTGGTATCCACAATCAGGCGGGGAAACTCCGCACGGAAGTGCTCGGGGTGAAACTCGTCACCACCACAAAGTACCGGTACTCGGCGTGGATGATTCATGGATCGACGATCTCCTTAACGGACACTTTTGCTGATTGCCTCACCAAAATACTACGTTCATCGTGCGTCTCGTAGCCGCCACAGACTCTTCACAATTGCCGGCGATATCTGAAACTGTCATCGAAGCTGCCGTGCAGGAGATAAATCTTAAAACATCACTCATCGTAATTCGCGACCTTATCAAAGGTCAGCAATTGTCCCTCACGATTCCACCTTTACATTCTCCAGAAGGGAAACTTCCAGCGTATTGGCGAGGGGACGGTAACAATCTGGAAGGTGTCCCTCAAGAACGAGCAGCGCATCGATGTTGCCCGTGATGCTGTAGCCGGTAACTTTCGACATGGCGGTGAGGAGCGATCGGTATTTCACGACCTGAAAGATTCCTCGCTCGTAATCTTTTTTGTATCTATCAGAAACAGCCGATTTCACTTCGATTGCTACGCATCCTCCTTCCGTCTTGAAAAGGACGTCTACCGCATCGAGGGTCGGCAGGGGATACTCAATAATTCCGACCGCGTTCGCGGTAAGACCGACGACCTCGGGATTGGCACACACGAATTCCTTCAAACGACGATGGTACTCGGATTCCCCGCGGCCTTGCGGGACTTCGTCTCCCGTGGGCCGCGGGAGGCTCAGTTCCATCGCCTGCAAGACGTCATTCCAGCGACTTCCGAACTCCCCGATCCTCTGGTATTCGATTTGTGCCTTGTGTCGTTTCTCTGCGATCGTCAATTGATCATAGTCTGGCCAGATACTAGTAATGCCGTCGTCGGGTACGCCCTTATTAGGCCCATGCTTACTGACAACGAGGCTCTGGATATGTGGAATTTCTCCCCATTCACCAGACAAGATGTCGAGCTTACGGCCCATCGTTCCGAGGACATCTCCCATGCCGATCCCAACCCCCGAGCCATCGGGGCGAACGCGACCAATTCGTTGCGCGAGTTCGCCGTAATGTAGGGGAGGCAGTAAGCCGGATCGATGTTCGAAAACATGCTGGACGAGTTCCAGCAGGCATCGGTCTGCATACGCAGCATTTGTCGTCATCGCAGCGGATTGTCTTCCGGGTGAACTTCGAGGGGTGAGGCACAAGAAGGGAAAAGCCAAGGGAACTGGTGGACAATTCCACACACGCCATTCTGCCCGGAGAGCCGCTTGAGTTCAAACGTTTCGGGGCACCTTTCCGGACGGAAGCGTTAACCGGAGAGACGCGGTAGCAGAGAGAGTTCGAGAGTCTCGGCGAGAGCGAGGCAAAGCCCGGGCGAGCGAGAACCCCCGAGAGTCTCCCAAGCCGACTCTCACCATTCCGCCAGCGAGCCGCAGTGCTACAAAATAGGCCTATACCACGCGAAAACGCCGGACGATCTCTCGTTCGGCGTTTCGTTAACTCCGGGGTACAATGAGTTCGTACCCGTATGGTTTAGCTCCCCCGGTAGGACGCGAACAATGGGCAAAAGGGCCTAGACATCCCGAAAACGCCGAACCGCGCGCTGCAAAAGCCGACGCACGGGATGCTTCTCTCGCCGTTCTGGTCTCGGCCTGGCCCGATCTATCCATGGAACTGAAGGAACGCATTCTCGCTCTTGTGGTGTCGGAAGCGAGGGCGGCAAAGTAAGCGCGGCTCGGTGCGTGGAAGTGTGGGCGGATCATCGGCTATAGTGACCTGATCACCTGAACCCATCACGACATCCACTGCAGAGACACAACGTACGACACTCATGACCGACGCCAGGGAATTCATCAGCCGCTGGAAAGACTCCGGCGGGGCCGAGATGGCCAACTCGCAAACCTTCCTCAATGAACTCTGTGAGCTGCTTGGCGTCGAGAAGCCGTCAATCGGCACCGCTGACCACACGAGCGATCATTACGTATTCGAGAAGCCAGTCGAATTCAGAGACGATGGTCTGACGACCAGCCAAGGGCGGATCGATCTCTACTACAAGGGACGATTCATCCTTGAGTCCAAACAAGGTGTTCACAAGAAGGCACTCGAAAAGTCTGACGCACTGGCGAAGAAGACGAAGGAAAAGAAACTCCGCAAAGGGATGGCAACTCGGGGGACTCCCGACTGGCAGAAGGCGATGCGGAAAGCCTTCAACCAGGCCAAACGCTATGCCGAAGCCATTCCCGATGAGTGGCCCCCCTTCCTCATCGTGGTCGATGTCGGCTACTGCATCGACCTGTATGCCGACTTCACGCAGTCCGGCAAGAACTACATCGCGTTCCCCAATCCGGCCAGCTTTCGCATTCAGCTGCAGGATCTCGAAAAGGACGACGTCCAGGACCTGCTGCGGGCCATCTGGACCGATCCGCTCCAGCTCGATCCCTCCCGCAAGTCGGCCAAAGTCACCCGCGATCTGGCCGCGAAGCTCGCGAAACTCGCCCGGCTGCTCGAAGGCAAAGACACGCCCGAGCATGTCGCACAGTTCCTGATGCGGTGTCTGTTCACGATGTTCGCCGAGGATGTCGGCCTGCTGCCCGATCATGCCTTTACCGATCTGCTCATCAGCCTCCGCGACGAAGTCGAGAACTTCGTGCCGATGATCGAAACCCTCTGGCAGACCATGGACGCCGGGGGCTTCTCGCCGATCCTCCGCAGGAAGATCAAACAGTTCAACGGCACCCTGTTCAAAGACTGCTCCGCCATCCCGCTGACGCCGGATCAACTCGAATTGCTCATCGAAGCGGCTGAGGCCCAATGGAACGAAGTCGAGCCCGCCATCTTCGGCACCCTGCTCGAACGCGCTCTCGATCCCGTCGAACGGCACAAGCTGGGAGCCCATTACACGCCGCGTGCCTATGTCGAGCGGCTCGTCATGCCGACGATCATCGAACCGCTGCGGGCCGAATGGGAAACCGCCTACGCCACCGCCGCCCAGCTCGATGACACCGGAAAGACCAAAGAAGCGGTCAAGGTGCTCCGCGATTTCCATCAGCACCTGTGCAACGTCCGCGTGCTCGATCCGGCCTGCGGTTCCGGAAACTTTCTGTACGTGTCGCTGGAGTTGATGAAGCGGCTCGAAGGGGAAGTCCTCAACGCGATGAAGGAGTTCGACCCGCAATACGGCGGGATGGAGATCGCCACCGTCGATCCGCACCAGTTCCTCGGCATCGAAATCAATCCCCGGGCAGCGGCCATTACCGATCTGGTCCTCTGGATCGGCTATCTGCAATGGCACTTCCGCACCCGGGGCGATCAGGACATCAAAGAGCCGATCATCCGCAAGTTCGACAACATCGAAAACCGCGACGCCGTCCTCGACTGGGACGCCATCGAACCGGTCGTCGACGAAAACGGCGAACCGGTCACCCGCTGGGACGGCCGGACGATGAAAACCTCCCCGGTCACGGGAGAAGAGATCCCCGACGAAACCGCCCGCGTCCAGGATCTACGGTACATCAACCCGAGAAAAGCGGAATGGCCGAAAGCGGATTATATTGTGGGGAACCCGCCGTTCGTGGGAAATTTCGTGATGCGTCTCACCTTAGGAGACGGTTATACAGACGCGCTTCGTTCAACATACGAGTTAGTACCCAGTTCTTCGGACTACGTGATGTACTGGTGGGAGAAAGCAGCAAAGGCTGTCTCTTCTGAGGACAGCGAACGGTTCGGATTGATTACTACCAACAGCATCAGCCAATCCCAAAACAGGAAGGTTGTCGAACGCTACCTGCAAGACTCTCAAAGATTATCGCTTGGCTTTGCGATCCCAGACCATCCGTGGGTCGACGGCGCTGATGGAGCCGACGTGCGGATCGCAATGACAGTCGGAGTTCAAGGTGCGGCGACCGGCGTACTACGGCATTTTGACCGAAGCGGATCATCCATCCTGCGTGAGAGTGAAGGTCAAATCCATCCAGACCTAAAAATGGGCGCTGCTGTTGCCACATCCAAGCCCTTACGAGGAAATGCCCGAATAAGCAACACAGGAGTTAAGCTTCACGGAGCGGGATTCATCGTAAGCAGAGACAAGGCGAGTCAGCTTGGACTCGATCATAATCCCTCAATGGCTTCCGTCGTTGTTCCGTACAGAAATGGAAGAGATCTTACGCAGTCGAGCAGAGATGTTCTTGTCATAGATCTTCATGGAATGAGCGAACAGGAAGTCCGCGAACAGTTTCCATCGATCTATCAGCACGTTTATGACCACGTAAAGCCTGAACGCGACAATAATCGCATGGAGTATCGTAAGCGAAATTGGTGGCTTTTCGGGGCCACGAATGTGCAGATGCGAGAGATGCTTTCGGGCCTGCCTCGGTTCATCAGCACGGCGGAGACTGCCAAACACCGTTTCTTTGTTTTCCTTTCTGGCGACATTAGACCGGATAACGCGCTAATCAATATTGGCCTTGATGACGCCTATTTCCTGGGGGTGCTTTCAAGCCGTATTCATGTAGCCTGGGCTCTCGCGACAGGTGGGCGCCTTGGCGTCGGAAACGATCCAAGGTACAACAAGACTCGTTGCTTCGAGACATTCCCCTTCCCCACCCCCACCGAAGACCTCAAGCAGCGCATCCGCGAACTCGGCGAACAGCTTGATGCTCATCGGAAGCGGCAGCAGGAATTGCATCCGAAGTTGACGATGACCGGGATGTACAACGTGCTCGAAAAGCTCCGGGCCGGGGAGCCGCTTTCCGACAAGGAGAAGACGATTCACGAGCAGGGGCTGGTCTCGGTCCTGAAGCAGATTCACGACGATCTCGATGCCGCCGTCTTCGAGGCGTACGGCTGGTCACCGGAGTTGACCGACGAGGAGATTCTCGAAAAGCTCGTCGCCCTCAACCACGAACGAGCCGCCGAGGAAGAACAGGGCCTCATTCGCTGGCTCCGCCCCGAGTTCCAGAACCCGCAGGGGCAGCAGGCGACGCAGAAGAAACTCGGCATCAAAGAGGACGCCCCAGAGCCAGCCGCCGCGAAACCGGCCAAAGTCAAGAAAGCAACCTGGCCGAAATCCCTCCCCGAACGCATCGGCGCCATCCGCACGGCTCTGCATTCCCAGTCGTCGGCCTGCACGGCCGCCGAACTGGCCAAAGGCTTCAGCCGCGTAAAAGCCGACACCGTCGAAGAACTCCTCGACACCCTCGTCGAAGTCGGCCAGGCCCGCCAAACCGACGACGGCCGGTATGTGGCGTAACTGTGATCGTAGTTTGTTGAATGTCTCTGCCACCCTCTGCCCTGGGAATACTCCATGAGTGACAACACCAACTTTCCTGAGTATCGCAACAATCCAGCCCTGATCCTCGCGCTACTCGTTTCGGTGATCTTGAACATCGCGTTCTTGCGTGACATATGGCGGAGCCGTGCAGAGCTGAGGATGTACGAGAACTATCCGGAACTGCTGCAACGCAGGTAGTCGACAGGTTTGTCGGGTTCACGTTGGGGTAAAGCTCTCGCGAGGGGCCTTCGTCGGAGCCGGCTGTCGGTCGCTCACTTCCAGCTGGTGACCGATGGCCGGCTTCGAGGGAGGCCCCGGGCCTTTGTTGGTGGGGTCTGGAGGGAGCGTTCGCGTGGGGTGCGGCTCGATCCCTTGCGGGTCGGTGCAAAGTTTTGCTAAACCACTATTGACGCACCTGCCGATAGGTGCAACAGTAGTATCACCACTGCACCTTTCTGGAGAGCGGTAATGCCAAAGAAGAAGGAGTCGACCGGGACAGTTTCTTTTCAAGTGAGATTGGATGGAGACATCCATGCTCAACTGAAGCAAGTGGCCGAGTCGACCGAGATGAGTTTGAACCAATTAGTGACAGGGCTCCTGCGGGGCTGTTGTGCCCATTTGAACGTCGGGGAGCCGTACCGCGACGACGAGGGTATGGTGCGCACTCGTCAAACGGCAAAATGTGCGTTCGTCGGCACTAGAGGTAAGGACCTAACCCAAAAAGACTTAGAAGAGAATGAACATCGGGAGGACGCAGGGTTTCCCCCGAAGAAGCCAACCAAAGGCGAAGTGTGGTTCAGCCTGGATTACACCGGACGAGGGTTCGTCCCGGGACGATAGAGACATCGACAAGGACGCCAACCATGGACAGGAAGTCCGGGAAGCAGGATCAACGGCCCGCCCTGGCGGGCGAGCCGGAGCGGAGCGACGCCGAGCGACGCGAGGCGAGCCCGCAAGGGCGGGACACTTATCTTGAAACAATAAGAAATGTTGTGGACGGAACCTGTGCTCGTTTCGAAAGCGAATACTTCGTTCTGGCGTGTGGGTGTAGGAGCTGGTATTGCCCGGATTGTTGTCTGTCTCTGGCCTTGCAACTGCGTGAACGCCTGCTTGGCGTCCTTGAGACATTCGAAGCATGCCAGATGTGGACGCTCACAATTGATCCAGAACTGTTTCCGAGTCCTCAAGAAGCATACCTCTATGTCCGGAAGCGTCGGTCCATCTCAGAGCTCGTGCGTGGTCTACGGACTCGCGGCTACTTGATTACTAATCGCTACTTCTACGTCATCGAATGGCAGAAGAAAACGGAGATGCCCCACTGGCACATGCTCTTCGATGCTCGCCGTATTCCGTTTGAAACGGTCTGCGAGATCTGGAATCGCAATAGACCGAAATCCATGCCTCCCGCCGATGGCAAGAGACCCGGCTTCGGTTCTGTCCGATTCAGTGCGCCGAAATTTAAGACTGCCTTGTATGCTGCGCGTTATGCGACAAAGTATCTCACGAAACAGCCCGAACACGGATATCCCTCGTGGGTGAGAATGTTCCAAGGACGGATTCCACGGTTCGGCGTAAGTCGTGGTTTCTGGCCAACTCCGGCTGGCCGTGAGAAGATCGAATCCCAGCGATTCAATCCGTCTGAAACGGAGAAGGCTACTGTCAGCCATGATCCAAACTGCTTTTGCGAACTGTGTCGGGGTGAGACGGAGCTCAAGAAGCCTAGAAGAAAGACTCGAACAATCGGGGAGCGTGTCGAGAATTGCCGACATGACGCCGTAGTCATGAAGAATTATGTAGGACTCGATATGGACGGACACTTCGTACCGAAACGCAAATGCCTGGGGCGAGCAGTCGATCCGTTCGCCGATTTGAAGGAGAAACTCAATCCAGATCGTGAGTTAAGCGACCGGAAGCTGCGAATTGAGCCCGAGGAGGTCTCGGGTATTCTTGGGGAAGACGTGCGACGAGACCGAGCCGAGTGGCCGGTGGATCACACGTTAAACGACGAAGCGTCAAGGAGGACGCAGAATGAGTGCTGAATTCGAATCAATGTTACTTCGCAATTCCCGGGAGACTGCAAAGGTTCTCGGCATTAGCGAACGCAAATTGTGGAGCCTGACTTCGCCTCGTGGGCCGATCCCCTGCGTGCGGATGGGACGAAACGTTCGCTATGATCTGGCGGACGTTCGGGCCTATGTCAATGCCGCGAAGTCAATCAGCGACGATAAGTGCAACCCAACCCGAGAGGGAGAGATCCGTGGCGAGTCTGTCAACAAGTAAGTCGGGTCTGAGGACTCTGCAGTTCAAGGGGCTCGATGGGGTACGACGCACAATTCGCCTGGGGAAGATGCCACTCAAGGCGGCGAATGCATTCAAGCTGCGAGTCGAGCATCTCATCTCGGCTCAGATCACTGGAAGCTCACCAGATGACGAGACGTCCCGATGGGTGGCTGCCCTGGACGATCAGCTTTACGAGCGTCTTGCGAAGGCAGGGCTTCTGCCGCGTCGAGGACAATCGAAGCGATTGCTCGGCGAATTCCTTGATAGCTACATCAGTGGTCGCGATGACATCACGGATAGTACGGTCGACCATCAAAAGCGAGCGGCCCAGAATCTAAAAGAGTTCTTCGGTCCTCAAACGCCAATATCGTCGATCACCGCTGCCGACGCCGAAGACTTCTATCGCCATCTTCGACGATCTCTCGCCGATAACACCGTGCGTCGTCGATGCGGCCGCGCTAAACAGTTTTTCTCGTTCGCCAAGAAGAAGAAGCTTATCAGCGAGAATCCGTTTGAAGATCTCAAAACGAATGTCCAACCAAACCGTGAGAAGATGCGTTTCATCACGCGGGACGTTGCCGAGAAGGTCATGGACGCCTGCCCGGACAACGAATGGCGTGTTCTCTTCGCATTGGCCCGATTTGGTGGTCTCCGATGTCCGTCGGAAGTGCTCGCGCTCCAATGGTCGCACATCAATTGGGAGTTGAGCCGAATCACGGTTCCGAGTCCTAAGACGAAACGCTACGAAGGGAAAGCATCTCGGGTGATTCCGCTCTTCCCTGAGCTGCGGCCTCTTCTGGAAATGGCATTCGACCAGGCAGAGCCAGGCACGCGGTACGTGATCAATCGGTATCGTTCCGAGAATGCGAATCTACGCACCCAGCTCGAACGGATCATCCAGAAGGCTGGACTAACCCCTTGGCCGAAACCGTTTCAGAATCTCCGCTCAACTCGCGAGACCGAACTGGCGAACGAATTCCCGATTCAGGTCGTGTGTGAATGGATCGGAAATAGCCAGGCGGTAGCGACTAATCACTATCTGCAGGTCACTGACGAACACTTCCAACGCGCGCTGCAAAATCCGGTGCAGCAGGTGCCCGTAGAGCCTCGTACGGACTCGCAAGCACTGAACACCGCGCATGAAAAAAGCCCTGAAAAACAGGGCTTTGCGAAAGATTGCGACACCTTGCAGTGTACATTAGCTCCCCCGGTAGGACTCGAACCTACGACCCAGCGGTTAACAGCCGCTTGCTCTACCAACTGAGCTACAGGGGATTGCGTTGGGCACTTTGCCCCGCTGCTGACTGGTGGACAGTGGCTGTCCGTGTCAGGTTCGCGAATACTAATGGCTGGTCGAAATGAAATCAAGCGATGTCGGGCAGATTTTTTCGCGATTTAAGTCTCTGTAAGCAGAGAGCTTACGCCGATTTCGCGGGTTCTGCCGTTTAGTCGAGCTCTGTTGAGAATCACGGCGGGGGCCGGGAGGGGAATGGGATTGGTTAGAACTCGCCGAGCACCTCTCCTCCGTCGCGAGTGCCGAGGCCTCTCCAGATCGATAAGTCAATATTCTCACTGATCGAGCGGGTGGAGCCGTCGAACAGGGCCACATTCACCATGCCCTGATGGTAGCTTCGCGAGGTGATGATGGCATACGAGGGGTTCCCGGCTCCGCCGTCCAGGCCTTCCTGCCAGGAGTTGTAATCCATTTCGTCGTACGTGATGCCGCCGGTGGTGTAACGCACCTTGGAATTCGGCGGCAGGGTGACTGTGACCCCCGTGTGGTGGACCCGTCCATCGGGCCATTCTGTGTGACCGGTATTCTTGAATTGAGCCCCTGAAGCGACGATCGTTTCCGCGGCGACGGCTGTGGGAGGAATGGTCGTCGACGATGGCCCGCCGTTTCTCTGATAGGGGGTCCAGGCCTTCACTTCCGCGGCCAGCAGCGTGTTGGAAGAACCGTCCACGGCATCGCGAAAAGTCAGGCTGGAGTTGGGATAGAACAGACCTTGTCCGCCACGACCGGTGGAGGGATCGAACACGAACCAGGTGCCGTAATTGAAGCCGTAGGTTGTCGGATAGAGCGTCACCTTCCCGCTGCCGGGATCACGAGCCAGGTCGCTTTTGGCATCGCTCGGACAGGCATAAACGGGAATCTTCAAGCCGTCGATTGGCGACTGGAAATCCCATGCGGTCGTCAGATCGACCGACTCGAACAGGCTTCCCTGTTCCAGGTACGGCAAAATGCGGCCGTGCACACCCCAGGAGCCATTCGAGGCTGTGGTTGTCACCGAGGTATCGACGGAGGCTCCGGGTGGAAGAACCGTGTTGGCATCCGCATAATTATGCAATGCCAGCGCCAGTTGCTTGAGATGGTTCTTGCACTGGGTGCGACGAGCCGCCTCGCGGGCCTGCTGAACGGCGGGCAAGAGGAGAGCCACCAGGATGGCAATGATCGCGATGACAACAAGAAGTTCGATGAGAGTGAAGGCGGGGCGTTTAGAGTCGTATTGTCGCAATTTGGAACCTTGTGGACACGGAGGGTGAAGTCGGCCTGTCTCAGGGCCGAGTTTGTTGGATACCCAGACGAGATGCAAGAGGTGTGCCACGTCGCCGATCATCCGTGATCAGCGGTTCTTTACGTTGAAAAAACGATCTCCGCCGCGATCCTGATGACAAAGTAGCCATTCGTGACGATTTTATCGCCGCCCTGTCAGGTCGTACTGAGGAGTGCGTCGCTGTAGGCTGGATCCGAACATGCGTTGGCCTCTACGACTTCAGATTCTGGTTCCCGTTGTCACGATTCAGGTGGTGACGGTACTCGCCGTGACGATCTCATCGGCGTGGATCGCTGTACAGAGAGCGAGGGATGAGGTCACCGATCGGCTCGACAGTGTCGTTTCCACCGTTCGGATTGCCGCCTATCCGCTGACGACCGGCGTGCTGGCCCAACTCCACGACCTCTCACAAGCTCACTTTGTCATTTACGACGGACAAGGGCGGCTTCGGTCTTCCACGCTTCCAGGCGGAGCTCCGGACCGGCTGCCGGCTCTCGATCGCGGCAAAGCGACTGTTGAAGGATCGGTTGGATCACGATCTCAGATCGAATTCGGAACCGAACGTTACTTCGTGGACGTGGTAACGCGTCCGGTTGGGACTGAGCTCGGAGACGTACTCGTTCTCTATCCGGAAAGTCGCTGGGAGCAGGCTCAGAATTCGGCGATGGCTCCGTCGCTGGCAATCGGCTTCCTTCTGTTGTCGGTCACGGTGTTCGCATCGATCTGGATCTCTCACCGCATCGCGGCTCGAGTGCGTATTGTGGAAAAGCATGTGGCCCGGATTGCTGGTGGCAACTTCGAGCCGCTTCCTCCCCTGCCCGTCAAAGACGAGCTGAGTGAACTGGCGGATTCGATCAACATGATGGCCTCTGTCCTGAAGCTGACCATGCAGCGAATACGCGATAACGAGCGGGCGAAGATGCTCACCCAGCTGGCTGGCGGAATGGCCCATCAGTTCCGAAACTCTCTCACCGGTGCCCGGGTCTCTCTGCAGCTTCATCAGAGGCACTGCGCGGAACGGAACGATCCGGCCATTGAGATGGCTCTGAAGCAACTGAAGTTGACTGAGGAGCAGATCAAGGCACTTCTGCGACTCTCTCGCGGCGAAGCCAGCCCCGGGGTTTCAACCAGTCTGGCCGATGTCGTGCAGGATGTGGTCTCGCTTGTCGAACCGCTTTGCGATCATCAGAAGATCCGCTTTGAGTCACGCCTCGAGCAGATGACGGTTCAAGTTCCTGACGGAGATGCCATTCGCGGGTCGCTGCTCAATATCGTGCTGAACGCGACCGAAGCGACCGGCCCGGGAGGTGAGGTGGTCCTTGTCACGCGGCGAGCCGATGAAGCCATCGTGATCGATATCGTTGACAATGGACCGGGCGTCCCGGAGGACGTTATTGATGAGATCTTCCAGCCATTCTTCACGACCAAAAAGGAAGGTGTCGGCCTTGGGCTGGCGCTGGCTTCTCAGGCTGTGGAGGACTGCGGGGGGCATCTTGAGTATGATCGAGAGGCCGGCAGAACGCGGTTTCGCCTGACAATCCCCGATTCTTCGACAGTTGAGCACACGCTGGGGGAAGATCATGCGAAAGCGGAGAGTTCACCGAATATCACGAGAAGAGATGATGTATGAGTAACATTCTGGTTGTCGATGACGAACCCTCGATCTGCTGGACGCTGGAGCAGGCTCTGGCGGATGATGGCCACGAGGTCGTGGCGACGTCGACGGCTGAAGAAGCGTTGCAGATCGCGGAGCGTCTGCGGCCCGATGTCGTCGTCATGGACATTCGGCTGCCGGGAATGGATGGACTGGAAGCGCTTGAAGCCCTGAAGAACGTGGCTCGCGATACGCCGGTGATCATGATCACCGCGTTCGGCAACCTCGATACCGCCGTGCAGGCAATCAAACGGGGAGCCTTCGAGTACCTCACCAAACCGTTTGATCTGGAGGATGCGATCCAGGTTGTCCGTCGTGCTCTGGGATCGAAGCCGTCATCGGCTGTGGGCGAACATGCTCCGCTGCCCCAGGACATGTCGCAGACCTTGCTTGGCTCCTCGCCCGGCATGCAGGCGGTTTTCCGAAAGATCGCCATGGTGGCTCCTCACGATGTCCCCGTCCTGATTACGGGTGAGAGTGGAACAGGAAAGGAGCTCGTCGCGGCTGCGATTCACCGTTACAGCAACCGATCGAGCGGGCTGTTCATCCCGGTCTGTATCCCGGCGATGAATGAGTCTGTTCTGGAGAGTGAACTGTTCGGACATTCCCGGGGGGCGTTCACGGGAGCGGTCGTCGAACGACGAGGACTTCTTCAGGCCGCCGATGGTGGAACCGCATTCCTCGATGAGATCGGAGACATCTCTCTGGCCACTCAGGTCAAGATTCTGCGCGTGCTTGAAACCAAGGCCATCACCTCTGTGGGGCGGGATGAGCAATACACGTCCGACTTTCGACTGGTGGCTGCGACCCATCGGAATCTGGAAGAAATGGTCGGTCGCGGCGAGTTCCGGGAAGATCTGTTTTACCGTCTGAGCGTCTTCCGCATCGTCATTCCGCCGCTGCGAGAACGAATGGAGGACATTCCGGTGCTGGCCAGGCACTTCATATGGAACGTCGATCCGCGACGAGTGGTCAGCCTTTCGCCTTCGGCACTCGAGGAGCTTGTCTCACGTCCGTGGAACGGAAATATCCGGGAACTGCGGAATGTGATTGAACATGCCGTAATTGTCACCCGGTCCGGGGAGATCTCGCCGCATTCATTTCCTCCGCCGATGCGCCGTGGGGAAGAAATTGATCGACGGCCGCAACTGAATCAGGCCTTGCGCGAATGGTGGAAAGAGACTTACAACCGGGAGGAGTCGCCGACGGAAGGTATGCACGAAGCTTTTCTGTCGGCCGCCGAGCCGGTCATTATGGAGGAAGCGTTGAAGGTGACCGGCGGGAATCGTCAGGAAGCAGCCCGCATTCTGGGGCTGCATCGGCAGACGTTACGAGAGAAAATCCGCAAATACGGGTTGAATCCGAACCCGACTGAGGATGAGTAGCCCCCGGTGAACTCAATTAGCTCGGACGAATCAGTCGACCAGCGCAAACGGATGGTGAGCCGGGTCGAAGTCCATGGCCTTCACATCGAAAGGCTTCACGGCTGATGAGGTATCGAACCAGATCACTTCGTCGAATTGCTCCGGCAGCGATACTTCGAAGTAGTGACTCTGCAATTCGGTACGAGGTCGATAGATGACGCCAATCGCCCGTTCCATGCGCGAGGAGCCTAGACGTTCTTTGAAACCGGGAAGTGCTGTCGCCCGCAATGGGAGAAATGCCTGCTGCAAACCTGTGTCGTGCAGCACCCGTTCGTAGCTCTCTTCATGCGAGGGGCGAACTTGCATAACCTCCATTGGCTCGTCCCAGAACGGCGCCGCGGCGACCGTGCCGCGGTCGGTCAGTTGGCCAATGAGATAGGCAGAGTCCCCGAAATGTTTCCGACAGAGATGTCCGAGATTAATCTGCCCTCGGCGTCCCATCTCCGTAGCCGCATCGTCGCCGAGGTGGGAATTGTGAGCCCAGAGGATCGCCCTGGATTCCCGCCCGTGGAAGTCGAGCAGCGACTCCAGAGTTTCGAACATGTGTTGATCGCGAAGGTTCCATGATTCGTCGCCGCCTCGGTACATCACGCGGTAGTATTTTTCGGCATCAGCGATGAGCTTGGCGTTGAGAGCAGCATCCATGAAGTACTCACCGTCATACCGGGCATATTCCATTTGACTCGCCAGCAGATCCTTGAGCATCGTGACCGCATCCTGTTCGCAGGAGCGGTACTGCCCCATCACTGCGGCCCGTCCATATGACTGCGGATCCGGTTCCCAGGCCGTGAGACAGCTGTATCGCTCGCGGGCGAGCTCCGCACTTTCCGGATCGACTTTCTGGAGATAACCGAGAACCGCACGAATCGAGGTGTAAAGGCTGTAAAGATCGACGCCGTACCAGCCGACCCGCTGATGCCGGTCCCGATTAGTAAGATTGAAGTCGCGGAGCCATTCGACAAACTCGAGGACCTCATGATTCCTCCACATCCACTCCGGGAAGCGTTCGAAGGCATTCCACTTCTGCCCATCGCCTGGCTTTCTGAGCGTCACGTAGTCATTCATTCGACCAGCATCGGGCCAGTCTGCTTCGACGGCGACAAAGTTGAACCCCTTCTGTTCAATCAGGGCCTGCGTAATTCTGGCTCGCATCCGATAGAACTCAGACGTGCCATGAGACGCTTCTCCGATGAGGACCAGTCGCGAATCGCCAATGCGGTCCTGCAGGGCAGACAAGTCCGCCTCTTCAATACTCTCAAATGGCTCCGCCGCCTCGCGGATCAACTCCGGTAGAGTCATGCTGGAATAGCTTTTCCCCGACTCCGACGATGTGGCCGGCTCTGCCTGGTCGCCTGTTGCCCAACCGGCCTGACCAACGAGTGGGACGAAGCGGACGTTGCCCAGATCGTCGTATTCGTATTCGTCTTCGCTGACCCGCTTCACGCGGACGAGTGATTGCAAATGTTTCTGCTCCCCGACGGGGATGACCAGTCGTCCGCCGATCTTCAACTGTCGCTTCAATGTCTCGGGAACATCCGGGCCCCCAGCCGCGACGACAATTCCGTCGTAGGGAGCATGTTCCGGCCAGCCAAGCGTTCCATCTCCCTGAAGCACATGCACGTTGTCGTAGCCCAGTTTTTTCAACCGTCGCCGTGCTGTCTCGGCGAGCAGACCGAAGCGTTCCACGGTATATACGTTCTCGGCTAATTCGGCGAGCACGGCTGCTGCATAGCCAGAACCGGTACCGATCTCCAGCACTCTCCCATTGCCATTCAACTCCAGCGCCTCGGCCATGAGAGCGACGATCAGCGGCTGTGAGATTGTCTGCCCTTCTCCAATCGGCAGCGGAGCGTTGCGATAGGCCACGTCCTGTTGATCGGTCGGAACAAATTTTTCCCGCGGTACCGATCTCATCGCGTTCAGTACCCGTGGATCGTCAATCCCCTGAACGCGAAGTTCACTGTCGACCAGCCGCTGGCGTTTGTGGAAGAAATCGTCTGGCATCTCAGGCCCCTCCTCTCTGCGGTCCTGTCCGACTGTCCCCGCCTTTTGATCAAATCGCAGATCGCTTATCCCTAAGTATAACCGACTTCTGATCGGGATCGTTTTCTCAGATCGGACTTTTCGGATTCGAGAAATTTCGGGTAAGAACCGGCACTTACATCTTTAGAAATCTCCCTGATTCCGTTAGAACGCTTTACAAGTCTCGCCTCGCCTCTGCAGGAGATACGTGCAGAGCCCGTTCCTTCCGCGAAAAATCTCCGGATTCTGCTCTGCAACCAATGTAATTGACTGAAATAGCGATCTTCTGGCCGAGTGACGTGATGATCTCATCATTCCCGGCCGTTGCTTCCTCCCGCTCTTCTGGCGTGGAGTCCCGATAAGGATTCTGCCCGGTCTTACATGCACTCCGAGACGGGGATGGTCCGCATCGAACCACGCGGAGATTCTCGACTCGCTTCTAACTGCCTCTACGGAATACCTGATGATTGGATACTTCACGAAGCACTCCGCTTCGCTTAAAGACGATGTTCTTGCCGCTCTGACCGTGGCTCTGGCTCTTGTTCCGGAAGCTGTCGCCTTCGCATTTGTCGCAGGTGTGCCGCCCACGGTGGGGCTCTATTCCGCCTTCTTCATTGGCTTGATCACCGCGATCGCCGGCGGACGTCCCGGTATGATTTCTGGTGCCACCGGAGCCATGGCGGTCGTCGTCGTCTCACTGGTCGCCCTGCACGGCATTGAATATCTGTTTTATGCGGTGATTCTCTGCGGCCTGCTGCAGATCTTCACTGGTGTACTCAGGCTGGGGAAACTGATCCGGCTGGTGCCTCATTCGGTGATGCTCGGGTTCGTGAACGGACTGGCGATCGTCATTGGTCTGGCCCAGCTCGGCAGCTTCAAGACCTTGGGCACGAACGGCACGATGACGTATCTGCAGGGCCTGCCGCTCGCGATCATGGGGGGGCTCGTCGCCCTCACGATGGCGATCATCATCCTGTTGCCCCGGTTCACTCGCGCCATCCCGAGTTCACTGGCCGCGATCATGGTCGTTTCGGTGATCTCGATCGGAATCAACCAATACGCCCCTCAGACGTGGATTCCAGCGGGCCAGGCGAACGTCGTCCAAACCGTCGATGACCTGGTGGCCAACAATCTGCGAGCCAAAGCCGTTCAGGAAGCCGCCGCGGAAGCCCACGGGGGAATTGCCACCGCTGACGCCCATGGTCATGGCCAGGTCGACATCGCCGTCCTCGAACAAAAGCAGATCGACGAGGCGGTCGCCAGTGTGACTGCCGTTGACGAACCTCTTCCGATGCTGTTTTTCCTCGACTCCCGCTACACGCTCGCTCCGCTGACGTGGGAAACGTTCTTCATCATCCTGCCGTTCTCCCTGATTCTGGCCGGCGTCGGGCTGATCGAATCGCTGATGACGCTCTCGCTGATCGATGAGATCACCGAAACTCGCGGCAACGGAAATCGTGAATGTATCGGACAGGGGGCGGCCAATATCGTTTGCGGCCTCTTCGGCGGGATGGGAGGCTGTGCGATGATCGGTCAGTCGCTGATCAACATCAACTCCGGTGGACGCAGTCGTGTTTCGGGCGTCGTGGCCGCTGTCGGCCTGCTTGTCCTTGTCGTCGTTCTGAAGCCGGTGATTTCGATGGTGCCGATGGCCGCTCTCGTCGGTGTGATGTTCATGGTCGTGATCGGCACGTTCGAATGGAGCACGCTGCACACCTGGAACAAGGTCCCGGCAGGCGATGTGCTTGTGATGGTGCTGGTCGCCGGATACACGGTCCTGTTCCACAATCTCGCCATCGCGGTTCTGCTGGGCATCGTTGTTCAGGCACTCATTTTCGCCTGGAATCATGCCACCCACATGTTGGCCGACATCCACTTCGAAGACGACAAGAAGGTCTACCAGTTACACGGACCGCTATTTTTCGCCTCGATCAGCAGCTTTCGGGACCTGTTCGACCCCGCCAGCGATCCGCCCGTCGTGGCAATCGACTTCTACTTCTCCCGGGTTTACGACCAGTCGGCCATTGAAGCCATCAATCGACTTGCCGAGCGATACCAGCAGGAGGGAAAGACCCTGCATCTGCAGAATCTCAACCCCGATTGCCGCCGCATCTTCGAGCGAGCCGATCATCTGGCCAAGGTCGAGATCTCCTCCGGTCTCCACTACCACATTACGAAGACGATCTAGTCGAACGACGTTCGTGCAACATTGCTCCTTCAGTCGATGCCCGTCTGGGCTTCGACTGAAGTGGGAGACCGTCTGACGGTCGAAGGTGTGAAGGGACCCCGGCACGACGCACGGTGCAGGATCGTGCTTCAGCCTTTGACTGAGTCCTGCTGCTCCTTCAATTCGTTTTCCGCGTTCGCATGTTCTTCAATGGCGGTCGGGCCTGGTGTGATGCGGTCGATCAGTGTCCCGACCGGCCACATCGCGATCGATGCGATCATCCCCGGCAGCATCTTGAAAACGTCGCCGTCGTAACCCGACATATTCCAGGCCGCGACAGTGACAACGCCGGCGAACATCATCAATGTGATGGTCGATGCCGACAGAGGCACGCGGAGCAATCGCAGAATCAGAGCGGGGCCCAGGCCGGCTCCCAGCGCCGACCAGGAAATCAACACAAGTGCGAAGACTCCCTGCCCTGCGTACAACGCCACAAACAAGGCCAGTGCGGTAACGGCCAGTGTCGCGATCTTCGCCGCGATGTAGGAGTCCTTCCAGTTCGGATTGATATCCTGCGTGATCGCTCCGGAACAGACAAGAATCTGCGAATCGGCCGTCGACATCGTTGCGGCGAACAGGCCGGCCAGGACGAGTCCAAGCAGGACATCGGGCAGCAGTCGGCGGGCCATTTCCGGCATCGCCAGTTCCGTGGCCTGCGCAACGGAAAGCCCCTCGGTCAGCGGAATTGAGAGCAGGTCAGGCATGAAGGCTCTGGCATAGAGGCCGACGGCAATACTGGCGACAAAGAACGGCACGAACCACATGAAGTAAATCGTTCGAGCCCGCGAGATTTCATCGACCGACCGCAGCGCCATGAATCGGACGAGAATGTGAGGCTGGCCGACGGCACCGAAGCCGCCAAAGATCATGCCCAAAAGATACATTGTGAACCCGAATGCGAGATTCTGCGGAATCCACTGAACGAGGGTCGGATCCTGTTCGCGAAGATTCGCCCAGACATCGGCTGGAGAACCGACGTGGAAACTCGCGGCGACCAGAAGCACAATCATGGCGATGATCATGACGAACGATTGAGCCGCATCGGTCCAGATTGAGGCTCGAATTCCTCCAGAGAAACAATAGAGAACTACAATAACCGCTCCGATGATGGCACCGATCTGCGGGTCCCATCCGAACAGGGTCTGCAGAGCCGTACTGCCGGCTTTCAATTGAGCTGCTGCATAAACGCCAAGCAGAAGAAAAGTCAGAATGCCGGCCAGTACGATGACGAGCCGTTGCGAGCCCTGCCGCGATTGTCCAAGCAGCGCGGGCAAGGTCGCGACATCGGCTTCTTCCGATTGCCGACGTACACGTGGATGAACGATCATCCAGGCGACAAAGTCTCCGGCAATCCAGCCGATCATCATCCAGATTGATTCGATCCCGACGCGATACGAGTAGGCGATCTGGCCGATGAACATGAAACCGCTGTTGTTTGTCGCGACCGCCGAAAGTGCCGCCAGCCACGGCGGAACCGAACGGCTGGCCAGCAGATAATCTCCCGTGGTGTTCGATTTCTGACGAGCCGAAGCGACCCCGATCAGGACAAACACCAAGAGAAAACAGAGAAAACTAACGATGACCATGCTCATAAAATTCCCATTGATTGTTCACCTAATCCCCGTAATGAGAGGGCAATCTCGGGAAATCGGAAGTTTGCCGACAGTGGTCTGAGAAAAAGCCCTTGACGCATCTGCAGGAGCGTATATTCTTTGCTCAGCAGATAATTGCAACACTAATTATTTCTGACGCACGGAATCAAGCGGGAGCGTGTCCCCGATGTTCACGTGTGGTACATGACAAGCTCAGAATGCCTGACTCTACGGAGCCCGACACTCAGACGCTGTCGATTCGCAAGCCGACCGTCGCCGACGCCTCCCATATCTGGAAGCTCGTCAGCGACTCAGGAGTTCTCGATGAGAATTCCTGCTACCTCTACATGTTGCTTTGCCGCGACTTCGCAGACACCTGCGTCGTGGCTGAAGCGGACTCGCGAATTGTTGGCTTTGTCACCGCTTATCGCCCTCCTGCAACCCCGGATGCTCTATTCGTGTGGCAGGTTGGGGTCTGTCCTTCCATGAGGCGTCGCGGTCTGGGACTACGCATGCTGCAGGATCTCGCTGCACGCTGCCCTGTCAGCCGTCACAGCTATATCGAAGCGACTGTCGCGCCTTCAAACCTCGCCTCTCGCAAACTTTTTCAATCGCTGGCCAAGCACCTTGGTGTTCAACTCAGCGAGTGCGACGGCTTCTCCGCATCAGATTTTCTGTTCGGAGACCACGAATCCGAACCTCTGCTCCGCCTTGGACCTCTCGACGGATCGAAAGCTCCCGCGGACACTCCTTCTTAATAATGAGAATCGTTATGACCGATACATTCGAACGCCTGGAAAGCAACGTGCGCGGTTACTGCCGCATGTTCCCGACCGTATTCAAAACTGCCAGTGGCGCCATTCAAATCGATGAGAACGGAGACGAATTCATCGACTTCTTCTCCGGAGCCGGTGCGCTGAACTACGGGCACAACCCCCCTGCTCTCAAGCGATGGCTCGTCGATTACCTGATGAGCGACGGAGTCACTCACGGCCTCGACATGTCGACTCAGGCCAAGGAGCGCTTCCTGCGAACCTTCGACGAGGTGATCCTGCAGCCGCGTGGTCTTGAGTACAAGATCATGTTCCCCGGTCCCACGGGAACGAACGCGGTCGAAGCCGCGCTCAAGCTGGCTCGCAAGGTGACCGGACGGCACAACATTGTCTCCTTCACCAACGGCTTCCATGGAATGACGCTCGGTTCGCTGGCATTGACCGGCAACGGTGGCAAGCGAGCCGGTGCAGGTGTGCCGCTCGGCAACGTGACCCACATGCCATATTGCGATTATCTCGGCACTGAGGCCGATACCATCGCGGCTCTGGAGCGTTACCTTGAGGATTCCAGCAGCGGGATGGACCTGCCAGCCGCTTTCATTCTGGAGACGGTGCAGGCCGAGGGCGGCATTAATGTCGCTTCCCGAACCTGGCTCAAGGCTCTGGCCCGACTGGCCAAGCGATTCAACGTGCTGCTGATCGTCGATGACATTCAGGTCGGCTGCGGCCGAACCGGTCCGTTCTTCAGCTTCGAGCCTTTCGGCATCGAGCCAGACATCGTCTGCCTGTCGAAATCGCTTTCCGGATATGGACTGCCGCTGGCGGTCACGCTGATGAAGCCGGAACTGGATGTGTTCAATCCCGGCGAGCACAACGGCACATTCCGCGGCCACAATCCTGCATTCGTCACCGCGACGGCTGCACTGGACGAATTCTGGCGGGACGATGCTCTCACCCAGAAAGTGAACCGCGACGCCCGGACAATTCGCAATACGCTGCTCGACCTCGCCGGTCAGGCGGATGGCGAAGTTCGCGGACGTGGCCTGATTCAGGGCGTTCAGTTCGCTGATTCTTCATTGGCCAATCAGATCTCTCATGAAGCATTCAAGCGCGGTCTAATCATCGAAACAGCCGGACCGAGCGATGAAGTGCTGAAAACTTTGCCGCCGCTGACAATTCCTTCCGACGTGCTCGAGAAGGGACTGTCGATTCTGGCCGAGGCCTTCGAGGCGGCTCATACCAAAGATCTCGTTGCGTCCTGACGCAACATCGCTTAAGTACGTCTAAGCAGGCGGGTCGGGAACCTCGATCCGCCTGCTCTTCTTTCACCCCCTCATCGACCGCACTCCAGCGGTTCCAGACGACCAGGGAACCTACACATGATCGTTCGCAAACTCTCCGAAATCATTCAGACCGACCGTGAAACCCGAGCCAAGACCTGGGCCAGCCGTCGCCTTTTGCTCGCCAAGGACAAAATGGGCTTCTCGCTCCATGACACCATCATCTTCGCGGGAACCACCACCGAGATGCACTACCAGAATCACCTGGAAGCAGTCTACTGCATCGAAGGCAAAGGAATCCTCAAAGATCTGGACAACGGCGAGGAACACGAGCTCACCGCTGGCACGATGTATGCACTGGACGGTAACGAGAAGCATATTCTGATTGCCGAGCAGCAGCTGCGGATGATCTGCGTGTTCAACCCGCCTGTGACCGGAGCAGAAACACACGATGCAAACGGAGCTTATCCGTTGCTCACCGAGGCGTAAAAGCGTCGCGTTGACCGTGCCTCCTGATTCCAGACACCTCGTATCAAAAGGCAGGACAAAATGACCGCAACCATTTACAGAACCGACGACCCGTACCATTCACGGACTTCGTCACAGTGGGAACGTGTTTCCCGAATCGATCCCATTGTCAGCGAGGGCATCTCGGGCCCGCTCAGTCCTACTGAAGTTGACCAGTACAAACGAGACGGCTTCCTGTTCGAATCCGGTCTGTTCTCTCAGAACGAAGTGAACGAACTGCTGACGGAAGCCCGTTCTCTGGTCGCGAACTGGCCGGTGAATCGCTCGGGCATCGTCAAGGAGCCGGAGTCTGAGACCGTGAGATCCATCTTTCGGATGCATCGATACAGTCGCGTCTTCCAGCAACTGTTTCAGGACTCGCGTCTGCTCGATCGAGTCCGTCAATTGCTCGGCGAAGATGTTTACGTGCTGCAGTCCCGCGTCAATTACAAGCCGGCATTCGAAGGCAAGGAGTTCTACTGGCACTCCGATTTCGAGACCTGGCACGTCGAAGACGGTATGCCGCGGATGCGGGCGATTAGTGTGTCGCTTCTGTTGACTGAGAGCCACGAGTTCAACGGGCCGCTGATGCTGATTCCGGGTTCTCACAAGGATTACATTCGCTGTATCGGCGAGACTCCCGAGAACCACTACGAGAGTTCACTGCGGCGGCAGGAATACGGCGTTCCGTCGGCGGAAGCTCTTGAAGAGATGATCGCTGAGAACGGAATCGTCGCTCCCAAGGGACCGGCCGGCTCGGTGATCTTCTTCGAATGCAATACGATGCACGGCTCCGCTGGTAATCTCAGTTCCACACCACGCAACAACGTGTTCGCCGTTTACAACGCGGTAAGCAATGGTCTGGTGGATCCGTTTTGTGATTGTCCGCCGCGACCGGATTACCTGGCGGAGCGGAAGATTACGCCACTGAAATCGAATCGAGACTGATTCGTTATTCGGGATAGTTGGACGCGTCGTCATTGCCGTCGATGTCGACATCGACCTGCGGCGTGAGCAATGGCGAGGCGTCAATATCCTCGGCGTCCATCAGCTGAACGATGCGTTCCAGCGAGGTTAACAGTTGCTGAACTTCTTCTCGATCCAGATCGCGTAACCGTTCGAGAAACTGCTCCTGAAGCGGTGTTGGGAGATTCCGCAACTTCTTTCTGCCGAACTCCGTCAAAGTGAGGCAGACTTTCCGTCGATCGTCGGTGCTCCGCTCACGAAGCAGATAGCCATCACGTTCGAGCCGATCGAGAATACGCGAAACCGTCGGTGCGGAGAGTTGGACCATTTCTGCGACGCGTGCCACTGTGGCGTCGGTTGCACAAGGAAGATCCGCAATCGCTTTCAGACAGAGCATCTGAGGCACGCTGACTCCAGAGTCCCGGCCAATACTCCGGGAATGTTCCGATGTTCGGCGAAGGATACGCCGGATGGCCCGGAGAATCTCAAACCCGATCGTCTCGTTTTGGCTCACGTCTGGTCCCTGCAGGTCGTGGCCGGATCCAGCGAGCTTCCGCCCCAGCCCCTGTCGAAAATGTGTATTGACAGTGGAATTATCTCTGGTACGGCCGACTTTCTCAACTGCGTTTGAGCCGGTCAGGAGAGAATCTCCCGGATGAGATGACCGTGCACGTCGGTCAGCCTGCGATCGAGTCCATTGTGATACCAGGTGAGCTGTTCGTGGTCGAACCCGAGCAGATGCAGCACGGTCGCATAGAAATCCCAGACCGTTGTGGGGTTCATCTCTGCTCGTCGGCCAAACTCATCGGTGGCGCCGTAGCTGACGCCCCCCTGCACTCCCGCCCCCATCATCCATGCGGTGAAGCCATCCGGGTTATGATCGCGGCCCGCAGTCCCCTGCTGATGGGTAGGCATCCGTCCAAACTCCGTCGTCCAGAGAACCAGCGTGTCATCGAGCAGCCCCGATCGCTTCAAATCGGAAAGGAGTGCGGCGGTTGGCTGATCGAAGATCGGACAGTGCCGTTCGTAGTCGGACTTCAAGGTCTTATGGGCATCCCAGTTGAGCAGACCATCCACCCCGGACGCCCGGGAGGCACAGTACAGACTCACATGACGGACGTTCCGCTCGAGGAGACGCCGAGCCAGGAGACAGTTCCGCGCATACGCCGCTTTGAGGTGATTGGAATCGTCGGTCCCATACGTGCGATGGACTTCCGCCGATTCCCGCGAGAGATCAGACACTTCAGGAGCGGAGAGCTGCATCTTTGCAGCCAGTTCGTAAGCGGCGATCCGCGCCTGCAAATCGGATTCAGCGGGATGAGCGGCCGCGTACTGTTCGTTCAGCTGATCGAGCAGCCGACGCGAAGCCTCTTCTTTCCGCGGTGCGATCCCCTCTGGAGTTCTCAGATTCCGGATGGGTTGCTGATCGCTCATCATGATCGCCTGATGACGAGCCGGCAGAAATCCGTTCGTCCAGTTGGCTTTCCCGTTGGGAGGCTCGCCACGGAGATCCTGAATCGCGACATACGTCGGCAGGTTGTCATTATCGCTCCCCAGTGCATAGCTGATCCACGCCCCGGCACTCGGGAAACCTTCGGTAGCATGGCCGGTATTCATGAATACACAGCCGGGCCCGTGAGTGTTCGTTTTGCTGTGCAGTGAATGGACGAAGGCAATATCGTCGGCATGCTCCGCCATGTGCGGCAGCATCGAGCTCCACATCTTGCCGCATTCCCCGGCCGGCTTAAAGTCCCAGGGGCTTCGCATGAGATTGCCATTCTTTCCCTGGAAGGAGACCATATTCTCCTCTCCGGGAAGCGGCTTGCCGTGATATTTCTCCAGAGACGGCTTGTGCTCCCAGAGATCCATATGCGAAGCCGCTCCGGGACACATGATCTGCAGAACTCGCTTCGCTTTCGGAGCGAAGTGGGTCTGATTCCGCCCCGGTTGCCAGCCTTCCGGGGCGGCCATGGCTCGTCCGGACAACAACTGAAGCAGACTGACGCCCGTCAATCCTGTCGTCATGTCGCTGAGGAAATGTCGGCGGGTCAGGTTTCGGAGCTGTTGAAGCGGCTGAGGCATCGCGGTCTTACTCCACATAGATCATCTCGCTGGTGTTGAGCAATACGCGGCAGAAAGCCAAGAGGCCGTGCTCAGCAATGAACTCCCGGCACGAAGCGGACTCCGCATCCGACGGCGGCCGGCCGTAACAAAGTCGATACGCCCACTGCACCTGGACTGCGGGTTCATCGCCCACTTCACTCCGCAGGCGCTCCGACAAAGCGTTCGCCATATCCATTGTGAAACTGTGATTGAGCATCGTGAGTGCCTGCAGCGGCGTCGTGGTTTCGGCTCGGCTCGGCGTCGAGAAGGCGCAATCGGGCTGATCGAAATCGGTCATCAGGTCAACCACGGACGCCCGGGCATTCTGGTGATAGACGGCTCGACGATACGTTTCCGGTCCATGCTGGTCGAGAGGCACGTACGTGCAAACGTTGTCCTGCATGAAATGGTAAAGTCGAAATCCCGGACCTCCCATGCGGCGATCCAGCTTGCCGGCAATCTGCAGGATCGAATCACGAATCTCTTCGGCGGAAAGACGACGCGGAGGAAATCTCCAGAGCAACCGAGCGTCGCCATCGACTCGTGCGGATGCGGCATCAAATTCGGAGGACTGTCGGTAGGCCTCCGAAAGCATAATCATCCGATGCATCGGCTTCAGCCGCCAGCCCTGTTCGCGCAGTTGGACCGCGAGGAAGTCGAGCAACTCGGGATGACTCGGGCGTCCTCCCATGTAGCCGAAATCACTCGGGGTATCGACAATGCCGGTTCCGAAGTGATAGTGCCAGATCCGATTGGCCAGCACCCGGAGCGTGAGGGCGTTGTTGGAATCTGTAATCCACTCGGCCAGTTTCCGACGTCGGGTCGACTCGTCGCTTTCCGCGGGCAGTTCGAAGGGGGACACCGTCTGTTCCAGTGAAGTCACACTGGCCGGAACGACCTCGGGACCTTTCTTCTGGGGACTGCCGCCGAGAAAGATATGGAAAGGACCGCTGGCATCACCCGCACTTCGACGCCCAATCCAGACGGAAGGCAACGCCGGGATCGAGGCGATCTCCCGATTCACCTCATTCAACTGCCGATTGCGTTCAGCGAACTCTTTCTGTTCCTCCTCAGACGCTTCAAGCCGCCAGAGCCGGATGTCGAGATGGGCTCCTCGGTTCACAGGCTGACGGTCCCATCCACTGGAGACCACGTGCCATTGCTGGCCGTCGAGTGAGACTTCGATTCGATAGTCGGCCACGAACTCAAACTTGCGATGCTCTGGAGTAGACTCCCCTTTCGCGCTGGAAAAGACGACGCGATCGATTTCCGTCGGTTCGGCCAGTTCGATTGTCAGACTGTTTCCAGCAGAGAGAAATCGAGCCCCGGTTTTTCCGTCGATGGCCAGTTGCGGTCCGTAAGCATTCGGAAAATCTTCGATCTGCCGCGATGCTCCGAGGGCTCGGCTTCCGTTCGCTTCCAGCGCCACATTGCGAGGCTCTGTTTCTGTCGACCAGATTTCAAACTCGTCGATCCCGAAGCCGCTCGAGACAGCGGGATTCCCGTCTCGACCTTCGCAAATCAGACGCACATGCTTTGCCAGGACAGGATCGAAACGATCTTCCGTTCCCGTCCGGTCGACGGGCGGGCGAGTCCAGCGCGCTTCATGATCCGCCAGTCGCGAGCGTCCGCGTTCGAGCACTTTCGCCCGAATCTCCTTCACTTCTCGGTCGAGATCCTGTCGCCGTTTGGTCAATGGCTGCAATCGATTCTGGCGCTCAGCCCGAACTTCTGGAGTGGCCAGTTCAACGGCTCCGTGCCGAACTCCAGAGAAAGTGGCATAGAAGCCGTAATAGTCCCGCTGGGTGATCGGATCGAACTTGTGATTGTGACACCGGGCGCATCCGATCGTGAGTCCCAGAAACGCTTCGCCAGTGGCGCTGATCATCTCATCGAGCGTGTTGGCGCGGATTTGCGCCGCCTGCACGGCATCTTGATTGCCGACATCATCGTAGGGCCCGGCGACCAGAAACGCGGAGCCGACCGCCACATCGGGGTCGTCAGGAGCAAGCACATCTCCGGCGAGATGTTCCTGGATGAACTGATCGAACGGTTTGTCGTCGTTAATCGACTGGATGACATAATCGCGGAACGGCCAGAGCGTATCGATGATCACATTGCGTTCGAAGCCATTGCTCTCTCCGAAACGAACGACATCCAGCCAGTGCCGGCCCCAGCGTTCCCCGTAATGAGGCGAGGCCAGGAGCCGATCGATCAGCTTTTCATAAGCCTGCGGATCGGGATCGTTCACGAACTGCTCGACCTCGTCGGGCGTGGGTGGGAGTCCGATCAGATCGAAGGTGGCTCGACGAATGAGGGTGCCCCGGGCGGCGGGCTCATTGAGTGTTAGCTGGTTCTCGGCAAGTGTCCGGCGGACAAAGTCGTCAATCGTCATTCCGGCTTCGGCTTTGCGAAGCGGCTGAAGAGACCACCAGCTGCTGTCGGCCTTTGATTGTTCCTCGATCACAATCTCGGCTGGCCATTCCGCGCCCGTGTTGATCCACTCTTCGATGAGAGCGATGTCTGCGGCGGACATCGGCGGACTCTCCTGTGGCATCTTCGCTTCGCCGTTGTCGTCCGGCGTGATGAGCTCGATCAGATAGCTTTCGCTCGCATTGCCGGCTTCGAGATAGCCGCTCTCGGACAGATCCGAGATTGTCGCCAGCGAGATCTCCCCCTTTTCATTCCCGGGCGAGTGACAGCGAATGCAGTGCTGTTCGAGCAGAGGAACGATGTCGTGCCTGAAGTTCACCGGGGTATCCGCCGCGGAGGCTGTAGAACTCACCGCGGTAACCACGCCAACCAGGAGCACGATCGTCAGCGGAACTAAACGTCCGAGTCGACGACGGGTCTGGAACTTCGTCAATCTGCCACCTTTTCCTTCACGGGATCTAACATCCCGTGCGTGAAACCAGAACTGCTTTCCTCTCCGGAATGATCATCCGCCGAGAGGTCCAACAGATTCCAAGGTAAGCGATCACGTTTCCGCAGAAAAGCATCAGGCGGAGTTTATAGGTTCCAGGCGGCGATTATTCCCCGTCAATCAGAGAAATCAGTTCTTCAATGGACGCCTTGAGAGGCTCCAGACCGTTCTGCCGAACCATCTCCAGCAGTTCGCGGAACTGCTCTTCGTTGGGGCGAGCCGTTTTCAACGTCTCAAGCCCCATGCCGACGACAAACAGATGATTTTTGACTTCATGTCCGACCGCCCGCGCGCGGGAGAGTTTTTTCTGGTCGTCGTGCTCTTCCTGTGTCATTACGCTTCCTAAACCGCCGAGTCTCACTTGAACCTGTCGCCAATTCGTGCAAACAGATTGCGAAGCAGAGCAGGTTCGACCGGTTTCGTCAAATGTTCGTTGAACCCCGACTCTTCTGAGCGGCGGCGATCCGCATCCTGCCCCCATCCGGTGAGGGCGATGATGGTGATATCGCGGCCCCAGGGCTGCTCCCGCATCCTGCGGCAGGCGGCGTGGCCATCCATCCGCGGCATGCCGATGTCCATCAGCACGATCTGTGGCTCGAACTCAGCCGCGACTTCGAGCGCCTCGACTCCATCCTCGGCAGAGCGGACCTCGTGCCCCAGCATTTGAATCACGATCGTCAACATCATTGCAGCGGACTTGTTGTCGTCAACCACAAGCACTCGCAGTTTTACGGAGCAGTCAGACGGCTGTTCACCATGCGAAGGTACTTCTGTCTCCTCGCCCGAAGCGACTGGCAGGGAGACCCGGAACTCGGTTCCCCGATCTGCTCCAGCGCTGAACACCTCAATGAATCCGCCATGCATCTCCACCAGAGATTTGGCGAGCGTCAGGCCAATTCCCAATCCGGCGTGCAGCTCTTCCCGGGGCATCTCGTGAACCTGAGCGAACATCTCGAAGATGCGTTCCCGCATCTGCGGCTCGATGCCGATCCCGTCGTCTTTGACGGAAATCACGGCGTAGTCCTTGTCCCGGTGAGCGATCAGCGAGATGTGACCGCCGCGGGGGGTGTACTTGGCGGCATTGTTAAGGAGATTGGAAACCACCTGCGACAGGCGGTTCGCGTTGGCGTTCAGGTAAATCGAGTCTGGAGGATAGCTCAGCGTCAGTTCGTGATGCTCATCTTCAATACATGGCATTGAGGTCTCAACCGCGGCTTCCAGAATCTCATTCAGTCGAACCCGTTTTCGAGTCAGCTTCAGATTTCCCCGGGAGATACGGGACACATCGAGCAGGTCATCGACAATGGTGATTAACTGCTGGGTCTGCCGTTCCATCGTCAGTCGGGCACTCTCGACTTTGTCGGTATCGTTCCGGGCGATCTTCATGACTTCCAGACCGGTCCGGATTGGCGCCAGCGGGTTACGAAGCTCGTGCGCCAGCGTAGCCAGGAACTCGTCCTTACGCCGATTCGATTCCGCCAGGTCGGCGGCTGTTCTGCGCAGCTCTTCTTCCAGAAGTTTCTGCTCAGTTTGATCGCGCATGACTTTCATATAGCCGATCAGGCTTCCGTCGGGATCCCGCAGAGCAGTCGTCATTCCGTTGGCGTAAAACGGAGTTCCATCCTGTCGCCTCATCCAGCGATCGTTCAGTGCGCTGCCAGTCCGTCGGGCCTCTTCAAGCTCCGCTTCCGGGATGCCAAGGGCGAGATCCTCCGGCGTGAAGATTTGCTCCGTGACGTTGCACCCGATGAACTCCTTCTCCCGGAAGCCGAGCACACGTTCCACGCCGCCGTTCCAGGTTGTTCCGTTGCCTTCGGGATCCAACATAAAGATGGCATAGTCTTCCACCTGCTCGACGAGATCGCGGAAACGTTGTTCGTGTTTGCGGGCGTTTTCTTCCGCAATACGGCGGGCTGTGATATCCACGAAGTTGATGACGACCCCTTCGATGCGATCTTCTTCGCTGCGATAAGGAAGCACTCGCGTCAGATACCAGCCGCCGGCGTCGTCCTGCACTTCCCGTTCGATGGGAATCAGCTTGCTGAGGACCCGCTGCGCATCTTCCTGAAGTTCGTCGTAGCCGAGCCTGTGAGTAAAGTCGTGCAAGGCCCGACCGCGATCGGTCATCCGCACGTTGAACAACTCGGCGACCTGCGGAGTGAACCGCATGATGCGAAGTTCGCGGTCGAGGAACAGCGTCGCGATTTCCGTCGCTCCCAGCAGATTTTGCAGGTCGCTGGAGAGCTGCCCCAGTTCTTCGACTTTATGACGGTTCTCCTGATTCACCGTCTGCAGTTCCTCGTTCATGCTCTGGAGCTCTTCCTTGGAGGTCTCCAGTTCTTCGAGAGTGGACCGCAGCTCTTCATTGGCCGACTGCAGCTCTTCGTTGGAAGCGCGAAGTTCCTCCTGGCTGGTTTCGTAGTCTTCAATGATCGCCTGGAGCCGCTGTCGGGTCAGAGCCAGTTCTGATCGCAGTTCGTCGGCGAGCCGGGCGTCTTCGGCGCTCTCGACCGCTGGCGGCGGAGAAGTCGTCTCTTCGGCGGTCACTGTTTTCACGCAAAAAGAGGTATGCGTAAGCTGCCGCTCCTCGAAAATGATCAGTACGAAGCCTTCCTGCTGGGGCTCCAGGGCGGGCTGGACGTGCATCACCACGTTCACGATCTCATTGCCGATCCGCACCAGAATCGGCTTGCTGGACACGTGCAGATTCTTGTTACGAGCTTCCGGCACAGCGGCCCGCAGTTCGATTCGCAACTCTTCACGGGCCAGCTTGAAGATGCTCGATGTCAGTTCGCCCCCGGGATGGACCAGATAGCGACCTGCGTGATTCGAAAGATGAACAATCTTGTCATCGGGACTGACAAGCACACTCGGTGGCGCATAGCGTTCCACCATCCTCTGATGCAGCTTTCCGTAATGAATCGGTTCAACGGGCTCGGAGACGACTTCCTGTTCGCCGGTCGGCCGCGTTCGTGTTAGCGGGAACACAGGGAGCCGTGGCTCCGGGGCGGGAACGTTGCGCTTGCGATAGACGCAGCGATTCGAATCCTGAATCCGGAACAGATCTGAAGCATCGATCGTTTCCGACGTCCCCAGAACCAGAACACCATCGGGCTTCAGGGCGTAATGGAACAGCTCGATAACGTCCCGTTGAAGATCCCGTTCCAGATAGATAAAGACGTTCCGACAGGCAATCAGATCGAGCCGGGAAAACGGAGGATCGCCCAGCAGATTATGCGGAGCGAACACCACCAGTTCGCGAACTTCCTTGCGAATGCGGTATCCGCCATCCTCTTTCTGGAAGAACCGTCGGAGCCGTTCCTGACTGACATCGGTTTCGATATCGCCCGGATAGAAGCCTTCACGAGCCTTCTCCAGAGACCGCTCGTGCAAGTCCGATGCGAACACCTGGATTGGCAGCAGGCAGTCGTGGCGAGGGGCATGTTCCAGCAGCAGCATCGCCAGTGAGTAGGCTTCTTCACCGGTCGCACAGCCGACTGACCAGACCCGAATGGGATCGTTTGGTCCCTTGTTGGCGAACAACGCGGGAATGACATGCTCCTCCAGGGCTTTGAACACCTCGGGATCACGGAAGAAGTTGGACACCGTGATCAGCAGGTCGTCAGCCAGAACGCGCACTTCCTCGCCGTTCTTCCGCAACAGGTCGACATAGCCCGACAGCTCTTCGACACGATGAAACTGCATCCGACGGGCAATCCGCCGCAGCAGAGTCGACCGTTTGTAGTGCCGAAAATCACGACCGCTCCGGGCTCGGATCTGACTGAAAATGCTTTGCAGAAGTCGGCGTGTCTCCTCCTGAAGCTGCTCGCCATCTTCCGGCAGAAACACACGGGGGCGCACGCTGCAAAAGCTGACAATCGCATCCGGCATTTTTCGCAACGGGAGAACCAGATCGATCATCCCGGTGGCGATCGCGCTTTGCGGCATCCCATCGTACTCGGCTTCATTAGGGTCCTGCACGACCGTCAGGCCCCCCTGCATTTTGATCTCACGAAGCCCAAGCGTTCCGTCGGAGCCGGTGCCCGTGAGCACGACGCCCACGGAGTGGCCATCATGCGTACTGGCCAGCGTGCGGAAGAAGTGATCGATCGGTGCGCGTTCCTGCCGACGTTCTTCGAGATCGGTCAACCGCAGATGAGTATCGATTGCCGTGAGGTTGGCGTTCGGCGGGATGACATAGACATGATCCGGTTCCAGGGGCACCGTGCTGGTGACCTGCTGGACGGGAATCGGAACGTGAGGCTGCAACAGTTCCGCGAGATGACTCTTATGCTCGGGCGACAGATGCACGACGATGACGTAAGCCAGGCCGCTGCGCTCAGGGAGATGGGAGAAGAACTCCTTGATCGCAGCCAGTCCGCCCGCGGACGCTCCGATTCCAACGACAGACATCTCCGCTTCGCTGCTCGGCTGCGTCATCGCAGTGGTTGTCTGTTCGTTCTCTGCCCGTTCCTTGCCATTGCCATCGGCTCTTCCAACGATCTCCGTCCGGTTTTCTGCATCCGCGGATGATGTTTCTTCCGATGTCGATGAAGGCTCGGTCGTGGATTGCCCTTCGTCCCGAAGTGTGCCCCGCGCCTTCTTATTGGCCATTGTGCACCATTGTCATGAAGTCAACTGTAGTAATTCTCTCTGCGGAACGGACCTGACCGGTCGTCGCGGGCACAATTCCAACATGCTTTTTCCTCACGATGCTCAACGGGTCGGCCTGCTTGATAACCCGATCATACGTCCAACATCTTACTAAACAATAGGCAGCACGTCTCTCGTGGACACGACTGTTCATATTTCTGGCCGTCGTGGTTACTTCTGGTGAAACGGCGTGAACCTGAGCGGCTCGTTATCGTTATTCCCTTCGAATGGATGTCGAAAATCATCGGAACTCGGAATCGCATTCGAGATCACAAATGATTACAGTGCACACACCAGAGGAACATCAGGTACGGCATCAGGAGAAGACCTTTGAGTGAGCGGACAGGCCGAACATTGCAGCCGTCGGGCGATCGCTTCACGACCTGCGGATCTGCCTTGACGGTGGAAAGCGGAGCCGAATGGGTTGTCGATGCGACCGGCTGCTGCTCCGAGCGACTGGCGAGTCTCTCTGCGCTACGCACCGTCTGCGACCAGATCATTGCCGACCTCAAGCTGAAGGTCGTCGGTCAACCGCAGTGGCATCAGTTCCCCGAACCGGGCGGCGTGACCGGACTCTATCTGCTGACCGAATCGCATCTGGCCTGCCACACCTACCCCGAGTACGAACTGGCGACGCTGAATCTTTACTGTTGCCGCCCGCAGGTCCGCTGGCCCTGGCAGCAGGAACTGAAGCGGCACCTGGGAGCCACAGCAGTTCACATCCGCTGTCTGTCCCGGGGCGTCGATGCTTCCGGCCCTCATCACGATGAAGGAGGTCAGGCATGAAGGCAAAGATTGCGAGCTGTCCCTCCTGCGGCAGTCCCGTCGAGTTCCGCGTCAGTTCCTCCCTCGTGACAATCTGCGAGTTCTGCAATTGCGTCGTCGCCCGCACCGACAAAGCGATTGAAGATCACGGCAAGGTCGCCGATCTCGTGCAGACCAACTCGCCGCTGCAACTGGGCGTGACCGGAAAGTATCGCGGTCGTAAGTTCGAACTGATCGGCCGTGTGCAGTACAACCATCCTGCCGGTGGCGTCTGGGATGAATGGTATCTCGCCTTTTCGAGTGGGAAATGGGGCTGGCTGGCCGAGGCCCAGGGCAAGTTCTATCTCACATTCGAAAAGCGAATCTCGAAGTCGATCGAAATTCCTCCGCTCGACAGTCTCGTACCTGGCAAAGAAGTAAAGTTCGGCTCCAATGAACCGGCAACCGTCGCTGAAATCGGTGAAGCGACGACAGGGGCGGCAGCTGGCGAGATCCCCTGGGATTTCGAGCCCGGCATTCCGCATCGGTTCGCGGACCTGCACGGTCCGAAACAGACCTTCATCACACTCGATTACTCCGACAACGAACCGAAGTTCTTCCTCGGGAAGGAAGTCGAGCTCAAGGATCTTGAACTGGCCGAAGGCTGGGGGATGGACGTTTCAGGAACCGGACTCCCCTCCGGGCAGAAGATCAAAGCCTTGTCGCTGAACTGTCCTCAATGCGCTGGTCCACTGTCGTTGCATGCGCCCGATGAGACACAACGAGTCGCCTGTCCGAGCTGCAATTCGTTGCTCGACTGCAATCACGGCAAACTCCAGTATCTGCAGACACTGACCAAAGTCCGCCGAGTTCGACCGCTCATTCCACTCGGCACCGTCGGCAAACTCCACGACAAAGACTATACGGTGATCGGCTTCATGGAGCGTTTCGTCCGGTATCAGGGGCAGACCTATCCCTGGACCGAATATCTGCTCTATAACCCGGACGTCGGATTCCGCTGGCTGACTCACAACGATCGGCACTGGGCGTTCGTGGAACCGGTTTCGGTGGCGGAGGCGAAGAAGGAAGGCCAGTTCGTCACTTACAAAGACGAGACGTATCGGCTGTACGATAAAGCGACGGCCTTCGTTCGTTATGTGATCGGCGAGTTCTACTGGAAGGTGACGACCGGCGAGCAGGTCAACATGTCCGATTTCATCTGTCCGCCGCGGATGTTGTCGTTCGAGCGGACAGACGATGGAACCAACAAAGAAGTGAATGTCTCATTGAGCACCTACCTGACAACCGAAGAGGTTCAGGAGGCATTCAAGGTGGAGAACATCATGCGACCGTTCGGTGTCGGCATGATTCAACCTAAACCGCGACAGAAGGGTGTCTATCAACTGTGGGGACTGTTCCTGCTGGCAATGTTCCTGCTGTTTGCCATCGTTCCGGCGATCACGTCGAAATCGGTCGACGGCGGCTTCTTCGTTGTCATGCTGGTCGTGATGTCGGTGCTGCCAGTCGGGACGTTTTTCTATCAGCACAACTTCGAAGTGCAGCGATGGAGAAACAGCGACTACAGTCCGTACAGTTCTGAGTGAGCCGCGTTTTTCGGTTCCTGACAGATTTCCTTGATCAATTCGTTCGCAGTGACAGTCCAGTGAGGAGGGGGAGCGGGTGTTTCCTGATCTGACAACGTGGCTCGCCAAGTTTTACCTCGCCGTCGGCACCGGTATCTGCATCCTGTTTATCTTTGGCGCATCGTCCGGCTGGAAGCTGCCCGAATCGAGTGGTTCGAGCGCGGGTCGTTCCGGCGGGGGCTTCTGGGGAGTGGGCAAATGAGTGGTATGTGGTCTTTGATGTCTCATGGTCTCGTGCTGGCACAGGACGTCGCAGAGGTCGCCGAAGAGGGCGTGCTGTCGCACCTGCTGCGGCAGATGCTGGCCGTCTTCGTCTTCTCGGTGCTCGGCATCCTCGTGCTCTTCCTGGCCGTCTGGCTGATGGAAAAGCTGACACCGTTCTCGATGGTGAAGGAGATCGAAGAAGATCATAACACCGCCCTGGCGATTCTGGTCGGTGCCCTCGTGATCGGGATCTCGATCATCATTTCCGCCGCGATGGTCGGTTGAGAAAGTCCTGTCACGGAATATGAACCGAGCGCCTCTGTTTCTTCTCTACCTGAACGTCCTCGCGGTTGCCACGTGCGGTTTGATTTACGAGTTGCTGGCCGGAACCCTGGCCAGCTATCTGCTCGGCGATTCGGTCACGCAGTTCTCGCTGGTCATCGGCATTTATCTGTCGGCCCTCGGCGTCGGAGCCTGGCTGTCCAAATTCGTGGAAAGGAAACTGGCCCGCTGCTTCATTGAAGTGGAACTCGGCGTCGCGCTGCTGGGCGGTACCTCGGCTCCGTTTCTGTTCCTCGCGTTCGGGGCCATCGAATGGTTTCAGGTTCTGCTCTATGGCCTGGTCTTTCTGATCGGCACGCTCGTCGGCCTCGAACTGCCGCTACTGATGCGGATTCTCAAAGATCACGTCGACTTCAACGATCTGGTCTCGCGGGTCCTCACCTTCGATTACATCGGCGCCCTGCTTGCCTCGATCATGTTTCCGACGCTGCTCGTTCCTCAACTGGGGTTGCTTCGCACGTCGCTGATCTTTGGCATCCTCAATGCGCTGGTCGGGCTCTGGGGAACATTCCTGCTGCGTCCCTTGTTGACGGATCGCGAACTCGGCGGATTGCGCGGCCGGGCCGTTCTCGTCATCGGTCTGCTGGCAGCTGCCGTCATCAAAGCCGACGACCTGACCACCTATGCCGAAGAATCTCAGCTGAGCTCGGCAATCATCCATGCCGAGAGTTCACCCTATCAGCGGATCCTCATCACAAAGAACGAGACCGGTTTCCAGCTCTTTCTGAACGGCCACCTGCAGTTCAACTCGTTCGATGAATACCGCTACCACGAAGCACTCGTTCATCCGGCGATGTCCGCTCCCACGCCGCGACGGAACATTCTCGTGCTGGGCGGCGGGGATGGGCTGGCCGTCCGCGAGATCCTGCGCTATCCCGAGGTTGAACACATCACGCTGGTCGACCTCGATCCTCAGATGACATCGCTGGCGAAGCGTTTCCCCCCGCTGGCGGAGCTTTCCGAGCACTCCCTCGACGATCCCCGAGTTACCGTCATCAATCAGGATGCCTTCATCTGGATCGATCAGCAGAGCGACCAGTTCGACACCGTGATTGTCGACTTCCCCGATCCCGGGACGTTCTCCGTCGGTAAGCTATACAGCACGTTCTTTTACCGGAAACTCCAGCAGCGGCTGACGGACGATGCTCGAATTGCGATTCAATGCACCTCCCCGCTCGTTGCTCCGCAGTCGTACTGGTGCATTCTCCGGACACTCGAAGCCGCCGGCTTTCATGTGCAGCCGTATCAGGCCGCGGTTCCCACATTCGGCATCTGGGGATACGCCTTCGCCACCCGCGCTCCGGTCGATCCTCCAACTGAGATGGACGCGCAGATTGCGTCGCAGTGCCGGTTTTTGAACTCGCAGATCATGCAGGGACTCTTCGAATCCCCCGCCGATATCCAACCGGTCGAAGCGGAAGTCAATCAGCTCAACAATCAGATTCTCGTCCAGTACTACGAGCGGGAATGGAGTCGATGGGAATGAGCGATGGCTGGCCCGGCGACTGGCGAACGAACAGACGCGAGCTGCTCCACTCCGCTCTGCTGGCTGCAACGACTCCCTGGCTGTCCGGCTGTGGGGAATCGACTCCTCCGCTTGAAGGCGAGTTGCTCAGTCCATCGTTCGATCTGGGGCACCGCATCCGAGACGGTTTCCGTCCTCCTCCGCCGAATGGAGCCCCCGAAGAGGTCGAAGTGCTGATCGTCGGTGGCGGCATCGCCGGACTTTCCGCGGGCTGGCGACTCAAGCGAGCGGGCATCGAGAACTTCCGCATTCTGGAAATGGAACCGGTCCCCGGCGGCACGTCTCGATCCGGCAAGTCGCCGCTCACAGCCTATCCGTGGGGGGCCCATTACGTTCCCTTCCCGAACGAACAGAACCGGGCTCTGCTCCAGTTGCTGGAAGAAATGGGAGCGGTATCGAGACAGTCGGACGGAACCTGGCAACCGGCGGAATCGGTCGCATGCCGGACTCCACAGGAGCGCCTGTTTGCTGGCGGTCGCTGGGTCGAAGGTCTCTTCCCAGGTCAGCTCGCAACCGAAGAAGATGCCCGACAATGGGAACGGTTCGAAGCCGAGATCAATCATTGGATTGACTGGCGCGATGCCGAAGGACGCCCCGCTTTCACGATTCCGGTCGACCGCTGCTCGCCGGCTGAAGAAGTGGCTCAGCTCGATGCTCTCACGATGACCGACTGGCTGAACGGCATCGGCGTGACGTCGAATCTGATTCACTGGTACGTCGACTACTGCTGCCGCGATGACTACGGACTGAACGTCGACCAGACCAGTGCCTGGGCCGGGATCTTCTACTTCGCGTCGCGGAAAGCGAGCGCAGCCGAAGAGGAAGCCCCCCTGCTCACCTGGCCCGCCGGCAACGGAGCGATCGTCGACTTCCTGTCGAACCTCCTCGCTTCACAACTGCGAACCGGTCAGGCTGTGATCGGAATCCGGCCCGGAAACCAACGAACAAAGGTCTCGGCTTTCGATCTGCAGTCGGAAACGGTCAAAGAGTTTTCCGCCGAACGAGTCATCTTCGCCGCGCCGCAGTTCATGGCTCCCTACCTGATTCCCTCGCTGAACGAAGAACGCCGGTCTGCTATCCGCGAGTTCCAGTACGGCTCCTGGGTAGTGGCGAACCTGCATCTTTCCCAAAGGCCGTCTGAAGACAATTACCCACTTAGCTGGGACAACGTGTTATTCGAGAGTCTCTCGCTGGGTTATGTCGTGGCGACCCATCAACTCGGTTCCGACTTCGGTCCCACGGTCTGGACGTGGTATTATCCGCTCTGCGACGAAATCCCGGCTGAGGCTCGCAAGCGATTACTCAACTCAACCTGGGAGGAGTGGACGGCGATCGTGTTCAAGGATCTTGACGCCGCCCATCCGCAACTGACGAAGTATGTGACAAAGATCGACGTCATGCGATGGGGACATGCGATGGTCCAGCCTCGCCCGGGATTTCTCACCAGAGAGGCCCGAAAACAGGCCCGGCAACCACTCGGCCCCATTCACTTCGCCGGGACGGATTTGAGCGGACTGGCTCTCATGGAAGAGGCTTTCTATCACGGATTGCGAGCCGCCGAGGAAGTGCTGGCCGCTGCGAATGTGGAGTTCAACACGTACCTGTAACCATGGCTGCACCTTCTTCCCTGACTCCGACGTCTCAGGGCCAGTCCCTCCCCTGGCTGTTCTCGCCGTTGGTCGATCTCTGCACCTTCCTCGGCAGTGCCGCGATTGCTCTCGGACTGCTTGTCGTCGGTGCACAGTTCGGGTTGTTACACGACGACACGCCGGAGTGGATGTGGGTGCCGGCGATTCTGATGATCGACGTCGCTCACGTATATGCGACCGGGTTCCGCGTTTACTTCGATCGCGCGGAGCTTCGACGGAATCCGTGGCTCTACAGCCTCGCGCCGTTGCTCGGGTTTCTGATCGGGGCGGCCATCTACTCGGAGAGTTCGATCTGGTTCTGGCGGATACTCGCGTATCTGGCGGTCTTCCATTTCGTGCGGCAGCAGTACGGCTGGGTCGCCTTGTATCGAGCCCGTGGTGGCGAGACAGGCCGGGTCGGATATTGGATCGATACATCCGCAATCTATCTGGCCACCGTTTACCCGCTCGTTTACTGGCACGCCGCCTCGCCTCGAAACTTCAACTGGTTTCTTGAAGGCGATTTTCTCTCGCTTCCGGCGATCACGGCCAGTCTGTTTCAGGTCCTCTACTGGATCGCGCTGGGCAGTTACGTTTTCCGGGCGATCTATCGCGGCGTGGTGAAACGCGAATTCAACCCGGGGAAGGACATCGTCGTTGCGACGACTGCTCTATGCTGGTATCTCGGCATTGTCGCGCTCAATTCCGATTACGCCTTCACCGTGACGAACGTCATCATCCACGGCATCCCGTACCTGGTGCTCGTCTTCTGGTATCGCTGGATGAGGCAGCCGGAAGCAGGCAGCAGTCGATGGTCGGCTCTTTTCAGCTTCCTCGGCATCGTCTGGATGCTTGCGTACTTCGAAGAACTGCTCTGGGACACCGGCCTGTGGCACGAGCGTCCCTGGCTGTTCGGCACGGTGCTGAATCTCGAGGCGTGGGAACCGTTCCTGATTCCGCTCCTCGCCGTGCCGCAGATTACGCACTACATCCTCGACGGATTCATCTGGAAGCGACGATCCAACAAAGACCTCGCCAGCATGGTCGACCACTGAAACATTTTCAGGCTTCCGCTGCAGTCGGCTCTTGAATCCACTCCGCTGCGTCAGCTCACCTTGACGGTGCTCCCAGTCTCGGCGGCTTCGTAGATCATCCGCATGTACTTCACATCCTTGAGCCCCTCTTGTCCCGGTGTGCGGACTTCGCTGTTGTTCTTAATCGCCTCGGCGAAATGGTCCATCTCGGCTGCGAAGTGACTGACATGGTCGAGGAATAGCTGCTCTTCCTTCTTCCCCGAGCCGTGGAAGAAACGGTGTCCCGTGTACGTGGTGGCCGGGTCGAGCTTGATCCAGCCATCCTGGAACATCGCACAGTAGCGATTGACCTCAGCCGTACTGTAGCTGGAGGAGCAGTTGGCCATCACGCCGCTCGGGAACTGCAACTGAAACAGAATCGACTGTTCCACTTCTGAGAAGCGGGGATCGTTCTTGTTCTGACGCTTCATCGCATTAATCGCGATCGGTTCTTCCCCGGTGATGTAACGAGTCGCGTTCAAACTGTAGATGCCGATATCCATCAGCGAGCCGCCCCCGGACAGCTTCTTTGAGAGCCGCCACTGATTCGGCCCGCCGATATCGAGCACGGTATCGGAAACGATCATCTGCAGTGGACCGTACTTCTGGCTCCGGGACCACTCAATCACCTTCATGTTGTACGGCTCGTACTGGACGCGGTAAGCAATCATCAGTTTTCGATTCGCCTTCTCGGCGGCGTCAATCATCTGCTGGCAGTCTTCGACCGAGGTTGCCATCGGCTTCTCGCAGAGCACATGCTTTCCGGCCTGGTGAGCGCGGATCGTGAACTCGGCATGCATCGCGTTCGGCAGAATGATGTAGACGATATCGATCTCATCGTTGTCGGCGATGTCATCGAAGTTGTCGTAGTTGTAGATGCTCTTCGGAGAGATATCGTAATGGGCAGCGATCGCCTCGGCTTTGTCCCGATCTCCACTCACCAGAGCAACCGGTTTGGCATGCTCGGCCTGCGAGAACGAGGGGAGGATCTGCTGAACGCCGAATTTTCCAAGGCCGACGATGCAGTAGCCGAGTTTCTTCGGCGGCGGGCCGGGAACGAGTGGCTTCCCATCGCGCGCTTTGGCCGTCTGGCTGACAGGCTGGCCGACCTGCGGATTGTTCAGCTGCACCTGCCGATCGTCCGACGACTTGTCATTCGGTGCGCCGAGCGCATTGCTCGACATTCCGGCGGCGGCCAGTCCTCCCGCTGCAGAGAGGAACTTACGGCGATTCACTTGATGGGGGTCGTGACCGGTCATGGGGCGGCCTCCTGTCTGCGTCGGCCTGAGCGTGACCGACTCTGTTCCGGATCGAGAGTGCGTTTCCGGAGACAGGCCGCAAATGCTATTCCACGGACCTACGGTTTCAGATGCTTCTCGAAGAAGTCCCACATCGCCGTGATTGCTTTCACGCCCGCCTCGCCCTGAAATCCATGCCCCTGCCCTTCAAAGACAATCAATTCGTGGGTCGCGCCGACCGCTTTCATTTTCTCATCCAGCAAGCGAGCCTGTTCAACCGGAACGAGCAGATCGCTGTCCCCCTGCAGCGTGAGCACGGGCGGATCGTCGCTGCTGACATAAGTGATCGGGCTTGCTTTTGTGTAGGTTTCAGACACTTCTTCCGGAGTTCCTCCCATGAACAGACGAAAGATCCAGTCGACCGAACTGGTCTCGTAGCAGCGAGCCATCTCCGTCGGACCGTAGACATTCACCACGGCCTGCACGCGACTCGACTGCTGAGGATTCCCCCCGCTTCCTTCCAGGCCGTCTTTATCGTCGCTGAGACCAACCAGCAGCGAGAGATGTCCTCCCGCCGACCCTCCTGTGACGCCGATGCGGTCTGGATCGACCTGATACTTCTCTGCTTTCGCCCTCACCCACCGCACGGCGGCTTTGGCGTCTTCGATCTGAGCCGGGAAGATAGGGGCAGCCGTCGTCGTTTCCTTCTTCGTCTGATCGAACGTCATCAGCCGGTAAGTGATTGTGACGGCGACATAGCCGCGTCGGGCGGCTTCCTTAATGGCTGGTATGTATCCCTTTCTCGAACCGCCGTGCCAGCCGCCGCCATGGATGAAGACAATCGCTGGGAACGGGCCTTCGCCGTCTGGCCTGGCCAGATCGAGCATCAGTTCCTGACCGCCTCCGGTGCCGTAGATGATGTTCTCTTCGACCGTGATCTCAGCGAGAGTGATTGCGGGCAGGAGGCACAGAGTCAGCAGACCGGCAACAAGCGAGCGGAACGGGGTGCGAAACATGGCGACTCCCTGAACTGATGGAACGAGAAGCGGTGGATGCGGACGCGATTCTATCATGATCAGTGGCAGCGCGATAGAATCGGCAGTCTCCGATCTGATCACTCCTCGCAAAAGGACCTGCCCCATGAAGAAGATTCCACTGCTGTTCTCCACTCTACTCGGGCTGACTCTACTGCTCGCCCCTCAAAACCTGTTCGCCGCCAGGCCGAATCTCATCGTGGTGATGGTCGACGACATGGGTTATGAAGGCGTCAGCTGCTTTGGGAACCCCTACTTCGAGACTCCCGAGATCGACCGTCTGGCAGCCGAGGGCATGAAGCTGACCGACTTCCACTCGTCGGGAACGGTTTGCTCGCCCACGCGAGCCGGTCTGTTGACGGGTCGCTATCAGCAGCGGACCGGCATCGAAGCGGTCATTCATCCCGTTGCCGATCACCCGGAACATCGCAAAGGACTCCAGCTCAGCGAGACGACCTTTGCCGAGGTGCTGAAGGAACAGGGCTACTCCACGGGCCTGATAGGCAAATGGCATCAGGGTTATCCGCACAACTCTTCGGACTATCATCCGCAGCACCACGGATTCGATGAGTTCATCGGCTACCACAGCGGCAATATCGACTTCGTCAGTCACGTCGGCGATCACAACAAACACGACTGGTGGCATGGCAAAGACGAAACCCGCGAGGAAGGCTATTCGACGCATCTGATCAACAAGTACACCCTCGACTTCGTTCGCAGGCACGCCGATGAGGAAAAACCGTTCTGTCTGTACGTGGCTCATGAAGCAATCCATAACCCGGTCCAGGTTCCCGGCGACGCGGTACGCCGCACCGAAGAGCACTGGGATCGCTGGAAGTGGAAGGAAGTCAGCGAGGACGAACGAATTGCCAAGTACAAGGGCATGACGATGCCGATCGACGAAGGGATCGGTCAACTCCGGCAGACTCTGCTCGATCTGGACATCGCGGAGAACACCTTCGTCCTCTTCTTCTCCGACAACGGCCCCTCCTCCGACTTCCCCAGCGGCAGTCCTGAACTGCGTGGCGGCAAGGGGACCGTTTTCGAAGGTGGCCACAAAGTACCCGCGATCGCCTGGTGGCCGGGCACAATCGAAGCTGGGAGCGAAAGCGATCAGCCGATGATCTCCATTGATGTGATGCCGACGCTCCTGTCTCTCGCGGGCGCAGAAAGCTCCGCTCTCGATTTGGACGGCGTCGATCTCTCGCCGGTCCTTCTGCGCGACGAGCAACTGCCGGAACGACCGCTCTACTGGGCTTCGATGGGAAATAACGGGTCGCGTGCCGAAGCAATGCGATCGGGTCCCTGGAAGCTGACCGTGCATCATCCAAAAGCGACCCCGGGGACGTTCGACAATGAAGCCGTGGCTCTTTTCCATCTTGAGAACGACCCGGGCGAGAAGAACAACGTCGTTAAAGAACATCCCGAGACGGCTCGAAAACTGCTCCGCCAGCTCAAGAACTGGTACGACGAAGTCACCTTCGACGCGACGCCCCAGATCGGTGGTTGGATTGCTTCCACGAAGTCTGAGACGCCACTCATCGAGTCGACAAGCAAGGAAACGGTGTGGCGGAATCGCGATGGGAAGAGTCTGACATGGTTCCATCCCCGAGCGTGCATGGTGCCCGAGGATCAGAAGGGCGAATGGACCTGCCTGATGAACCTTCAGGAGATCAGCGGCTCGGACTACTTCGGTCAGATCCACTGGAGTGAATCGAAGGACGCGGGAAAGACCTGGAGCGATCCCGAGCCGATTGAGGCCTTCGGTCGTATCGATGTCCCCGGACATCCCGGTCTGAAAGCCGGGGTGTGCGATGTCACGCCGCAGTATCATCCGCAGACCAAGTCGGTGATTGCCCTGGGACACGTTGTCTTCTATCGCGGCCCGAGATTCGCGCGGGGAGATCAGCTCGCCCGCTATCCTGTCTATGCCGTGCGGCGTCCCGACGGCAGCTGGTCAGAACGGAAGATCCTCGAATGGGACAACCCTGCCGGTTCGACGATATACACCAACGGCTGCGGCCAGCGGATCATCATGCCGAACGGAGATGTGATGCTGACATTCAGCTACGGCGATGATCCCAGCAAGCCGCGAAAGGTCGCTGGTGTTCGCTGCTCCTTCGATGGTGAAGATCTCAAAATTCTTGAAGTCGGACCGCCGCTGGAGAACAGTGCCGGACGTGGCCTTCTCGAACCTTCGATCACTCGCTTCAACGACAAGTTCTACATGACGATTCGAGCGGAAGACGGCCATGGTTATGTCGCCGTGAGCGACGATGGAGTCAACTATCGCAAGCAGAAGGCCTGGGCGTTCGATGATGGTGAGTCGATCGGCATGTCGACGACGCAGCAGCACTGGCTGACGCACTCCGACGGGCTGTTCCTCGTCTATAACCGAGAAGACGAAACCAATAAGAACGTGATGCGGTGGCGCAGTCCACTCTGGGTGGCCCAGGTTGATCCCGAGAAGCTCTGCCTGATTCGCGAAACCGAACAGGTCGTGCTTCCGCTTGTAGGAGATGGCATCGACAACCCGGACGAAGTCGCCCTGATGGGGAACTTCGATGTGACGAACGTTTCTCCGTTTGAGTCGATTGTCACCGTCGGCGAATGGATGCCCCGCCGCAATGCCCGGGGCGATGTGCTGATCGGTCGCATCCGCTGGTCACGTCCGAACAAGTTGTTTGAGACCATGCCGTAAAAATCGATTCCGTACAGGGATCTGTGGAAAACAGAACGCCACTGCCGGAAAGCCCGCAGTGGCGTTTCTATTTTGACGTTCCCTGTTGTTCGACTACGGCTTCTCGAAGCAGAAGAGATGTTTCTCGCCGCGGACAAACATTTGGTTATCGACCGGAGCCGGGGTGGCATCGACGGTCTCGTCGACGGAGTTGGTCGCGACGATCTTCAATTCCGGGCTGTCTTCGATGACCACCGTTTTCCCATCGCGATCGGTCAGATAGATGTGCCCATTGGCCGCGACGGGCGAGGCGTAAATCGTGCCCAGGCCGATTCGTTCCGTCGAATAGTGCGGCTCGCCCGTTTTGGCATCAACGCAGGTCAGCAGACCGGACTTCGCTTTGTAGAAGTAGATCCGTCCCTCCGAGAGCAGGAACGAAGCAATATCGGGGGTGTCCCGTTCGATCGTCCAGACGACATTCGACGAGCCCGCAATATCGCCCTTTCCGTCCGGCTGGAATGCTCCGAGAAATGCGCCGCGAAAACCGCTGCCCACGTAAACAAGGCCATCCGCGGCCACGGGACAGGCGACGGGACGCATGGTCTGACCGCCGCAACGCCACAGCTCCTTGCCCGTTTTGAGGTCGTAAGACCGAGCGTAGTTCTGCCCGTTCATGATGACCTGCTCGTTGCCTGCGTGCTGAACTACAAGCGGCGTCGCCCAGCAGCTCGGTTCGTCGCGTTCGGCTTCCCAGATCGTCTCTCCGGTTCGCTTATCGAGTGCGAAGAGGAACGATTGCCCTTCGTGATCCCAGGGCACGATGATCTTGTCGCCCGCCAGCGTCGGGGAGCTTCCTTCTCCGAAGGTGCCGCGACAGGTCATGTCGCCCAGATCGCGTTTCCAGACCGGCTCCCCTTCCATGGTGTAGCAGTAGAGACCACGCGATCCGAAGTGAGCGTAGACCCGTTCGCCATCGGTACAGGGACTGGCCGATGCAAATCCGTTTGTCGAATGGGTTCCCTCGTGCGGCTGCTCGCGATTGGCCACTCGCTTCCAGTTCAGCTGGCCAGTTGCTCGATCGTAGCAGAGGAGAACGAACTCGTGCTCAGGCGAGCCGCTCGCGGCGTCTGCGTTGTCGACGGGAATGGCCGAGGTCACGAACACCTGATCCTGCCAGATGATTGGCGAGCCGGACCCAAGCCCCGGAAGTTCGACTTTCCACTTCACATTCTCAGTTGCCGACCACTGCACGGGCGGCGTTGCTTCGGGAGCAGTTCCATTGCCGGTCGGACCACGCCAGTGAGTCCAGTTACCTGCCGTGGCACTGGTGGCAGAAAGTGTCAGCATCAGGAGGAAAGGAATCGCTTTCAGCATCACGCGGTCTCCATACAACGGGGAATGGTCAGAAAACTGAGCACGGCAGCGACCTTCTGCGAGACACGAAGCGGACGCTTCCCGCGGCAGCGTGAAGATCGGGCCGCGGTGATCGTCCGGAGCCACGCCGGCGCTCTGCGCAACATGTTAGCAGATGCCGTTGGGGAACAGTACGTTCGGCCACATTCTTCACTCTTCGTCCCGGTCTGAAGCTCCGCGAATCGGGTGCGAAGCCGTCCCGTCCTGCTGGGTGCGACCATTCGCTGCACCACTTGTGCTGGTGTTCTCGACGAAGGCCTTCCATAATCAGAGAACGATGACAGCGCCGCAACTGTGAACTTCGTCTGCACGAAAGGCAATCCGATGAATGCACCCGAGCAGCCCCTTTACGAACGCCTCGGCGGTCCCGACGCGATTCAGGAAGTGGTCGACGCCCTCTATGCGCGGGTTCTGGCCGATCCTTTGCTTAAGCCTTTCTTCGAGAACATCGATCTGGTCAAACTTCGGACCATGCAGTCGGAGTTCATGTGCGCCGCGTTGGGAGGTCCCGAAAAATACAGCGGAATGGATCTGGCCTACGCGCATGCGGGACGAGGGATCAAAGCGATCCATTTCAGTGCCTTCGTCGGTCACCTGCTGGATGTGCTCGAGGACCGAGGTTGCTCCGAAGCGGACATCCAAGACGTTGTCCATCGCATGAATATGTACTCGACCGAAATCACCGGGGCGGTCTCTACAGACGGCTGACCAACGACAGTGGGACATCGATCGAATATGCAGCTCAAACTTACTCCTCTTGCCGCCGTAGCCGTGATCGTTCTGTCCGCTCAGGGAATGCGAGCCGCCCCACCTGAAAGCCCGGCCGATCACGCTCAATCCAACATCACCCGCGTACCCGACTTCGAGGAAGACTGGTCGAGCGGTCAGATCGATCCACAGAAGTGGTATCTCCTTCGCAAGAAATGGGGCCACGGAAACAACGGCGTCGTTCCCGAGAACGTGCGGATTGAGCAGGACCTGGTCGCCGGGGAGTCGCAGAATGTGCTGGTCTGCGAGGGGCACGGCGATCACTACTCGGGCGATGTGATTGGATTCCAGGGGCGTCGCGAGCGGGTCGGCGGAGTGATCGTATCCAAACGGTTCTTCGCTTCAGGCCGGTTCGAAGTCGTGATGAAAGTGGGCGACAGTAAGAGTTTTCGCGGCGGACCACAGAACCCCGCCCATCCTCAGGGAGCCATCCCGGCGATCTGGACGTTCGCCTATCGCTGGGTCGAAGGCGATCCGAACCTCAAGAATGAGTTTATCGCCGGCACGCCGCTTTATAACCCGCACATGCCGGCCTATGGGATCGCCGCCAATGAGTACTGGTCGGAGATCGACTTCCCGGAGTTTGGAAAGGGTGGTGATTTCACCCGGGGCCTCTACAACACGTTCTGCAACAGCAAACACGACCCGAATCTCTTCGACGTCTCAGAGGCCACCGACGGTCAGTATCATGTCTTCACAACGGAGTGGACGACTCAGCTGAACCCCCTCCCCGACCTCACCGACAGACAGGTCGTCGAGCATGAGGGCTATTGGTGGATCCGCGACAAGTCAGTTCCCTTCGAGACCTACCTTGGCAATCCGTTGAAGAAGCTGGGCCCTGACAACTACGCCCTCTACTGTGGAGACAAGGTGTCGCATTGGATCGACGGCCGGTACGTCGCCACGCACACCAGGTACGTTCCCGCGATGGCGGCTCAGCTCAATCTGGGAATTTGGCTTCCCGAATGGGCCGGCCCCGCTCCGTGGGAAACGGCAACTGTTTCCGTGGCCTCGGTCCGCATCTGGCAGTTTGAAAACTCCGGCGATGTGCACGGAGTTCTCGTCGACGACATCGCCAACAACTTCAGGGAAGATGGAAGCCCGCTTCCAAACCCCTGAAATCGGCCATCCAGTTCTGAAGGGCCCCTGCGATTTTCCAGAAACGCACAAACTCGTGTTAGTGCAGTTCACTTAATGGTGTAGCCGTTCCGTCCGCATAAGTTGCCGCGTTTCAGGCGAAAACTCGGTTCTATGCGGACAAACGGTAGAGCGATCCGCTCTACCGTCGCAGAGACTGCCCCGAAGATTCGTCCGGCGATCCCGTGATCGGAATGGGAACGATCTGCAAATTGATCTCGCTATCGTCGGCAATCTTCAGCACATCCCGACAATGCTCGTGGCAGCTGATACAGACATTAAGCATATGCATGTATGTGAAGGCGGCTCCTTCAAGGTTGCGAGTCTCGGCTGTCCGCGCGATCTTCTGCGTCAGACGATGCATTTCCGTCCGATGGTGGGCGTAGACCTGATCGTCGGTCTCAATCCAATGGAGCGTCTGACAGATCCGGTCGAGGTCTTCGGCTCCCTCAGCGATTTTCCCAAAGTCCCGCGAAACCAGGCCTTCGAGCACGGCCTGAGAACTGGCCAGCTTGGCCCGCATTAGCGGGCCTTGACTTTCCTCGCTCCGGGAACTCGACACCTGCTCGATAGGTTCAGAAGAATGGACGACGATCGCCGAAAGCACGGCGAGAAGAATTGAGCAGCTGAACGTCAGACGTTTCATAACAGATCTCCGATCCCGAACCTGCGAACTCCTTCCTGAATTCGCCCTCTGAACTCCGGCCGCGGAAATAGGCGGCCTGTTGAGTGAGATCGGCTGACTTTGACGCGAGAGATCTGCTTGAATACGAAACCTCAGGAATTCTACCTACGAGCCCGTCAATCTGTAACGGTTAGGGCCTTTTCATGCTTCTCCTGCAGGCGCATGGGCGACAATCCCCCGCCATGCTGAGTTTGCTCCTGCAAACGCGTATCGTCGAATTTTGAATTTGCCCCGGGCAGCCTGAACGCACGAGGCTACATCGCGAGATGTGGCAAGTCCGCAGAGTTCTCTCCAGTTGATCAGCTCAGGATGTCTGAGATCACATGTCCGTGAACGTCGGTAAGCCGGCGATCGATTCCGTCATGACGAACGGTCAGCCGGGTGTGATCAATCCCGAGTAGATGCAGCATCGTGGCGTGAATGTCGTACACCTGCGTGGGATGATTGCGATCGAGCGGTTTGTATCCCCACTCGTCGGAAGGACCATGGCTGATGCCGCCCTGAATGCCGCCTCCACAGAGCCAGTTGGTGAAGACGTACGGATTGTGATCGCGTCCCCGCCCTCCCTGACTGCTTGGCATGCGACCGAATTCGGTTGTCCAATGCACGATCGTATCTTCGAGCAGCCCCCGTTCCTTCAGATCCTTGATCAGAGCGGCCGCTCCCCGAGCCATCCCGCGCGCAAGCGGATCATGGTCTCGCTGCACATCTTCGTGGCTGTCCCAATTTCGCCGGGGAAAGCCGTTGTCATTCCCCGACCAGATCTGCACGAAACGGACGCCGCGTTCCAGCAACCGTCGGGCGATGAGACATTTTCGGCCGAAGTACTCCTCTTCTTCGGGGGCATTGATCTGATCCGGATACGTCGCTCCGGCTCGATCGAGTCCGTAGGCCTTCAGCACATGCAATGGCTCGTCGGAAAGGTCGAGGGCTTCCGGTGCACTCAACTGCATAGCTGCGGCAAGTTCGTACGACCGGATCCGGGCTTCCAGTCGTGAGTCGCCTGGACGCTCTTCTTCAAACCGATGATTCAACTCGCGGAGCAGTGCCAGTCCGTCCCGGTCCCCTTTCGCGGTCACGAACTCGGCCTTCGCATTCAGATCCTCAATCGGATTTTCCCGCTGAGGAAAGATCACCGTTCCCTGAGAACTGGCCGGTAGAAACGCCGCTCCCCAGTTCTTCGGGCCGTTGCTGGCATAACCACGATGATCTGGAAGCACGACGAACGTGGGCAGATTTTCGTTCTCTGAACCGAGTCCATAACTGACCCAGGATCCCATGCCGGGAAAGCCGGGACGCTGAAACCCGGTTGCCTGCAGGTAAGTCGCCTGCGAATGGACCCCCGTTTTTCCAACCATGTTGTGCACGAAGGCGATGTCGTCGACACAGTCGCCTAACGGCTGCACGACTTCACTAAGCCGCTTACCATTTTCGCCATAGGGTGCGAATGCAAACGGCGACTTCATCCATGGCCCCAGCCCATTCTGAAATGCTTCCACGTGCTCGCCGAAATCAGACGGCTCTCCGTGATGGCGATCGAGCATCGGCTTGTGATCAAACAAGTCGATGTGACTGGCCGCCCCGGCCATGAACAGCTGCACGACCCGCCTGGCTTTCGGCGGATGATGCAGAGTCTGGAGAACGCCATTCGTCGCTGCCCGAGTCTCGTCGTGCAGCATTGTGGCCAGTGCCATCGCTCCGAAGCCCTGTCCGGACTGGCTGAGAAATGTTCGGCGGTTGAGCATGGCGTTTCCCGTCAGTCGACGTACATGAATTCGCTGAGATTGAACATCACACGGCACAGATTGGCCAGGCCGTGGTCAGTTCCGTATCGTTCGAGAGCTTTCTGTTCCGCCGCGTTCGGCTCCCGCTGCGCAATCAACTGGAATGCCAGCACCACCTGGTCCGAAAGTTCGGACGACTCAGTCCTCAATCGGTCGGCAAACCGCTCGGACATCGCCAGATTGAAGGGGTTATTGAGCAGAGAAAGAGCCTGAAGAGCCGTCAGCGTCTCGTTGCGTTTCGGCGTGCTTTGCGAGGAATCCGCACAGTCGAGCGTTGTCATCCAGGGGTCGGGCTGCGACCGGACTACGAACCGATAAATACTGCGGCGATGCGACACCGGATCGGTTGGATCGAACAGATGATACTCGTAGTGAGGCGAGTGGTCCGCCTTCTCCAACTCGAACAGATAATAGCCCGGTCCGCCCATGGTGAAGTCCATCGCTCCACTGACAACCAGGATCGCATCCCGGATTTCTTCTGCCGTCAGTCGGCGACGATTTATTCTCCACAGCAGTTGATTTCCGGCATCAGCAGTCGCGTGCCCCTCATGATGAGCGGATGACTGCCGGTACACACTACTCGTGACGATCAGACGATGCAGATGCTTGAACGAGCCTCCCGAGTCGCGGAACTCGCAGGCCAGCCAGTCGAGCAAATCTGGGTGGGTCGGTTCCGCTCCCATCCGTCCGAAATCATTCGGCGTCGCCACCAGCCCCTGATCGAAGTGGTACTGCCAGACGCGGTTCACAATCGAACGCCAGAGCATCGGATGGTGAGGCGACGTGACCCATTCCGCCAGTCTGGCTCGACGCTCCGCTTCGCTCAGTCCCGGTTCCATTCGAGAGACTTCGTCGGCCGCCAGAGGCAGCACACACGGATCAGCCTTTTCCTTCGGGTGCTGAACGTCTCCTCGATGAAGCACCTGCACCTGACGCGGTTTCCCTTCAGTCGGTTTGAAGTTCCCCTGAGCCGGGAAATGCGTGGTGGCCGCGTAGACCGTTGAACCAGCGGGAAGATTCTCGAGTTGCTTTCGGCTCGCAGTCAGCCGCGACTGGAGTTGCTTCCGACGTTCGATCCGGGCCGGAGTTTCGATCTGTGTTCGGAGGACGTTCCTCTCCTCTTCCAGATCAGCAAGTTGCTCAGCCTCGACCGGGTTCGCATACCGCGCCCAGCTTCCATCGATCAAATTGTCGCGCGACCAACGGACGGGAGCCTCAATGGAATCGAGACTTGTCACTACCGCACCGTCGAGTGGACGTTCTCCCTTCTCCGTTCCACGGCTGTGGATCTCGAGTTCAGCCAACGCGAAGATGAAGTCACTCTTTCGCGGCGCCAGTCTCGTCGCCGTGATCCGAATCCGCTCTACGGCGGTCAGATCCTGAACAACGTCGAAGCTGCGCAATCCCGGGTTCGGGAAGTCCGCTTCGGTTTGATCAACTACCGTTTGCCATTTCCCGTCGATACCGGCGACTTCGATGCGAAAGCGAACCGGGAAGCCGAACCCCGCTCCGATGCCCGCATAGTCATCGTGACAGGGATGCAGCGAAAGCCCGGTGAGGTCGGTCGGCTTCGCCAGCCGGACCTCGACCCATCGGGCGGTGTCGGCTGAGGTGGCGATGGCGCTGTGATAGCCGAACTCGGGTTGCTTCAGAACGGTCTGAGCATCCTGCAATCTGGCAATCTGACTTTCGAGTTCCCTCAGTCGCTCGCCGCCAGCCTGTTCGATTTCTGTCTCCAGAGCCGTCAGTTCCGCATTCGTCTCACGGATCACACCGGCCAGTTCCTGCTTTCGAGCTTCCACCTCAGGATCTAGATCATACACCCGCTCTGCTCGATCGACCGCCGCAAAGACCGCCTGCAGTCCGTAGTAGTGCTCCTGAGTGATCGGATCGAACTTGTGGTTGTGGCAGCGGGCGCATTGGACCGTCAGGCTGCAGAACGTGTTGATCACGTTCGACACCATATCGTCGCGATCGAGGTTGCGGGCCACCTTGCCGTCGATCTTCGATTCCGGGACTTCGACATGACCGATGAAATCCCACGGCCCGGCAGCGATGAAGCCCAGCCCGAGGATGCCGTCCCGATCCCCTGGAAAAAGAACGTCTCCCGCAATCTGCTCCTGTACGAAGCGTGCGTACGGCTTGTCCTCATTGAACGAACGAATGACGTAGTCGCGATACGGCCAGGCGTTCGGTCGCAGCTTGTCCTTATCGTAGCCGCAGGTATCGGCGTACTTCGCGACATCGAGCCAATGCCGCGCCCAGCGTTCTCCATAACGAGGAGACGCCAGCAACCGATCGACCAGCTTGTCATACGCTTGCGGATCGGGATCCGCAAGAAAGGCCGCTGTCTCCTCCGGCGAAGGCGGCAGTCCTGTCAGGTCGAACGTGACGCGACGGATGAGCGTTCGACGATCGGCTTCTGGTGAGTGGGTTACCCCTGCCTGTTGATGCCGAGCCGCGATGAAGGCATCGATGGGGGTCCGCCCCCAGTCGCTCTGGCTTTCCCGAATGTCCGGACGTTCAAGCGGCTGGAACGACCACCAGTCGAAGTTGTCGACCAGATGCTCCGCAAGCACGAGGCCCTCGGGCCAGACGGCTCCGTCCGCGATCCACGATTCAATCGCCGCGATCTCTTTGGAGGACAGCGGATCGGCGTCTCGCGGCATGCGGGCTTTGCCATCGACCGGCCTGATCACATCGAGCAGATGACTTGCCGACGGTTCACCGGGTTCGAGATACCCCGATTCGAGCACGGCTTCGGCGGAATGCAGAGAGAAGTCCCCCTGCATCCGCTCCTGGTTATGACAGCTCAAACAGCGGCGCTGCAGGATCGAGGCGATCTCCGCACGAAACCGATCCTCTTCACGGCCGGCTTCCGCTAAAAGGGGAGCCGTTGAAAGAAGCAGTGTCAGCATGCCGGTCGTGAGTACCCGGCGGAATCGACGTTGCAATATTCCAGTCTCCAATGACCGAACTGGTGAACAATCAGCGGCCTGATGTGCGACCACTCCAGTGAAGTGATAACACATCAGGCTTCAATGATGCAAAACAATTCAAGACGGAGAAGACGTGGCTTCCTATTCGAAGGGCGACTTGACTTCGATCCCGGTTAAACGCAGGTAGGTCACCAGAATGGCGCGGTGGTGGACCACATGATTGAACAGCCATGTCCGCAGGCACTCTTCTTTCGAGAGAGTGAAGAAGATCTCACCGGCTGCCTTCAGAGACCAGTCCTCCGTCAGCACCTCGTCGGACGCCTCTTTCAATGCCTCCCTGGCGGCAACGCCATTCTCGTCAAACTGCAAGAGCAGTTCCTGAGGATCCTTGATCGAAGAAGGCGGAATCGGCCCCTGCCCGACGGGAGCCATGTCCCATTCGGAATCGCGTACGATGGTTGGCGTCCAGCTGACAATGTCGACCAGATGATTCGCATTCCAGCCGATCGTCTGCAGCCCCTCCAGCGGCTTCCAGTCCATTCTGTCCGCCGGAACCAACTCCAGGACCGCTCGCGTTCGCGGCATCTCCCGATCAAATTCCTGGATCATCATTTCACCGATCTTCATCTGTGTTCCCTTAGCGAAGTCCCTGTGTTTGCTGTTCAGTGCCGCGATTCTAATCGGAGGAGATCGAGCCTGCCTCTCTCACTGGCCTGGATCCCGTACTTCCAAATGCGACCCTGAATACTTCGGGGCGACGCAGTCCCAAAGCGATCCACGCCACGACTCCAATGATGATTGGCATAAAGAACGGATCTTCCACACGAACATGCGTGACTGTCGCGCCCCCGAGATATCCGGTGAGCAAGACCGTCGCGATGAAGTCGACGCGAGGCACAAGGTACAGCACGGCAATTGCGACTTCGACGTAGCCGATCTGAACCATCTGTTCTTCGGTGAAACCAAACTTGGCGAACATCTCGTCTTTGCCTTCCCAGTCCGTGAACTTTCCGCCTGCGCTGGCAAAGATCAAAAATGCACTGAGCAGTCCGCTCAGCACCCATCCCGCGATCTGCCCCTTTGACATTCTCTGTCTCCCATTGTGAGTACGTGGTTGTTAACGAGTTTTGTGAACAATTCAGGAACGTCAGTCGAAGGAGGCCGGTGGCTCTTCCAGAAGTGCGACCATCCATCCTATGCCGAATTTGTCAGTCACCATGCCGAAGTGAGACGACCAGAATGTCTTGCCCAGAGGCATTGTCACCTGCCCGCCTTCGGAGAGTCCAGCGAACGCACGATCGACCTCAGCCTTTGTCGGCAAAGCCAGCGACAGCGAGAAGCCGGCGAATCCGGAACTGGCTTCGCAGCCATCGGACGCCATGATCCGATTCTTCCCCACCCGGAAGGAGGCATGCATCACTTTCTCCTCAAACCCCGGCTGCAATGTTCCTTCGGGAGGCGACTCCGGACTCTCGTTGAACCGCAGCAGCATTTCTATCTCGGCTTCGATCGCCTGTTTGTAGAACTCCAAAGCTTCTTCACAACGGCCGCCGAAGAAGAGATAAGGCTGAATCAACGTCTGAGACATGAGGAATTCTTTCAGTGAATGGATTGAGAGGCCTGTTGAACCACGGTTTACTGTCCCCGACTGGGAGCAGCCTCCGTGACAACAATCAGTCGAACGAGCAGCTCTCGCGTCGACAGGAAACTTCTCGTTTTTTCACGGGAAGTTCTCATCGTAGCTCGAAAGCATCGTAATTTGTTGAGAAAGGAATTGATCAAACCGCCCTTGATCGCTCAGAATTCAGAGTGGTTCGCACTCCGCGAGTTTTCTAATCGATCATCGTACTGGTCGGGAATGTCCCATGAGATCGCGATATCAACACATCCTCGTTCCAGTCGATTTCGGCCCTCGCAGTCAGTGGGCGGTCGATGTGGCGATTGAAGTCGCTCAGGTTAACTCCTCGCGCGTGACGCTGCTGCACGTCGTTGAATCGATCGATTCCGCAGGCGAAGACGCCGAGATTCAGGACTTCCTGCAGCGGTGTGCCCAGCGGGCAGAAGTCGATCTCGAACGATATGCCCAGCCTTTTGCTGATATCGGTCTGACCGTCGATTTCCACGTCGTCACCGGACGACGCGTCCCCGAAGTTATCGGCTGGACCGTTGCCCACTCCGTTGATCTGATCGTTCTCAGTTCGCATCCGGTCGATCCGCAACATCCGGCGCAAAGCCTGGCGACGCTCAGTTATCAGGTCGCTCTCGGAGCCCCCTGTTCCGTGTTTTTGGTGAAGACGCCTGCTTCTGAACAGGAGACTTGAGCGCGGTCCACTTTCAGCGACTGCCCAACGAAAAAGGCGGCGAGCCCGTCTTTCGACGAACTCACCGCCATGGAAAAACCCTGACTGTCTCAGGGGCTGAAGTTATTCGGCGAAGCGGATACGTTCCCGATCACGTAAGGAACGCTTCTTTCGACGGTCCGCTTTCTGACTCAGGACATAACTGGCACGATTGGCCACCCGGTAGATCAGGCTGGACAGACTTTCGTCCTTGTCCTGAATCACGATGGGCGGCATCCGCGTCAGATGAAGGACACAGCGGCATTGCTTGTCGACGCCTCCCCGCGGCCCGTTCGTATCTTCCAGATACAGACTGACCCGACGGAGCCGGTGTTGAAACCGTTCCAGCGATGAAAGCAGAATTTCGCGATAGGCATCTCTGCGATGTCCGGCGAGATCCACACCACTGCATCGAAGCGTCATTTGCATGTTCTTCTCCAGGTAAAAGGAGTCACGAAAGGAAACTCACGCTCTTCATTGACTATACGCCGCAGCCGCCCTTAGGATAATTTAAATCCATAAGCACAACGCTTTAGTTTTAATTAGGTGTTGCGAACCCCATGGACTGGCTCAATTATCATCATCTCCTGAACTTCTGGCTGGTCGCCCGTGAAGGGAGCGTGCAGAAAGCGAGCGAGGCGCTGTACGTGACACCGGCCAGTGTCAGCCAACAGGTCCGGGAGCTGGAGCGGGAGCTCGGCGTCAAACTTCTGAAGAAGCGCGGCCGCGGCCTGGTCCTGACCGAAATGGGCGAGCAGGTTGCCGAGTACGCCTCCGAGATTTTCGCAACCGGCCGCGAGCTGCTGGAGGTTGTGAAGGGACGCCCGACGGGAAGGCCACTGGAGTTTCGCGTCGGGATTCGAGATGTGATGCCGAAATTGCTGGCCTATCAACTGCTGCAACCTGCGCTCGATCTGAAACCACCGGTGAAACTTGTTTGTCACGAAGGAGACACGCCAGCGCTGGTCGCCGATCTTTCCGTTTATCGCCTCGACGTCGTTCTCTCCGACACGGCGCTCGATCCTTACTACCGGGTGCGGGCCTATTCACATCTGCTGGCCGAATCGGAGGTCCTCATCGTGGCGGCGGCGAAGCTGGCTCGTAAGTACCGTCGCACTTTTCCCGAATCGCTCGATCGGGCCCCCTTCCTGCTGCCCACCGAAGACAGTTCGCTCCGGCGTTCGCTCGACCTCTGGTTCCATGAACGTGGGCTGACGCCGTTCATTCAGGGAGAGTTCGCCGACAGTGCGATGCTCAAAATCGCAGGCAACCGGGGCACGGGACTGCTCGCCATACCGGCCATCATTGAAGAGGAAGTCAAATCAATGTACGGGCTCCACCGTGTTGGACTGGTGGAAGGGATCACCGAGCGTTTCTACGCGATCTCAATCGAACGCAAACTGAAACACCCAGGCGTCGCTGCGATTCAGGAAGGTGCGGCGAGTACGACAGCCACGACCTGAGCGCGGACGTTCCGGAACTCTCAGCCGAACAGATCCGCGATCGCATTGCCCTGATCCGTGATCGGGACCGGCCGGTCGCCGTCGTAGAGATACTTGTGATAGTCGACGCCGACAGCCGCGAAAATGGTCGCGAAGAAATCCGGGAGGGGAACGGGATTGGAGACGATCGTCTTCGACAGTTCATCGGTCTCGCCGTAAGCGCCGCGGTGAGCCAGACCACCGCCGGCCAGCACGCACGTGAAAGCCGTTCCCTGATGGCCCCGACCGCCGCCACTGTCAAACTCGGGCGGTCGTCCGAACTCTGAAGTCACAACGATCAAGGTCTTGTCGAGCAGCTTCTTTTCCTCAAGATCGCTGATCAACGTCGCCATCGCCGTATCCAGCTCCTGGATCAGTTTGTGCTGATCGAGAATGCCGTCGTTGTGCACATCCCACCCTGCTCCGTTCAGGAAATTCAGATTGTGGGAGACCTCGATGAAACGAACGCCCCGTTCGACCAGGCGGCGGCTCAAAAGACATCGCTGGCCAAACTCGCCGCCGTAGCGGTTCCGCAATTCGGAAGGCTCCCGGTCCAGTTCGAACACCTGATTGAACTCCGGTCCGCTGAGCTTGAGGCTCTGTTCGATGGCGGCATCGTAATCGAGTAGACGCTTGTCGCTCGTCGGGTCGGCATTCTGCTTAAGCACCTTCAGAAGCGATTCCCGGCGGCTTTGCCGTTCCATGGTGATTCCACCTGGACGAGACAGCCCCGCTGGCCCCTGACTGGTATCGGTCAGATACAGATAACTGTGCTGGGCCCCCAGGAATCCCGGGCCGCGCGTCACGTTGGGATAGCCAATCAACACATACGGAGGAGCACCGTCGTTCGCCGAGCCTCTCTCATGAGTGATGATCGAACCGAGCGACGGATACGTGACGGTCCCGCTGACCGGCCGGCCAGTATGCATGCGATTTGTCGCAGCCGCATGTTCGTCGATCGCTTCGTGGTTAACCGTACGAACAGCCGTCACCCGGTCCATCAGCGGAGCCAGCGTCTTGAGATGCTCGCAGAGCTGGACGCCCGGCACCGCAGTGTCGATCGATTCGTAATAGGACCCCGGCGTCCTCTTCTTCGGATCTCCTTTTCGTTTCGGATCGAACGTATCGATCTGCCCCATTCCGCCGCCGAGCCAGATCGAGATGACATGTTCCGCCTTCCCCTTGATCAGCGGAGTCGCAGAATCGGCCGCTCCGATTTTCGGCAGCAGCAGCCCCCCCGCGACAGCCGCGCCTGTGGCCAGGCAGTCCCTGCGATTCAGAACCATCGACTCGTCCATCGAGTAGCGGACAGAACTCTGTGAGGAATGCGACATGAATGTTTCTCGAACGGTGATACGAATTGAAGATGCAGCGCCTGCCCGGTCAGGGAACCCAGACGAACTCCCGGTGATTCATCAGACTCCAGACGGCGTCTTCGTACACAACCCGCCATTCCGGTTGCAGACGAGGATCGGCGGGCGGTCCCTGTTGAACACGCCGTTCATGTTCCTGTTGAATCGAGTTGGCATCGGGTCGCAGGTGATTGAACCACGTGACCTGCCGCAGACGTGGTGGGTCTGCAGGCCAATGCACGTCAGCCTCAGGAACTCGACGTTGATCGAAACCGTCGGCCAACGCGGCAGAAAAAGCGTCCTTCTCATCGGCTGTGGGATAACGGGTGAGAATCCGCAGGAACAGCGTGTCGACTAACTGGCCCGGCGACTCGGCGTCGAGTGCGAGTTCAGCCAGTTCGGAGCGGCAGGCGGCCCGGGTCAACGAAACACTCAGAGCACTGTTCGCCAACACGCCGGGCTGCAGCACGTTGGGATCGAGTTCCCGTTCATGGATCGGCTTCTGGCGGGATCCCTGCCAGCCGAATGCTTCAAGCACATCTGTGACCGCCCGCGCTTTGGGCAGATTCAGACTCGGTCGATCGCGTTCGTTCTTCAGGTCGGCCAGCATCCACGCCCGGGTCGGCTTTCCGAGCGTGACATGACCACTCCGGCCATCGTGCACGAATGTCAGCACTTCGACATCGAATGGGCGACCTGTCGCAGCGTGCAGGGAATCGACAACCTGTTCCGCGGTCATCCGCCGTCGATCCGGAGCGGCAAAGAAACGAACGTCGGCTTCGGCAGCGTGATTACGCCCCACCGCTTCTCGCTGGTAAACCTCTGAAGTGACGATCAGCCGGATCAATGAGCGGACATCATCGCCGCTTTCCAAAAACTGATGAGCCAGCCAGGTCAGCAATTCGGGATGGCTGGGAGTGCGCCCCTCCCAGTCGTAAGCCGGTTCCACAAACCCGGTGCCGATCAACCGTTTCCAGAGATGATTGACGATAACCTGACGATACCGTTCATTCTGCGGAGCCGTAATGATAGCCGCAAGCCGTTCGCGGGAATCCGATGGCTGCTCGATCAGCGGATCGAGGGAGGCGTCGTCTCTGACGCCGGTCACGTCCGCGAATGGCCACTCGGCAGCAATCACTTCGTCCGGTTGCAGGGTCACCTGAATGAGTGAGGCTCGCGTCTGCTTCTCAAAAAACGCGGCCGGGACCCGGCTCGTCGCCGGAACGGTCAGAGCTTTTCGGTTCAGCATGGCTGCGAGTGCATAGAGATCTCGCTGCGTCGTTGTGTGATAGGGCGAGTCGTGACAGCGGGCACATTGCATTTCAATGCCTAAAAAGGCCGATGCGATGATGTGGGCCTTGGCCGCGAAGGGCGAGTCGTTCTCTCCAGCGATGGCAAAGCCAGCGCTGCCGCCCTCCGAAGAGTTCCCCCGCATCTGCAACAGTTCCGTCAGCATTCGATCGAGCGGCTTATTGTCGCGGAGAGAGTCGTGCAGGAAGAAGCGAAACGGGCCCGTGCTGTTCAGAGACGCGTTCAAGAGCGAAGGATTCTCGGCGAGCTGATCCTGCCAGAAACTCATCCAGTGGTCCGCACACCGCTCATCGGCCAGCAATCGGTCGATTAAACGGGTCCGCTTGTCATCCCGCGTGTCCGAGAGGAAGCTCTCAGCTTCCTCCTGCGTCGGGAGCATGCCGATGATGTCGAGATAGATTCTTCGAAGGAATTTCTCATCGTTGACCACGGCAGCCGGTGTAATGGCGGCTTCGTCCAACGGCGGCGCGGGCCACGCGGCTCCATCGCGGATCCATTGTTCGAGAATCAGAATCTGTTCTTCTGGAAGCCCTTCCTCCGTCGGCGGCATATCCCCGGCTCGGACGCGAGCAATCAGCTCACTTTCTTCCGGATTTCCGGCAACGACTGCCGGAGTTTCGGAATCGCCAGCCGAGAGAATGGAGTCGCGCGAGTTGACCTTGAGTCCCCCATTGTCTTTCTCGCCATGACAGCGAAAACATTGCTCACGAAGAATCGGGAGCACTTTGCCGTGAAAATACTCGGTCTGCTCGGGATCCGATGTCGCTGCCTCTATGCGCGCCCGCTCCATCCTGGCGAGCAGAAATGCATCGATGGGATGCCTTTCAGGACTACTTTCCGGACGTGGCACAGGCGGAGCCGGATTTGTCTTCCCCCACGCCGCGGCCCGTTCGTGTCGCTTTTTCCAGAACGGTTCCCGCGAGGCGGCCGCCGTCCGTCGTGTGAGGTCGTCGTAGTCAGCCAGAGAATCTTCAATTCTTCGGAGAGCTGGCTTCACGGCGGCGTCTGTCAGAGGCAACATGTCGTTCACATCGGCCTTTGCCGGCTGGAGCACCACTAGACTCGGATCTTCTCCAATCTGGATCGCGACACAGCATTCGCCGGTCTCGGTCCGCAAACTCTTTCCCCCTGTCACCATTTCGAGCACGACCCGGCAGCGACGTGGCTTTCCATCTTCAGTCGGAGCCACCTGCACCATGCCGAACACTTCCTGCTGGCGGTAGCCCCGAATGCGATGTCCCGGCAACGGCGGAT
>NZ_JAKFGB010000019.1 GCF_022267515.1 Rubinisphaera margarita | reverse complement strand
GAAGATGGAAAGCCAACATCCGAAGATGCCGACTGGTTTGATTTGATTTCTTCCGAAGAAGAAATCGGTCAGCCGTCACATACTTATTGCTGAACTCAAATCACCAACCAAATTGCCAAATATCATACGAAGGCCTCAACAGGCTCTTCGGCGCAGACTTTGTGGTGCTGCCAACCATCACCGTGAACTGACCTCAACAGGCCTGTTCTCCGCGCCGCGTTTCAGAAGATTCCGAATCGCGGGCTCGGCAGTTTACTGCCAAGATTTATTTTCGCAAGCGACTTTCATTCGTCAAGGAGAAAAACTCTCTGAAGGAAGAAAGTGCGGGGCGAAAAAAAGAACGAATGCCTCAGGTCACGTCGACCCGTTGCATCCGTGTGTCGCGGAAGGGAATAATAACCTCCCGCTCCACGACGTCAACTGAGTTGTTCGCAATTCTTTTCGATTTCCTTCAGCAACCCTTCTCAACGAGAATGCGGGCAAGCTGTGCCGGTCGTTTCACCGTTTTGACTGGCTCTTGCTGAGCCGATCGGCGAGGTGAACCGGTTCCGGCAGTCGATGAGTCGCGAAACTCCGCTGCACCAGGGCGATGGCCATCCCGACTGAGCAGCCATGTCCCGGAGACACATAGATCGGCTTGTGATCCGGCCCGACTTTAACCGCCGCTCCCCGAATTTCTCCCGATTCCGTGGCGATTTCGATGAGCTGCTGCCCGTCGTCGGTTTTCGGCAGGCTTCCGTGAAGCAGTTTTTTGCTGACACCGACGGTCGGTCGCTGCAGAAGGACGCCGAGGTGGCTCGCGATTCCGATGCCGCGCGGATGCAGAATGCCCGAACCGTCGACAAGAAGAACATCGGCCAGGGGCCGTTCGGCGGAGACGTCGGTGAGCAGATGCAGATAAGCCGGGATCTCGCGGTAGGAAAGAAATCCGGTGATATAGGGGAAACGGACTCCAGAATCGACGATCCGCTCGAAGATTGTCGTCTTTGTGAGTGGATCCCATTCGACATAGGCCGCTCGGGCCCGGCCGGGGTTCGGATAAGCGACGTCAATCCCGGCCATGGTCGGATCGGGCGGCAGTTGATCCTTGAGGGAGACTTGCCCGGCCTGTTGGTTCTGTTGTTCGTGAAGCCGCTGGAGGGGCCGGGTTGATTGAAAGGCTTCGAAGAATTCCACGGAGGAATCGACGCGACCGTTCTTCAGGCGGACGTCTTCCTGAAGCAGGAGGTCGAGTTGCGAGGGGGAATGGGGCCGGGATGTGCCGGGGAGGGAACCGTCGAGCCGGACCACGCGATGCCAGGGTGATGCGTCGAAGCGTACATCGTGCCGCAGCACGGTCGCAATCCAGCGGGCGGCGTGGCGATCGCCCAGCGCCAGGGCGAGCCGCCCGAAAGTGGTCACGCGGCCGGACGGGACCTGTTGAAGCAGGTCGGTCAGCTCCTGATGCAGGTCGGGGAGAAACCGCATCACATGTTCGAGGAGTTTGGCCAGGGAATTATCGATTTGAATCGGTTCCCTTTTCGGGACTGGGGGAGCGACTACAATCGCCGGTGGAATCCGCGTCTGGGTCGATCGTAACCGCAGTCGCCTCAAAGCATTTGCGGTTTCGGCCACTTGGTTATCGTATCAGGTTTTCTACGACACAGAATGGAAGGACGTGCATGCGACGCTCATCTTTGACCCTGTTTCTCTTCTCATTGGCGGTATTGTCCGCCGGCTGCCGATTCAAGCCTGACGAGTCCCCGGCTCCCAGTCCCACGATTCCGGCGGATCCCGAAACGACGACCACGACCATTGAAAGTGATGAACCGGTCGCGACGACCGGCACCTATCAGGTGAAGTTCGAGACCTCGAAGGGTAACTTCGTGGTCGAAGTTCACCCGGAATGGGCCCCGAATGGAGCGGCTCGATTCAAGGAACTGGTGAAGTCGGGCTTCTACGACGAGACCCGCTTCTTCCGCAATGTGCCGGGTTTCATGGTTCAGTGGGGTATCAGTGGCGATCCCGCCGTGGCGAAGAAATGGCAGAACGCCAACATTCCGGATGATCCCCCGGTGAAATCGAACGAGCCGGGCATGATCACGTTTGCCATGCGTGGGCCGAACACCCGGACGACGCAGGTCTTTATTAACTTCGGCCACAACTCGTTCCTGAACGACCAGGGCTTCGCTCCCTTCGGGCAAGTCATTGAAGGGATGGACGTGGTGAAGGATCTCAATGCCGAATACGGCGAGAGTCCTGATCAGGGGCAGATTGTGGCTCGCGGAAATGAGTATCTGAACGAGAACTTCCCGCGGCTCGATTACATCAAGAAGGCGACCATCATTTCTGACACTCCCGCGGACAGCGCGGAGGCAGCCGATGAGCCCGAGATGACTTCGACGCCTGCTCCGGAAACGACGAGCACGCCGACCCCGTCGCCGGCAACGACGTCAACACCCGCCCCGGCGACAACAGCAACGCCAACTCCGGCGACAACGAGTACGCCCGCACCGGCGACAACGTCTGAGCCGACTCCGACCGGAACGTCGGAAGTTCCGCCTGAGACAATCGAGCCGATCCAGTAAGTACTGCGGTTGACCTCACAAAAAAACGCCCGGCCTGAATTGAACAGGTCGGGCGTTTTCCATTTGCGGTCGCGGTTCAGAGCTTGACGGTCAGCAGATACAGCAGCAGCAGGATGCCGAGGAGGAAGACTGAGATCTGAGCGAACAGGCGAATCGACTTGGCGATAATCGCCTGCGTGTCTTCAAACCGGCTGGCGCTGTAGACCAGGGAAATCACGGCGGTCATTGGCAACATGTAAAGCAGAACGGGGATATTCATTGTAAAGCCTCGTGCGAAGCCGCTCTGAAAGCGACTGGGAAAGATCCTACGTAACCGGTTTGGGCGGAGTCGGCTTCTCTTCCGGCGGCCGCGGGCGAATGCCGTAGGCAGGGCCTTCGTAGGCATCCCAGATGCAGAGAATATTGAGCAGTCCGGCGATCCAGGTGAAGACCATCGCCAGTTCCCAGCGTTTGCCGAGGCGGGAGTTCAAATCCTGAAGCTCCTGATCCTGCAACGGGACCTGGTACCAGTTGATAAACGAACGGGACACGGTTCCGCGAAGATGCCGGCCGAGGTTTTCAGGAGCCGCGTTGATGTCGTCGACCTGCATAAAGACAAATCGCTCGGGATCAGCCGCGATGGGTGGGCCGACCGGCGGTGCGTTGGCGGCCTGATACTCGGCCAGCGTGACGTCGATTTCTTCGCCGGTTTCGACCACCTGGCCGACGAGATGGCCGCGGACCTCAGGGCCCAGCGGGCCGGGTTCCATCTGCAGGCGAATAGTTCCGCGAACGCCCATGGGGGCGACATCGTCATCAGCGTCGCGATCGGGCAGGACTCGGCCTTCGAACTCGGTTTCAAGCGGGACGTCGAGCAGAGAGCCACTCATTACGGACGATTCCAGCCGCCGCGATTGAATGACAGCGGGCATGGCTGGAAGCCCCAGGAGAATCTGGGACAGGTAGCCGTAGTTCCGTTTGCGAAAGATTTGGCCATCGCGATTCTCGTAGTAAGACGAGTAAACGGGGCGACCCTCGCCGAGTGCGACGCCGTACAGAAACGTGCCCAGAATACAGACACTGAAGATGCCCGCTTTCACGTAGCGTTTCTGGTAAAACTGGCCTGCCCCCGGGATCAGCCACGACAGGAGAGCCGCCAGCCAGGGTGTGCGCAGATCGAGTTCTTCAGGATGAAAAGGTTTCTGAGCGGGCATAAAACGAGACTGATAGCCTGAGGGCGAAGTTTCATGAGGAGACGCAGAATCAGTCCAGATGCGGCTCGACCGCAGGCCCGGACAGGCGTGGATTGTAAGCAGTCCAGCAGTTGATTGATACAGAGATCTTAACAAGAACTGACGGCAACAGACTTACGTCCGGCCCGAGTCTCACGTTGGTGAAAACTGACCAATCGGGCGACGCTGGCGGGAATACTCGGTCAGTGACTGCTGCGCTGCTTGAGCATGGAGCCGAGCTCTTCGACGAAGTCGTTGACGTCCTTGAACTCGCGGTAGACTGAAGCGAAGCGGACGAAGGCAACCTGATCGAGCTTTCGCAGGCGCTCGATGACCTGTTCGCCGATCATTTGCGAAGGGACCTCACGATCGAAGGTTTCATAGACCTCGGCTTCGACCTGGCTGATGAGGTTTTCGATGTCGCTTTCGCTGACCGGGCGCTTATAGCAGGCCTTCTCGAGACCTTCGCGAATCTTCTCGCGATTGAACGGAACCCGGGAGCCATCCTTCTTGATGACCTTGATCGGCAACTCTTCGATCTTCTCGTAGGTGGTGAAGCGTCGGTTGCAGGCCAGGCACTCGCGACGTCGACGAATGGCGAACTCGGCACTCGTGCGGGAGTCGATCACCTTGGTTTCGTCATGTCGGCAGTACGGGCAAATCATTATTGATGTCGGCTTAAGTCGTCGCGGCGGCTGGCTTTATGCTGCAAAGAGGCGTTGTGTCTCGGGTGAGTCCGCTCTGTTTTCCAGCGGGGGCGGCACGCTCAATTGAAGGATCGAAGTCGCCGCGATAGCATATCGGATTCGGTTTGCTCCGTCTGCGCTGAGGGTGGGCCGATCCTGGAAACTGTAGATTGTACAGGCAAGCAGGACCGCTTGTCGTTTTCCCGCAAATACGCGTCAGTGTCTCGGGGGCCGTTGCAGGCAGTAAGCCGCCGCTCCCGCTCATGTCGAAAGGCCGCTTGCCTTTTGATGGAAACGACCTGAAGCCCACGTTTTTCAGCTTGATTGAGCATATTTAATGACAGGTACGGAGACTCAGCCCGGCGATCACGTCGAACTCGATACTGTTCCCGTGGATGAAGAAGTCGTTCTCGTCTTCGATTTTGGATCGCAGACAGCTCAACTGATTGCCCGTCGCGTTCGCGAGCAGAACGTGTTCTGCCAGATCGTCCGCCACGATCTTTCCGCTGAGCGAGTGAAAGAACTGAATCCGAAAGGGATCATCTTCTCCGGGGGGCCCGCCAGTGTGTATGGCGACGGCGCTCCGCAACCCGACCCGGCGATCTTCGATCTCGACATTCCCATGCTCGGCATCTGCTATGGCATGCAGGTGCTTTGCCGATACCTGGGGAGCGATGTGATTCCCGGCAATTCGCGGGAGTTCGGTCGCACGACCTGTCGTGTGCACGAGCCGAACGAGTTCTTCGCCAAACTTCCTGAAGAGCTCACCGTCTGGATGAGCCACGGGGATCAGGTCGACAATCTGGATTCACAGTTTATCTCGCTCGCGGCGACGTCATCCTGCCCGTACGCGGCGGTCAAGCATCGCAGTCGACCGATCTTCGGCCTGCAGTTCCATCCTGAAGTGACCCACACCGATTTCGGCGGTCAGTTGCTGTCGAACTTCGTCCGTCGTGTTTGCGGCTGTCACGGCACCTGGCGGATCTCTTCGCTGATCGATCGCGAGATTGATTCGATCCGTGAACGGGTCGGCAAGTCCCGCGTCATTTGTGGGCTTTCGGGCGGGGTCGATTCGTCCGTCGTGGCGGCTCTGCTGTATCGAGCTCTCGGTTCTCAGCTGTCCTGCATTTTCGTCGACAACGGAATGCTGCGAAAAGGGGAAGCCGAAGCGGTCCGGTCGCAGTTTCAGGAACACTTCAAAACCGATCTGCACGTCGTCGATGCCCGCCAGCGGTTCCTCGGAGAACTGGCCGGCGTCACCGATCCCCAGCAGAAGCGCAAGATCATCGGCAAGGTCTTCATCGATGTCTTCCGCAGCGAAGCCGAGTCGATTGAAGATGCCCGCTTCCTGGCTCAGGGAACGCTGTATCCGGATGTGATCGAATCGGGAGCGAATGCCGACGGCCCGGCTGAGACCATCAAGTCCCACCACAACGTCGGTGGACTGCCCGAAGAACTGGGCTTCGAACTGATCGAGCCGCTGCGGGATCTGTTCAAAGACGAAGTCCGCAAAATGGGTCTCGAACTCGGCCTCCCGGAAAAATTGATCTGGCGACATCCGTTCCCAGGTCCGGGTCTGGCCGTTCGCTGCCTCGGCGAGATCACGGAAGATCGCCTGAAGATTCTCCGCGAAGCCGATGCCATCGTGCTCGAAGAACTGCAGAACGCCGGCTGGTATCGCAAAGTCCAGCAGGCCTTCGCGGTGCTCCTGCCGATTCAGACCGTCGGCGTGATGGGCGATGGTCGTACTTATGAATACGTGCTCGCCGTGCGAGCGGTCAGCACCGACGACTTCATGACAGCCGACTGGTCGCAGTTGCCACACGATCTGCTCGGCAAGATTTCGACGCGAATCACCAACAGCGTTCGCGGCGTGAACCGGGTCGTTTACGACATCAGCTCGAAACCGCCCAGCACGATTGAGTGGGAGTAAGGGGTAAACACAGTCGGGGTAACACCATGAAGAAGCTGGAACGGTCTCTGTATGCTCTGGCAGCCGTGGGTGTGATCATCGTGATTGCCGTCAACGTCCATTTTTATCGCGTCCGGCAGTATCAGGACTATCTCCGCTCGCTGGGCCTCCATCAGGCTGCAATCCACCATCCGGAACTCATTCCCGAAATTCTCAAACTGGGGGCGGATATCAACGCGTTGAATAAGGAGGGCTACACGGCCCTCCACCTCGCGGCGACCTTCAAGAAAATTGAGTCCGTTGAAACCCTGTTGAAGCTCGGCGCAGATCCAGACGTCAAATGTCATAAGGACAGGATCAATCCGACGGTGCTTCATCGGGCCACGTTCACGTTGAATGATGCCAAGCAGGTCAGGATGACAATCCTGCTGTTGGAGGCCGGAGCTGATCCCAACGTCGTGACTTCGGAAATCGAAACACCGTTGTTGCGACTGGCCGGAACATCACATTCGTTTTCTGTCTCCGTAGCGCAGGAATTGATTAGTGCCGGTGCCGACGTCAACATCGCTGACTCAAGAGGGATGACTCCCTTACAATACGCCGTGGCCAGGAGAAATCCTCAGTTGGCGGACGTGCTATTGCAGGCCGGTGCCGATCCCGAACAACGGAACGACGCCGGCTTCCGAGCCATCGACCAGCTCAATTTGGTGCCGAACCCGGAAGCCATGCAGAAAATCTTTGAAAAGCACGGTGCCGATTCCGTAAGACGCCCCGAGTTGTTCACGAAGTATCGGAAAGAAAAGTAGAGCCTGTTCGAAACCGGCCCGGCATCTTCGACAAACCGAAATCCAGCGGGTAACTTTACCTCAAAACCATTGTCATTCAATCAGTCCAGCCCAATCGTTTTTAGAGTCAAAGAGGTTCGATCGTGAGCAAAGATAAGGTCATTCTGGCGTATAGTGGCGGACTCGATACTTCTGTGCTGGTCGGCTGGTTGCAGGACAAGGGCTACGAAGTCCACTGCCTGTATGTCGACCTCGGGCAGCCGTGCGAAGACCGTCAGGCCATCATGAAAAAGGCCATCGACATCGGAGCCGCCTCGGCTGAGATCGCCGATGTCCGCGAAGAACTCTGCAACGACTTCGCCTTCCCGGTCCTGCAGTGGCAGGCCAAATACGAAGGCATTTATCTGCTCGGCACGTCGATCGCCCGGCCGCTCATCTCCAAGGCCTGCCTGCAGCGGGCCCGCGAAGTCGGAGCCGTGGCGTTCGTGCACGGAGCGACCGGTAAAGGGAACGACCAGTGCCGCTTCCAGCTGGCCGCCGAAGCTCTTGATCCGACCGTGAAGACCATCGCTCCCTGGCGGATGAAGGAATTCCGCGACCTCTTCCCGGGCCGCACCGAGATGCTCGCCTACTGCGAAGAAAAGAACATCCCTGTGAAAGCGACCGCTTCGAAGCCGTACAGCTCCGATGAAAACTGCCTGCACATCAGCTACGAAGCCGGCAGTCTGGAAGACCCGAATGTCGATGGCGTTCAGGTGATCGATTTCGGGATGACGGTCTCGCCGCAGGATGCTCCGGACAAAGAAGAATTCGTGACCATCGGCTTCGAGTCGGGCGTGCCTGTCTCGCTGAACGGTCAGAAGAAGTCGGGCCTGGAGATGGTTACCGAGCTGAACGAGATCGCCGGCCGCAATGGCGTCGGACGGATCGATATCATCGAGAACCGCTACGTCGGCATGAAGAGCCGCGGCGTGTACGAAGCTCCGGGCATGACGGCTCTCTACGCCGCCCATCTGGCGATGGAGCAGATGACCCTCGACCGCGATCTGACTCATCTCCGCGATCGCATTTCCCCGGAAGTGGCCGAGATGGTTTACAACGGGATGTGGTACTGTGCCAAGATGGACGCCCTGATGGCCTTCATCAAGGAAACCCAGAAGCCGGTGACCGGAGAAGTGAAGGTCGCCTTCTACAAGGGCAACTGCCGTATCGCCGGTCGTTCGAGCGAGAACAGCCTGTACATCGACGAGATCGCCAGCATGGAAGGCGGCGGATCCTACAACCAGGACGACGCCGAGGGCTTCCTCCGCATCATGGGACTCCCGCTCCGCGTGCAGGGCTCCGTCCGCCCTCGTCAGTGGTAAGCCAAACTGGCGCTCACCCGGATTCGCCGTTCGAGTAGACTGCTCCCCGAAGGCCGGTGTCCAGCCGGCCGGGACAGTTTCACAGGGTGCCACTGCTGGCTTGCCCAGCAGTGTGTCATCAGCGTGGCTGCCCAGCACGTAGGGTGCGTCTTGACGCACCAGAATGGGCGTCCGAACGGTACAGGTCATCCGAATCGTGTTCCTTCGTCCCCTTCAGGGGGAGCGGCCTGATTCCTCTGCCAGAGGCAGAAGGCCCGAAGGGCGGATGAGGGGGAAGCAACGAGCGATTTTCCATCGCGAACTGAAATCAACGGCCTGCGGAGCAGGTCGCCCGCATTTCCCCCTCATCTCAACCCTCTCCCCCAGGGGGGGCGAGGGAGTTCTGATGTCGTGAAATTCAAACGAGTCTCACAGGGGACAGAGGTCCGACGCAGGGATGCGGAATCAGCCTCATTCACAATGGCAGGTGATCGACGCGGCTGCGGAGCGGCGCGAGGATGCGTGGAGTCTCGACAAACAAGTCGAGCTTCGCACCTGGCTGCTCGGCGGACTCGCTGTCGTTGTGGTTGCAGTCATCGCCGTTCGGCTTGGTGATCTCAAGATCAATCATCCGCCCGATTATCTCGCGAACGCTCACCCGGTCACCATCAAGACCGAGCCGATTCCCGCTGTCGATGGCCGCATCTATTCCAGCGACGGCCAGCTGCTCGCCTACGATCATCAGCATTTCAATGTCGCCGTGCATTACCGCTGGCTCGAAGAGCCGCCCCATCCCCTCTGGCTGAAAGAACAGGCTCGCAAACAGCAACGAAAACGAGCCGAAGACGATCAACTCTCCCTCGACGAAGCCAAAGAACTGGCCCTGAAGAGCCGCGATGCACTCTGGCGGCGGCTGAGAAAAACAGGCAACCTGACCGCCGAAGAGTTCGAAACCCGTCGAGCCGAGATTCAGGAGCGGGTCGAACGCATCGCCGAAGCGGTCGATCGCCGGCAGCAGGAGCGGCTCGCCGCTGAAGAGCAGGACCATCAGCAGCGTTTCGAACTCAGTTCGCTGCGATCGTGGTCGCAGCTGTGGGAACTCGTCAAATCGGAACTGACCGAGCCTCCCGCCCGGGACCGGGATCCGATCGTGATCAAGGAAGAGCTCGACTTTCACACGCTGATTGAAGATGTTCCGACCGCCGTTGTCGCCGAGATTGAAGCTCATCCGACCGATTTCCCCGGCGTGCGGGTCTCGCCCAGCACGACCCGCATTTACCCCCGAGGCTCGCTGGCGAGTCATGTGATCGGCCTGCGGAGCAGCGTGCGGGAGGATCAGATTCGAGAACGCAAAGCCGAGTTGCCCGACATCGATCCGCTGGCTTATTCGGCTGGGGACCGGCAGGGCCGCTTTGGCGTCGAACGGAGCTACAACTCAACCCTGCGCGGACTTCCCGGGGCTCAGGAAGTGCGAATCGGGCGGCAGGGGGACATCCTCGACGTGAAGCCGATTCGCACCGGACGGTCCGGGAATCATCTCATCCTTTCACTCCACAGTCAGCTGCAGTCTCTGGCGGAATCGTTACTCGATGAGGTCGTCTCGCCGGAACCGTCGCTCATTCCGCCGTTGCCGAAAGGGGACGAGAAGCCGGAAGACATGGAGCCTCAGGGCGGCTGCATTCTGGTGATGAACGTCTTCTCCGGAGAGATCGTCGCGGCAGCCTCCGCTCCTCGGCCCGATCTCGTGCAACTCGCCGAGGGAAGTGCCGATTACTGGAAGCAGATGAACGACGACAAACGAGGCCCGCTGCTGTCCCGCATCACGCAGGTGCTGCTGGCTCCCGGTTCCACCTACAAACCGGTCGCAGCCATTGCCCTCTGCGAATCGGAAGGCATTCCGCGTACGCTCTTCAACTGCCGTGGATTCCTCGATACGCCGAAGAGCCATCGCTGTGCGATCTTTCAGTCGGCTGGGGTCGGACATGGCGAAATTGGTCTGATCGAAGCTCTTTCTTCGTCCTGCAACGTCTACTTCTTTGATGCCGCCCGTCGTCTTGGCCCGGCGAAACTGGAATCGTGGAGCCATCGGCTCGGCTTCGGTCGCCCGACAGGAATTGATCTGCCGTTTGAACAGTCGGGGCACGTCCCCACGCCGAAAGACAATGGGCCAGACGGCAAATATGAGTGGTACGCCGGCGACACACTCGGCCTGGCGATCGGGCAGAGTTATCTCACCGTGACTCCACTGCAAATGCTCGCGATGACGGCTGCGGTCGCGAATGGAGGAGACCTGATCGTCCCGCGGGTTGTTAGTCGAATCGCCGTGGGCGAGCCGGAAGCCGATGGTGTTTCTGAGGATATCGTCCCAGCTGTGAAAGCCCGGAACTTGAATATCGATCCCGAAACCCTCGACGTGATACGAGCCGGCCTGGAACAGACCGTCTCCGGAGCCAATGGCACTGGACACCGCACGGTTCACACCTCGCGTGTGTCGATCGCCGGAAAAACGGGGTCCGCTCAGACCGGCCTGAATCGCCCGCCGCATGCCTGGTTCGCCGGTTATGCCCCCGCCGACCAGCCACGCTATGCATTTGTCGTGATGATCGAATACGGCGGCGGAGGCGGAGAAACCGCCGGCCCGCTGGCCCGCAAAATGGTCGAGGGACTCCTGGACCTCGGTCTGCTAGACTCTGGCAACGCCCCGCTCGCCGCCGGCGAGTGAGACCGTGAATTGGGAATTCTCGCAGAAACCGTAGAGTTCGTCTCGACGCACCGTCGATCCGCAGGATCGACCCGTTGATCGATCGAACGCACATTCTGGTGCGTCAAGACGCACCCAGCAGGTTTTGGGCACCAACATCTGTCAGCGACCTCTTGTGATTTCGTCACCCAGACGCACGCGTCTGGGCCAACCGATGGAACATCCATGCCGAAACCGACCCGACATCGTCCTGTCATGCTGCGAGAGACGCTGCAGGCTCTCGAGCTCGCTCCCGGTCTGATCGTTGTCGATGGCACGGTCGGGGCAGCGGGGCATAGTCAGAAGATTGTCGAGAAGATCCGGCCGGAGGGGACACTGCTTGGGCTCGATCGTGATCAGGAGATGCTCGCGCGGGCGGCGGAAACGCTCACGGGTGAACCGCACGCTCCGTCCGCTCGCTATCAGATTGGCGACGACGTCCTGCTCCGCCACGCGCCTCATTCCGAGCTGGAAGCGGTCCTGCAGGACGAAGGGCTGCCGCTGGTCGATCGGATTCTGGTCGACCTGGGGCTGTCGTCCGATCAGCTGGAGTCAGAAGAACGGGGCTTCGGGTTCCGCACCGAGGGGCTGCTCGACATGCGATTCGATAAAACGACCGGGCAACCGGTGGCGGACTGGCTGGCCGACGCATCCATTGCAGAAATTACAACGGTCCTCAGTGAATACGGGGAAGAGCCGCTAGCTGGACAACTGGCCGAAGAGATGTCGTCGCGGGCTCGTCGCGGCAGTCTGCGCACGGCCGATCAGCTGCGGGAGCTGATTGAAGAGGTTTACCAGAAGCAGGGGCATCGGCTCGGCAATTCGCATCCGGCGACGCGAACGTTTCAGGCGCTGCGAATCGCTGTGAACGCGGAACTTGAGCATGTGCAACGGTTTCTGACCGAAGTCGCTCCCGCCTGTTTGAAGACGGGCGGTCTGCTGGCCGTCATCAGTTTCCATTCGCTGGAAGACCGGCTCACGAAAAACGCCTTTCAGAATCGGGACCTCTGGAGCAGTGCGAGCCGCAAACCGATCGGGCCATCTTCGCTGGAATGTAAGATGAACCCCCGCAGCCGATCGGCGAAGCTGAGAATCGGTATTCGCGCCGACTGAAACTTCTGTCATATTTCGCCGAAATCGGAAATTCGACTCAAGTTTCATCCGGGTTGTGTTTCCGACCTCCAGTCCTTTGCGACTCACAATCCGATCCCACGGCGATCCTGCCGACCCGATCCCCACTATTACTCAGCGATCCTGATCGTATACGCGTCAGCGTGGAGTGTTCCTATGCCCAAGGAAACAAAGTTCACCCTGTGTCTTCTGCTGTTACTGGGATCTGCCTTTGGCTTCCTGGTCTGGCAGAAAGTCTCTCATCAGACAGCCGTGCTGGCAGAGATCAAAGAACGCAGCGGAGATGGACACGATCACGGCGGACATCGCCATAATGGTCATGTCGATCAGCGGAATCCGTTCGATGCTGCTCCGGTGCAGACCGCTCAGCACGAGTCGCCTCGGGGAGGCAACGGCGGTCCGGGAAATCCGCCGGCGTCGTTCAATCCGTTCGATGAAGGCAAGCCGGGAGCGGCACCCCGTCCGCCGCAGCAGTCTCCGCCTCCGCGGCAGAATCCGTTTCCACCAGGTTCTCCGGGCGGAAGTTCGCAGACTCCATCGGATCTGTTCTCGCCGCCGCAGTCGATGACACAGCAGCCGAATGGCCAGGCGCCGTCAAAGAGCCCGTTCCCGCAGGCCAATCCGTTCGATGAAATCGAAACGAAGACCGTGCAGGCCTTCCCGGCTTCGCAAACTCGCGTGACCGAAGCTCCCAAGAGCCCGTTCGATGAGAACCCCAAAGGGGCCTTCCCGCAACAGGCTCCTCCGTCTCAGGCCGAACCGCCGCAGCCACCGCAGCAGCCCAAGCCGCAGGTGACCAGCAATCCGTTCAAAGACAACATGGACAACTTCCCGATGCCGACGGCTCCTCCGTCTCAGACGACGCCGCAGGCTCCCGTTCAAACCGCTCAGACGAACCCGTTCGACGAAGCCGGCGATCCACGAAAGCCACAGCCGCCCGCGACGTTCAACCCGTTCAATGAAGGATCGAATCTCGTTCCGGTGAAGCATGCCGAGAAACAGGATCCGCCCCCGAAGGATCCTTTCGCCGGATCCCCCAAGCAGGGTGGCTTTCCGACGGCCCAGGTGCCCGCTCCTTCGAATGGAAAGAATCCATTTGATGAAGCGGACGGGAAGCCGAGCGGCGGTTCGAACGTGTCGGTCCCTCCGAAGTTCAACATGCCGACGACCACCCAGGCACCCGCCAAGCCGAGTGGCGGCTTCAGCCCGTTCGATGAGAACCCGGAAGGTGGCTTCGCGCAGAAGCCGTCCCGCAATCCGACCAATCCTCCACCACGGCCGAATCCGAATCCCAATCCCGCTCCTTACGATCCGTCGTGTCCCACGCCTCATCTGCCGCCGATCAATGGACCGACTCCGGTTTACAAGGTGCAGATGGATGAAACGTACTGGTCGATCTCTGAGAAGCATTACGGCTCCATCCGTTACTTCCAGGCGCTGGCCGAATTCAACCGGCACCGCGTCGGCGATCCCAAAAAGTTGCGACCCGGCATGATCATCTACATCCCCGAAGCCACGGAACTGGAACGGCTCTACACCAAGCTGATTCCCGGCTCCCAGAAGAAACGGGATGAAGAGAACGGAATTCGCGACGGACTGTTCTACACACAGTCTGGAGTTCCGATGTACCGCGTCGGCGAGGAAGACACGCTTAGCGATATTGCTCAGAAGCACCTTGGACGTTCGACTCGCTGGGTCGAGATCTACAACCTGAATCGCGAAGCCATTAAAACCGCTGATCGCGTCAAAGTCGGTACCGTCCTGCGGATGCCGTCCGATGCGAGTACAGTTTCGGTCGCTCCCGAACCGCCCGTCATTCGATAACAGAGAAGAGTGACTACGGTCGGACAGGCGTAAAACCGAAGGATGCCCCAGACGTTTAAGTCTGGGTGGCGCAGCCACAAGCGGCTTGTCGTCAGCGTGTTTCGGACAATCCTCGTCGATTCACGCACAGACAGTCAGCAGGGTACGACTTGACGCACCGGTTCCGCACCGGGCGACCAGGACAACTCGGCGGTCGGATTGAGGAATCGCGTCGAAGACACCATGCCCACGCAAGCGTGGGCATGGCACCCGACACTTTGCGGGTGCAACACATACCGGCGTCATCGATGTCTGCATTCCATGTTGTGGCGAGCCACGTCCATTCGGCGGCCGGATACCTCTGCGACACTGGTCGGTCAGGCGATGCGTGACCTGCGGTCTCACTGTTTCTGGGGAGCATTGGACGGGAAAGGCAGTCATGATCGGACGGTTCCTGTTTCTGACGGCGTTGCTGGTCGCCATGATGCTCTGCGTGGTGGAGCTGGAACGGGAACATCGCGAGCTGCAGACCGTACATGTGCGGCAGATGTTTCAAAAGCAGATCCTGCTCGAAGAACAGTCCCGCCTGCGACTCGAACTCCAAAAGTTGACGCAGCAGCAGGACGACCGGCATGTCCGCTGATCAACTCCTGTTAAGACGGCGGCGGTTACGGATCGTGATTGGTGGCATGCTGCTCGCCTGGGCCGGTGTGGGCGTTCATCTCGTCAGTATGTATGTCGCTGAGTCGCGGCGGATGCAGACTCATGTGCATCGTCAGCAGACGACGGTCGAAACCATCCGGGCCCGCCCCGGGGATGTCCTGGATCGTAACGGGCGACTGCTGGCTACAAGTGTCGATACGGAAAGTCTCTACGCTGTCCCCAGAGCGATCGACGATCTGCCCGCGTTCGCTGCGACGATCGCTCCGATTTTGAACCGCGATGCCGGTCAGCTTGAAGAGGAGCTCGAAGCGCACAGCGACAAGGGTTTCTACTGGCTGGCCCGCCGCTTGGAGCCGAGCACGGCTGCTGCCATTCGTGAACTGGAGCTGCCGCAGGAAACATACGGCTTCGAGCGGGAATATCGCCGGTACTATCCGAACGGAGCGCTGGCCAGTCACATTCTCGGCTTTCGCAACATCGACGGTGTCGGACGGGGCGGTATCGAGCAGAAGTTCGACCATCTTCTCCGCGGACGCGACGGGAAGCGAACCCTCGTTCGCGATGCCCGCAATCGTGTGATTCACCTTTATGAACAGTCCGATGGGCGCGTCGAGCACGGCGTGACCGTTCGGCTTACGCTCGATCTGCTGCACCAGCGACTGATGGAAGACGAACTCGATCGCGTCATTCAGGAATGGGAGCCGACCGGGTGTTGTGCGATTCTTTGTGATCCCCACTCCGGCGATATTCTGGCCATCGCGTCCCGGCCCACTTACAACCCGGCTGAGCCCGAAACCTTCGCGGAAGACGCCTGGATGAATCGAGCCGTCGCGTGGAGCTATGAACCGGGCTCGACAATGAAGCCGCTCATCGTCGCCTGGGCACTGCAGCAGAATGCCATCTCGACCGAATCCCGCTTTCACGGTCACTGGGGCGAATATCGGATGGGAACCCGGCTGCTGCACGATTCCCATTCCCACGGCGAGATGTCGCTGGCCGAAGTGCTGGTCCACTCCAGTAACATCGGCATGGCGCAGATCGGCGAGCGGTTGACGAACGAGGGGCTCTTCTCGGCTCTGCAGCAGTTTGGCTTCGGCTCGCAGACCGGGCTCGGACTCCCCGGCGAACTCAAAGGTTCCGTACGCCCCCTTTCCAGGTGGGATCTGTATTCAACCGGATCCATTCCCATGGGCCAGGAACTTTCGGTCACTCCACTGCAGATGCTGGTGGCTCATGCGACGCTGGCGAACCGGGGTGAATTCCGCCAGCCGCGAATCGTCCTCCGCGCAGGCGATGGTCGCACCGTGACGAGCGCTCCGCAACTGGCGATGCCGCTGATTGATCCGATTCTGTCCGACTGGCTGATCCGCAATCCGATGCGCCGCGTGCTGACGGAAGGAACCGGACAGCGGGTGAACGTCGAAGGGCTCGACATGTTCGGCAAGACGGGCACCTCGCAGGTTTACGACCCGGAGATCCGAGCCTATTCCGATGAGAAGACCGTTTGCTCGTTCGTCTGCGGGATCCCGAGCAACAATCCGGAACTGGTGCTGATCGTCGCCGTCGACCAGCCGACGGTCGGCTCCAGTCACTACGGTTCCAACGTTGCCGCCCCGGCGGCCGTCCGCATTCTGCAACAAGCCTGGAGAACCCGCCACGCCACCCGCCCGGTCCCTCCCGTCGGCTCGCTCCGCTAATAAGTCCCGCGCCTGCTGTGGTCGCTTTGGGAACACCATCGCTGAAGACAAGCCTCCTGTTGCTGCGCAATACAGAGATGAATCTCTGTACCAACCTTTTGAAACCGTCCAGACGAAGTCCTCGGGTGGCCAAGATAGCTGTGCGATCTGGGCGGCGAAGCCGTTGGAGGATGCCGTTTGGCGAGGGGGAACATTCAGCCCTGCTCCGTCGACCTCTCGAAGAAAGTCCGTTACAAGAACCCGGGTCCAATCCCGTACTCCGACGGCTGCGCCGCCCCGAAAGAATCTTTCGGGGCCACCCCCCGGATTCGCCCAAGCCTTGTCATGAACAGCATTTACGGCCATTTCGCGCCCTTCTTTCAAAAAATCTTCCAGAATCTGTTCAAGATTTCCGCCCCTTCAGCGAATAGCTGGGTGATGACGCACGGCAGATTTGCCGGAATCACGACTGAAGGAGTGAGCGATGAGTCAGTGTTGCAATTTTCAACGATGGAAAAGCCATCTTTCGAGGGGAGACAGTTCAATGATTAAGAAAGCCATCTTTGGGGGTCTGCTGCTTATGGGAGCCAGCACGTTTGTGTTCGGCAATGCAGCCTGGACCTACATGAAAACAGCCGGATCGGAGATTCGGCAGTCGGTTAAGAGCCAGGTGCCGATCGAGTTCGAGGTCCGTCGGGCCCAACAGCTCGTGGAAGATCTGGTTCCGGAAATCCGCCAGGCGATGCACGTCATCGCGGAGCAGCAGGTGGAAGTCGAGACGTTGCATCGGGCGGTCAACAGCCGTCAGGATCAGTTGACGAAACAGAAAGACGCCATTCTGGCTTTGCGGGAGAATCTGGATACGGGCGACACGCAGTATGTGATCGCCGGCCGGTCGTACTCGCAGCAGCAGGTGGAAAAGGACCTGGCGACCCGCTTCCGTCGCTTCAAAATGGCTGAAGAAACTCTGACACGTGAGCAGGAAATCCTGACCGCCCGTCAGTCGTCTCTGGCCTCAAATGAAGAACATCTGGCGACCCTGATCTCGACCAAGAAAGACCTGGAAGCTCAACTGGCGCAGCTCGACGCCCGGATGCGTTCGGTCAAAGCTGCTGAGTCGATCAGCGAGTCGACTCTGCTGGACGACAGCCGTCTGCAGAAGGCCAAGGGTCTAATTGCCGAGCTCAATAAACAGCTCGACATCAAGGAACGTCTGCTGGAAACGGAAACCGATTCGGCTGGACTGATTCCGGTCGAGAGTGATCTGGAACCGGAAGTCGATATCACCACCGAGATCGACACTTACTTTGAAGACGATCTGGCCGATCGCAAACTGTAACCAGACGTCCCCTCGGGAAAAGGTGAGCTCCGGCTCACCTTTTTTCGGTGCGCGGAGGAGCGATTTTCGGCGGCCTTTAAGCAGAGCTATCACGGCCACCTCGGAGTGCTGAACCATGTTTCGCGTGGATGGGGACGTGAAGGAATTAGAGAAACCCTTCGCAATTCGGCCTGGAAACAAAGAGAATGAACTGAGGCGGAAAATGAGTCCGCCGCCACAAATCTGGTGAACCTTTCACGCTCTGACCCGTTATCACCAGTAAGGAACCGTTGATGCTGTCGCAGAAAACAAGCCTGGCAGAAGATGTCATTCTTCGCATCGATCGCGTTGGCAGTTTTCGACTGCTGTTGAATGACACGATCACGATCGGCGGCCCCCGTCACGTAGACCGGCCGGGTCACATCGCGGTCTTCAGCCAGCTGTCCGCCGAACACGCGGAGCTGCGACGCAGCCAACACGGTTATTCCATTCACCCGGTCAACGGAGCTGTCAAACGAACAGCCGTGACACCGGCTCTGGAAAATACACGCTCAGCGAATGGCGACACAGAACATGGTCAACTGTTGATTCACGAAGCGGCTCTGACGAACAATTGCCGAGTGGGACTGAACAGTGATGTCTCGCTGCAGGTGCGATGCAGTTCGCCACTCTGCCAGAGTGCGGTACTGGAGATCGAGCCGGTCAATCGGCTCGTCAGGCGGGTGGAGGGGATCGTGCTCATGGACAGCATGCTGATTCTCGGCCCTGGACGGCGGGCTCATATTCAGTGTCCTCACTGGGAACACTCGGCAGTGCTGACGGCTCAGGGAGGAGAGTTCCGGTTGCGGTCGGCGTTGTCGCTGACGCAGCAGGTTCCAGCAGAGACCTTTGATATCGCCGTCCCGTTCAACCAGTACCTTTCGATACACGATTGCGGGCTCTACCTGGAGCCCGTCGGGAAGAACACTCCTGATCATTGACGAGTGCCACTGGCTCCGCCAGTGCAACGAAGAGACAACAACTGCGGCAAAGAGCACTGGCAAAACCAGTGGCATATATCCGAAGACTTCGCGGGAACACGGCACGAACTGACGTGTCCTCCACTTCCGTACTTCGAACGTTCCGTATCGGAACAGACGTGGGATACGACACATGAAATTTTCCTACTCAGCAGGCGATCGACCTCTGGAAGGCCTGACGATCAAGCGGGCCATTCATCGCGGCGGGTTCGGCGAAGTTTACTACGCCGTCTCCGATGCCGGGAAAGATGTCGCGATCAAACTCCTGCACGACAACATGGAAGTCGAGCTGCGCGGTGTTTCTCAGTGCCTCAACCTGAGTCATCCCAATCTGGTCACTATCTTCGACGTCAAAACCGACGCTGATGGTGACCACTGGATTGTGATGGAATACGTCGCCGGGAAAACACTCGCCCAGATCATCAGCGAACATCCCCAGGGGATGCCCGTCGCTCGGGTGCGAGAACTGCTCCACCAGTGTTGTGCAGGGCTTGGCTTTCTGCACAACCGGGGCCTCGTCCACCGCGATTTGAAGCCGGCCAACATCTTTTCGGAAGAAGGCCAGATCAAGATCGGCGATGTCGGTCTCTCCAAGTTCATCAGTGCTTCGCAGCGGAGTGCGCATACCCAGAGTGTCGGCACGGTTTACTACATGGCTCCCGAAGTGGCCCGTGGCCGTTACGGCCCCGGCGTCGACATCTATGCGATGGGCGTCATCGCTTATGAGATGCTGACCGGGAAGATCCCGTTCGATGGCGAATCGACCGGCGAGATTCTGATGAAGCATCTCACGGCTGATCCGGATCTGAAGCCGATTCCGCCGGCGTTGCAACCGGTGATCGGCAAGGCGCTCGCCAAGGAAGAATCGGCTCGATATCAGAGTATCTCCGAGTTCGAGAACGCATTCGCAGCCGCCGTCTCGGGAGAAACCGTCACCGCGGAGCAGCCGCATGCAGCGAATCCAAAAACGGTCGACGGAACACGCAAGAAGAGTTGTGGTCCCTTCGGCCCATGCGGTTCGGGCGCGAAGTCAGACCGGACGTCGACATTGGCTGCCGACAACCGTGCGGACTGGGTGCTCCGGGGGATGATCGGCCTCGGACTGGTTCTGATGCTGCGATTCGTGCCTCCGCGTCATGTGCTTGGGGTGGGGGTGCTGGTCGGACTGATTTTCGTGGGTCGCTGGTTCCTGATGAAGTGCTATGCGATGTTGACGGAAGATGCCCTGGGGCGTCCACGGTCGGGGATTCCCAAAGTGCCACCAGCCTCGCCTCTGCCGCGGCAGAAGGCAGTCAACCGGAGTGCACCGCCGTCCCTCGGCGAACGGACTTCGGCTCTCTTCCTTGGAGCAGCAGCGGCCCCGCTTTACATCGGGGCGATGGCCGCAGCGGTCGCGTTCTTTTCACAGAGTTTCTTCGCCTCGTACTGGTCACCGGGTTCGCTGGATCCGGGACACATCGCCTTCTTTGTCGCCTCGAGCAGTCTGGCAACGTGGGTGCTGCTGGTGTTCATGCAGTTGCGTCCCCGTCCGACACAGGATGCTTCCGCGTTGCGGCTCTCGCTGGGCGTGGTGGGATTCGCGACCGGACTGGCCATCAGTGGCATGGGGCAGTTCTTCATGGTTGACTTCCCCCGGGCGATCTTCAATCACGGCCGGACCGGAATTGTTTCCAGTCTGGGACAGCGGGAACTGGCGGAACACTACACGCCGGGCCGCGACATGCTGGCTCTCCCGGAGATGATCGATCGAAACGACGACCTGGGACCGGTTTACACCGAAAATGGCACGATGCTGGTGAATCAGCCTTACGCCGAGACGGAATCGACTCACGCCCATCCTGCGGACTTCACCAGTTCGGAATCTGCAATGGCTGCGCCAGCTCGTGATGACCGGCACAGCTCGCAGGTCTGGCGACCGACGATGCTCGGGTACGGAGTGTTCTTCGCCCTCCTCTTCAGTCTCCGCTCGTGGTGGCGGGTGACAAGCGAGCGGCGGGATCACTGGTTCGAGATCGGATCAATTCTCTGGACCGCCGGGATGGCCTGGGCCATCTGCACGGTCTTCACTTTTCCCGTCATCTGGGGCATGACCTGGGCGGCGACCATCACCGCCGCCCTGCAGTTATCCACCTGGGTCAAGCGTCCGGAACGCCGGCACAATCTGGCTCGATAGTCTTCCAATCAAACTCCCCGGAGGAGTTCCATTATGCACGCTCAAGTCGATGGAAGCTGGTCCGCACTGATCGCGGTGCTGCTGGGATGCGGATTCATCATCTGGCTGATCCGCACAGCGATGTCCCGTCGCCCCGACGGTTCGCGGTCTGTCTCGTCATTAATTGCGATCACGATTCTGCCCTTGCTGCTCATCGCAGTCATGCTCGGCGCTCCAGCTGTCACGTATCTCCAGCAGAATCAGAGTCCGAATGTCTCGCAAGTAGCACGCACGGCGACACCCAAATCGATGAAGAATCAATTCCAGTCGAATATGGTAACTGAGGAAACCCTTGCGGACCTCAGACAGGAGCGTGCCGCGCTGGAAGAACAGATTCGCGACAGCGATAGCGAAGATCGGGAACAGTTCGAAGAGCAACTGCGGGAACTCGACGAACATCTCGCCGAACTGGAACACTCGTTGGAGAGCTACCCTCGATGGCTACGGGAAGATGATCCGTTTTCCCATGATCGTGAGAATGGAGTCAACGAGAATCCTCTTCAGGTTCAATATGATTCGCAGGACGTGATCAGCAGCGAACGGTACACGACCGTCGAAGAGTCTCGCGAAGATGCGTTACGGCGTCTGCGGCTCGCGGTCGCGGTGCGAATTCGCCGCGATTTCGCCGGATTCGACCTCACCGACCGTCACGTCTACTCGCTTGAGCAGCTCGAATCGTTCGTCCTCGACGAGCACGTGGAGACGTTCAATCTGCGACTGAAGACACAGGAAATTGAAGCGGCCATGTTCCGGACGCACCTGCTGGTCGACTTCAGCCCGGAACAGTTCGCTCAGCTGCTGCCCGAGATCCGCGATGAGACGGTCGACACTCGCATCCGCATGGCGGGAATCGCTCTGCTGGCGGTGACCTGTGTGAGCGGACTCATCGGCTTCGGCACTCGCCGCTGGACCCGCGGCACTCACACGGCATAACCCGGTGGAGTGACGAAGTCGCAAGAGGTCGGTCTGTCGGGTTTTCGGTCGGACTACCTCTGGGCGCCGTTACTCCCTGGGAAGATCACACACGATTTCCGTCTTGCTCCCCTGCCCCGGAACATCGATGACGTATCGTGGTACGGCATAACCGGGAAGCAGGTCTTTTAAGGCTCCGAGGATCCGGCGGCCTTCTTCAATCGGGACCTCGAAGTGAGCCGCCCCCTGGACGCGGTCGAGCTGATTCACGTAGTACGGGATCACGCCGATGTTGATCAGCCTGCGACAGAGTTCCGCCTGGGCGTCGACCGAGTCGTTCACGCCACGAAGCAGCACCGCCTGATTGAGGACTGGGAACCCGCTGCGAGCCAGACGTTGAATCTGGTTCCGGGCATCGTCGGCGATTTCCTGACCGTGATTGGCGTGGATGACGAATACCGGCTGCAGACGGGTCGAGGTCAACGCGGCGATCAATTCATCCGTCACGCGCTCCGGCAACACCACCGGCAGTCGGGAATGGACGCGGATTCGTTCCAGCTGGGGAATTTCAGCAAGACGGGCGATCAGTTTTTGCAGCCGACTGTCTGTCCACGTGAGCGGATCGCCGCCGCTGAGGATGACTTCGTCGACATCCCGATCTCCGGCCAGTTCTTCGAGTACCCGGTCCCACTGTTCGAGCGATCGGGGAGCCGCTTCGTAGGGGAAGTGGCGGCGAAAGCAATAGCGGCAGTGAACCGCACACGTCCCCGTGGTGATCAGCAGGACCCGATTGGCGTACTTGTGGATCATTCCGGGCAACGGCGAGGCGTCCTGGTCGTGGACGGGATCGGCTGCAAACCCTTCTGTATTGAGGAGTTCGGACTGGACCGGCAGGATCTGCCGCAGCAGCGGGTCTGCGGGATTTCCGGGCTGCATCCGTCGCACAAAGGAATGGGGAGCGAGCAGGGGAAATTCCTGAACGTCTGAAGGGACCGAGGGGAGCAGCTCGATCAGATCGAGATGTTCGAGCAGTTCGGCGGGACTCCGCCAGGCGGCTGCCAGTTCCTTCTGCCAGAGCGATTTTGGAGGGGACAAATCGGCGGAAATTGTTTGCGTAACCTGAGAAAAGGCGTTAAGGGCGGTCTTGTCCATCTTTGTGCCGTCTTTTATTATTCCGCAAAAATCAGTCATGCGAACGTGGTTTTTTCCGGAACAGTCGCCTGAACAGATTCCCCCCGTGGATCTGCAGTGGTCTGCAGGAGTAAGCTCGACGATAGCAGTCTTGTGGCGTACATGCGACTGCCTGATAAGCACTCAATTGTCCCTGACGCCGGGTTCGCTTCCCGGCCGGACGAAGGTCGACGGGACTCTCCGCTGAACAACGATCGCAGTCTCTTACCTAATTTTGCGCGAAAGTAACACCCATGCCGTCCGTCAATACCAGCGATTTCAAAAAAGGCATGAAGGTCATCGTGGAAAACGATCCGTACGAAATTGTGGAATGCAACTTCGTGAAACCGGGAAAAGGACAGGCGCTTTATAAGACGAAGCTGCGAAACCTCCTCAAGGGAGGAATCCTCGACCGCACTTACAAGAGCGGCGACAGCCTCGAAGCCGCCGACATTCGCCGCAGTCAGGGATCGTATTCCTATCGCGATGCCGACAGCTATCATTTCCTCGACAGCGATACCTTCGAGCAGTACGCGCTGCCGGCGGAGACGATCGATCATTACATGAAGTTCCTGATGGAAGGGACCGAAGTCGACCTGCTGTTCTGGAACGATCAGCTGATCTCGATGACCCCGCCGCAGAACGTGGTTCTCGAAGTCACCTACACCGAACCGGCTGCCCGCGGCAACACGGCCACAAACGTGACCAAGGGCGCGACTGTGGAAACTGGCGTTGAAGTGCAGGTGCCGGCGTTCATTGAGCAGGGCAACCGAGTCAAGATCGACGTCGAAAACGGAAGCTACGTCGAACGCGTCAACAACTGACGTGTCGATGGAGGAGGCGGCCTGCGGAGTCAGGCGGTCGTTCCGATGGACGGGAACTCGAACGCGACAGGAAACGGAGGCACGGATGTGGCTGTTTCTGCTGTACGGCATCGCCGCGGTGCTGGCGTTGCGTTCGTTGCTGACCCTGATGGATCAGCACAGACGGGCCTACAAATACGTGCTGAAGAAGGAACTCGCCCGGCTCGAGGCGGAAGCGGCCGACCAGAAAGCCGTCGACGCTCTGGAGGCGCAGTTGGACGCCGCCTCCAATCAGTTGGCCGACAGCCCAAGGTGATAAGTGACAAGACTTGCGTGGAGGTGAATCCTGCGCCCTCTTCTGGGGGCGCGGCTTACATTCTTCGCCAGAGGCAGAAGGCCCCAGGGCCGGATGCGAGGGCGATCCACCGGCGGCGTTCATGCCGACTTCAAAGATAACGGCCCACGAAGCATGGATCCCAGAATTCCCCTCGCCCTAATCCTCTCAAGAGGGCGAGGGAACTGACATACTGACGCTGGAAAGCAGCGAGGAACGAACGATGAACGAAACTGCCCATAATAAGAAGCTGTTCATCGAAACGGTTGGCTGTCAGATGAACGTTCTCGACAGCGAACTCGTCGTGGCGGCTCTGCGCCAGGACGGCTACGAGCTGACTCCCAGCATGAAGGAAGCCGACACGATCCTCTTCAACACGTGCAGCGTTCGCGAGCATGCCGAGGAGAAGATCTACAGCCAGCTCGGTCGTCTGAAGTACAGCAAAGATGCCCGTCCGAATCTGGTCATTGGAGTCATGGGCTGTATGGCTCAGAAGGACCAGAAGATCATCTTCCGCCGCGCGCCGCATGTCGACCTGATCGTCGGCACCGGGCAGCTGGCCGAGATCCCCCGGCTCATCGATGAATCCCGAAAGGGCGAGAAGCGGCAGATGGCCGTCAGCCTCGGTCGTAAAGACGGCTCCCGGCTCGAAGTTTCCAGCAGCTTTCAGAGTTACGATCCACTTCGCGATCCGGAAATGCGACCGAGTCCGCATCAGGCGTTCGTCCGGATCATGTTCGGCTGCGACAAATTCTGCACGTACTGCGTGGTGCCGACAACCCGTGGGCCCGAACAGAGCCGCCAGCCGAGCGATATCCGCCGCGAGTCGGAAGCGCTGGCCGCTCAGGGCGTGAAAGAAATCACGCTGCTCGGCCAGACCGTCAACAGTTACAAGCACACCGAAGAGGGGCGCCTGTATCGCATGTCCGACCTGCTGGAGTCACTGCACGACATCGAAGGCATTCAGCGGATCAAGTTCGTTACGAACTACCCGAAAGACATGACCGACGATCTGCTGCAGGCGATTCGAGATCTGCCCAAGGTTTCGCATTACCTGCACGTGCCGCTCCAGCACGGTTGCGACGACATGCTCAAGAAGATGAAGCGCGGCTACACCGTGGCCGAATATCGCGACATGATGCACCGGATTCGCGAAACGATTCCCGGCGTGTCGGTATCGAGCGACTTTATCGTCGGCTTCTGCGGCGAGTCGGATGAGGCTCACCAGAAGAGCATGGATGTTGTCCGTGAGTTCCGGTTCAAGAACAGCTTCATCTTCAAGTACTCGGAACGCTCTGGCACCAAAGCCGCCGACAACTACCCGGATGACATTCCGGATGACGTCAAGAAGGCTCGTAACAACGAGATGCTGACGCTGCAGAACGCTATCAGTGCCGAAGACAACGCCGACTTCATCGGTCGCACTGTCGAAGTGCTGGTGGAAGGACCGAGCAAGAACGCGGTCAAAGCCGAGCAGAATCGTCCGTCGAACGCCGGCCCGGATCAGCTCGTCGGCCGCAGTCGCTGCGACCGCATCGTGGTCTTCAACGGCAATCCCCGTCTGATCGGGACGATTGCTCATGTCTCCGTTCAGGACTGCACACCGACCACGCTGATGGGCAACATCGTCACGCAGACGCACCAGCACGGTTCCAACATGCTCCCGATCCTGCAGTAATCGCAGCGGTGGACTCATCGAGAGACGGGGTCACCCGGCCTTCGTGAGATTTATCGCCGTGAGAGTGTCGCCGTGAGATTATCTCAGTGCGATCTTCTTAGTGCGATCGGTCGAACGTGGTCGCTCAGCAACTGGCTCAGACTTTCTGGCGGTCCGTCTGCATCGAGCAGCGTGAAGCGCGCGGGCTGACCGACTTCGAACGTCCAGTCCCAGCCCATCGCTGCTGCTCCGCGTGTCGTCCCCAGACTCAACAGCAAAGCGGGGTCGACGTCCGGGAAACGCTCCGCCAGAAACAGGATCTCGTTCCAGATGGAAAGGTCCGGCGAGGAGCCTCGCCCGTCGGTGCCCAGGGCGACTTGGGCCCCCTGCTCCAGCAGCTTCTGCCAGGGGTGCGGGTCGTGCTTGAAGAAGGCGTGCGTTCGTGGGCAGTAAATCGCAGCCATTTGAGGATGGGCGGCGAGGTACTCGATCTCGTCCTCACTCAAATAGTTGCAGTGCGCCAGTAGAACCCGCGGAGCGGAAGCGAGCCGCTTCATCAGATCGAGCGGACGGGTTTCCGGCGGATAGAATGGTCCACTCCAGATCCCGAAGCGCGTCAGCATGTCGACGAAGTCGCCGGTTCCGTCCCGGAGAAACTCCAGTTCGCTTCGCGTCTCCGCCAGATGCATCGTGACCGGCAATTGATGCTCCACGGCTTTGTCGATCGCGTATTCCAGCAGATCGGGATGCACCGAGTACGGCGCATGCGGACTGATTCCTCTGGCCCATTCGGTATCCGCGGTCAAAAACTCATCGAGCAATTGCCGTTGTGAGGCAATCGACTCCGGTTGCACGCCAATGAGTTCTCGAAAGAGGCATGCGGCGACGTCAGTGGACTTTCGGGCCGGATAACTGTCGAGCGTTTGCGTTGCGATGTCGGCCACTCGATGAACTCCGCATCTGGCGGCTTCATCGAGTCCCGTTTTGATCGAACGGGCCGGGTCGGCATTCTCACGTCGTGTCTGCACGGTCCGACCGATCCAGCTCTGAAAGGGATGAGCAGGCTGGAGCGGTTCTTCGAGATGGCTGAACTCAAGATGACAGTGCGCGTTTACCAGCGGCGGAATCAGCGCGGAGCGTTGTTCTGAATTCGGTTCGGGACGAGAGTCCGGAACGATGGAAGCAATTTGCCCGTCTTCAATGCGAAGGGAGACATCTCGAAGCAGCCCCCGTTCCGGGCCGAGCCACGCCAGAGAGACGAACAGCGAGAACGAATCCACCATGGGAACGGCTTACAGATCCTGTCGGAACACGACGCCGGTATCAACCTGCGTGAACCCGGCTCCGGTGATCAGCTTTACCATCTCGGCCTGCTGCAGCGGAGCATGAATCTCCAGCAGAGTGATCATCTCGTCTTTCAGGCGGCGACCGACTTCAATGAGCAGCGACTGGCCGTAACCTTTCCGTCGCTCCTCTTCGGCAACGATCAGATCGAGCATGCCGACGGCTCGGTGATTCCAGTTGCTGACGAAGAAGTCGAGGCCAAGCACCGTGATCGACGCCACGGCCTGTAGCTGGTTGCGGGGAACGAGGTCGAACCGCAGCAGTTCATATCGACCGAGGCGGGCCGCCCACCACCAGTCTTCAATGCGATGATCTTCACCCAGCTGAAGTTCCATGCGGCGGCGAATTGCGACGAGCTTCAGGTTGATCGGTTCGCGGGTCGTGGTCAGATCCTTCTGAAAGACCCCATGCTGCTCGACCGGCTCGAATCCACTGGCGGTCAGGAATTCAATGAGTGATGGCTGGCTTTCCAGAAACCCGGAAGGACGACTGCCGCCGTAAATGCCGTTGTAGAAGGGGTCGCGTTCCGGCGAAGGTCCCGCGAAGAGGACCTCGGCTCCTTTGCCGCGAGCATAGTTGCGAGCCTGCTCCAGCAGTCGGGTGCCAATGTCTTCGTGCCGATGATCCGGATCGACCACGATCGTGCAAAGTACGGCCTGGGAATGATCCAGGGCGGTGTGAGCTTCGTTCACACAGAAGCCGACATGGGCGAAGCCGACCAGTTCGTCGTTGATCTCGGCGACGATCAATCCGGCGGGATCGAAGAACGGGACCGCCAGCACCGCGATATCGAAAATATCGGGACTGATTGGAGCAGCGACGCCACGGGATTGGTAAGCTGTGTTCCAGAGTCTTACCAGATGCGGCGGGTCGAAGTTCCGAAATGTACGGATCTGGACTTCAGGCATGCAATGTTCAACAGGCGGTAACGCAACCAGAACGGATCGGACCGTACGCGAAGCGACTCTTCGGGTCCAGAGTGAAAATCCGATCATAACTCCGGAGGGAACAGTAGGCAAATCATGAGCACCTCGGACGAAGACCTGCTGGCCTACGCCGATGAACTCCTGCCTGTCGACGCGGCCGCTCAGCTGGAAGCCCGGTTGCGGGACGACGCGGCTCTGCGGGAACGGTTGCAGAATGTGCTCGACCAGCGGGATTCCGGTGCTCTCTCCGTGGGGGAGATCTGGCGGCACGAACGTCTCAGCTGTCCGACACGTTCCGAACTCGGGCTTTATCTGATGCGGGCCCTCGAGCGACAACGGGCCGACTACGTTTCCTTCCACCTGAAGACCGTTCGCTGTGCCTATTGCGAAGCCACCTTCGCGGAACTCACCGCGGCCGCTGCGGAGCTCGACGACAACCCGCAGGACTCCCGACGTCGCGAGCAGCTGTTCGCGTCTTCAGCCGGGCTTCTCAAAAACGACCGTACTCAAGGTGCCCAATGAATCGGACTGTTCCTGCTGTCATGATCATCGCAGTCTTCCTGACAGCAGTGTCGCTGGCCGAAGAACAATTTCCGGGCATCCCGGCTCGCTTCCAGCCAGCTGTGGACTATCTGGAAGCACGCGATGGACACGCCTTTCTGGTCTATCGCGACGGGAAACTTGTTGCCGAAATTTATCTGAATGGCTGGTCGGCCGACAAACCTCATCGTCTGGCGAGCGGCACGAAGAGCTTCTCGGCGGCAATGGCTATTGTCGGAATTCAGGACGGCCTGCTCGAATTCGATGACAAGGTGTCCGACACGATCACGGAATGGAAAAGCGATCCCCGCTCGGAAATCACAGTGCGGCAGCTACTTTCGCTCACGAGCGGAATTGATCCTGGCCCGACCGGCCGCGTCCCTTCGTATGCCAGCGCGGTCGAAGCCGAGCTGCGCAATCGCCCCGGACGCCGCTTTGCCTATGGGCCGGTTCCTTTCCAGATCTTCGGTGAGTTCATGCGACGGAAACTGGAGCCGCAAGCCCTCTCGCCAGAGGAGTACCTGAAGCAGAAAGTGCTCGATCCAATCGGCATGAAAGTCGATGCCTGGCGGACCGATGTCGAGGGGAATCCGCATCTGCCGTCCGGGATGTCTCTTAAAGCTCGCGAGTGGGCGAAATACGGACAGCTGATCTGCAATCTTGGAAAGCATGAAGGCAGGCAGATTCTCGATGAAGCACTGCTGAGAGAATGCTTCCAGCCCAGTGAGGCTCAGTCCCGATATGGGATCACCTTCTGGTTGAACAATACCGGGAAAGGGCCTGCCGATCTGGTGATGGCGGCTGGAGCCGGTAAGCAGAAACTGTACATCGTTCCCTCGCTCAAGGTCGTGATCGTGCAGTTTGCTGAGGCCGAATCGAAACGCTACGCTGAGGTCGAATTCCTGAAACTGGCACTTCCCCCGGCGATTCTCCCCTAGAATAGACGGCGAAAGCGTAACGCCGCCTCGAACATCCTGACAGAATTATTCCCACGACACCCATGCGACTGACATCGAAAACGACACCGAAGAACTCCACGCAGCAGGAAGGGCGGCTGAGAATCCGGCCTCAGCGGTACTGCATGCGCGATCCCTCGGCGACGATTACCGATGAAATTATCAAGCGGGAAATCCCGCCGGGGAGCAGAGTGATCGACCTGGGTTGCGGCGACGGACGTCTGCTCAAACTGCTCCGGGACGACATGCACTGCAGTGTCCAGGGGATTGAGCTGGACGAAGAAGAATTTCTCGCGGCCCTGAAAAAAGGGCTCCCCGTGTTGCGGGGCGACCTCGATGAAGGTCTGCAGTATCTGCCGGACGACAGTTTCGACTTCGCCGTGCTCAGCCAGACACTGCAGCAGTTGCGGTATCCGGTCGAACTGCTGGAGAACATTCTCCGCGTTGCCCGTCGCGTGCTCGTCGTGGTGCCGAACTTCGCGTACTGGAAGATCCGCCTGCAGGTGCTCCTGTTCGGACGTGCCCCGGTAACCGAAGAACTTCCCTATGAATGGCACAACACGCCGAACCTGCATCTGATGTCGATGGAGGATTTTCGGGATCTCGAGAAGCGAGGGACTTTTCAGATTGTGAAGGAACTGCCGATTATCGGGGAGCGGAGTGTCGCTCGTGCCACCTGGGCCAATTTAAGGGCCCGCACCGTTTTATATATCCTCGAACGCAAGGTTTCCGAGGAATCCTCTTCTGCCGACGGGGCATGAGATTACAATCGGGAAAGGCTTTCTGAAGCCGCGTAGGCGCAAGGCGGACCATCAACACGTGTGCCACTGCTGGCTTGCCCGGCAGTGCGACGGGCCCGGCTGCCTGCGGGCGTTTCGAGGCGTCGCAACGCCTTCCATTCGGCCCGTAGGAAATTGGCCCTACCTGAACTGACTTCTGTAGAGGCACGGCGTGGATAACATTCTCTCCGCGATCGCGGAACTCTCAACATCGATCATCACCGTGGCGGCCTGCCTGCATCTGGCGGTCTTCGCCTTGCTCGTCGCGTGGTCGAAGCGGGACATGCGGGTCCTTGCCGGTACGCTGCAGGACTACACTCGCGATTTGCGGCAACGCAGTGTCCTTGACCCGACCGCTCATCTGACCGACCAGATGGAAGCCTTCATCGCCGATGTCGAAGACGTCCTCAACGATCCGAGCCGCGTTCAGGAGCGGCAGATGCTCCGCAATCGGCTCAGTCTGCTCGACGAAAAACGCCGCTATCTGCACGCCCTGCGTTTCGAGACCATCGCCAACTCCGCCCGCGTGATGATCGAAGCCTATCCGCTCGCCGGGGTACTGGGGACAATCATTTCGATTGGAGCCGCTCTGAACGTGTCCGGCGGCGCGGAAGCCGATACGGTCTCGATTATCGTGGCGCGTTTCGGCGATGCGATCTGGTCGACGTTTGCCGGACTGACCGCGGGCCTCGTGCTGCTACTGGTGAACAGTCTGCTGGAGCCGAGCTTTCACCGGTTGAATGAAGCCCGAGCCCATATGCGATCAATGGTCTCGGCTGTAAAGAGTCGGATTTCCGATTCAAAGACGCCTCCCTCTGAAACGGCTGCGGGGTGACCGGGATGGGAGCTCGACGCCTGTCACTTCAGTTGACCCCTCTGCTCGATCTGTTACTGATCGTGATCTTCGCTCAGTATCTGGAGATGGAGCAGCAGACGAAGGCCGTCACATCGCAGCGGGATGACCGGGCCGTGGCTCTGGAATACCAGCTGCGACAGACTCAGGCGGAACTGGCGGAGACCAATCAGGTTCTTGAGCTGGTCCAGCAGCATCGCTTCCAGGCCGAGACCGATCTGGCCAGCAGTGAGACGGCTCTCGAAAAACAACGCGCGGAATCGTCCGCCGAACGGCAGGAACTCAATCAGCGACTGGACGATGTGAGTCGCCAGCGGGATCGCATCGTATCCGCTCTGCAGCGCGCCTACGCCGCGTCTTCGGAAGAGATCAGAAATTTGCTCGAAGCGCTCGCCGCAGCCGGGGTGATGCCGCAACCGGTCTCGCCGCAGAACGTGGAAGAACTCGCCAGCGAGATCGAAGACTCCGAGCCGCGCGACCTGGCGACCTTCCTGCTCGCCTATGAAGAGATCCGCAAACGCTGCGACATCTGGAACATTCATATCACGCCTCAGGAAGTGGTCGAGATTCAGATCGGCGAGGAAGAGTACTCCCTGAGACCAACGTCCAGCGACGACTTCCAGCAGCAGCTTTTCAATCTTTATAAGTCGCTGCCACAGGCGAAGGGACTGGTTGTGATGCTCGTGAGCTACGGAGAAGTCCCGGCTGCAACCCGGCAGAATGTGCTGACAGCTTTGCCTCAAGTGACCGACCGGATGCGAGCTGATGCCGACGGGCGAACACGATTCGAGTATGCTGTGGTGGGATACTTGCCGGAGAAGAACGAGAGTCAACCCTGAGCGGATAAGCGGACCAACTCGCTGAGCCGATCGAACAGAAACAGACGAGGTGCGTCATGATGATGGGAAAAACAGGTCGCAGAGTTGCCGTGACCGGCGGGGTGGTCGTCACAGGGATTCTGGCGTTCATGCTGAGCCAGTTCGGGCTCGACTTCGGCACGGGCGGCGGCCCCGGGCCATTGGACAACGGGTCTCCGGATCAGTCGGAACAGGCGATGCGCGATGCGGTGGCGACGTCCACTCCGCAGGCGTCCATGCTGCCGACGCCTCCAGAGAGCGAGAAGTCTTACCCCGACATTTCGGAAGTGATCACCATCGTCGTGGTCGGGAAGGGATACGTCTGGGCCACGAACGACACCACTCCGGAAATCGTGGAACCAATCACGCTGGAGGAGGTTCTCGCCAGGGCGAAAGAAACGACCGGGAATTCCCAGGGGTTGCGGGCCCGGATCTTCCATGCCGGTTCGGCATTGCCCTCCGCGGAAAACGAGTTGATCAAAGCACTGAAAGAAACCGGCCTCTCCGATAACGCCATCCTCTTCGAACAGCGAGTTATCGACCTGAAGTAGATCTGCCCGACGGATTGACCAAGAAACACGGAATGTCTCAGCCGCACGTTGTCATCGCCGGAGGAGGACTGGCCGGGCTGGCGGCTGCGGTGGCCTTAACGCGGCACGGGGTTCGCGTCACACTGCTCGAATCGCGTCCCCGCCTCGGTGGACGGGCGACGTCGATTATCGACAAGACGACCGGCGAGGCGATCGACAATTGCCAGCACGTCAACATGGGGTGCTGCGTCAACTTTCAGCGGCTGTGCGAATGGACCGACACACGCGACTGGCTGCGGACCGAACAGCAGCTGCAGTTCATCGGTCGCGATGGGCGGATCAACCGCTTCCGCAACGGTCCCCTGCCCGCCCCCGCTCATCTGGCGGGAAGCTTCGCGCGGCTTAGCTATCTGCCGTTCAAAGATAAGCTCTCGCTCGGCCGGGCTCTGCGAGCCATGTTGCGAACTGCCCCGCAGGAGCCGCGGCTGTTCATCGACTTTCTGCGGGAGCAGAAGCAGTCGCAGCTGTTGATGGACCGGTTCTGGAACGTGGTCATCGTCAGCGCGCTCAGCGAAGATGTTACTCGAGTGGAGTACAGTTACGCCCGGCAGGTCTTCGTGCAGGGATTCCTCGCCAACCGGGACGGCTGGAAAGTTCAGCTGCTCACACGACCGCTCGGCGAGTTCTACGATCACGCCCTTGCGAGATGGCTGACTGACCATGGCACGGAAGTTCGGCTGCGAGCCTCCGTGCGCGAATTCGAGTGTGAACGAGACGCAAACAATGCGGTTCGTATCTCCGCCGCGAAACTGGCCGATCAGACAGCCGTGACAGGCGACGCCTGGCTTTGTGCCGTGCCCTTTGATCGTGTCTCGAACGTGCTGCCCGATCCTTTGAAAAGCGCTCCTCTTCTTTCCCGAGCCGATGAAATCGAAGCCGCCGCAATCACCAGTGTGCATCTCTGGTACGACCGCCCGATCACCGAACTGCGGCACGCGGTGCTGGTCGATCGGCTCAGCCAGTGGATGTTCAACCGGACGGCGATTCTGGAAACGAACAGCATGCCGGGACGATACGCGTATCAAATTGTGATCAGCAACTCGGCTCCATTGCGAATCAAACCCGATGGCCAGACGCCGATGAACCAGGAGGAACTCGTAACTGCGGTCCGCCGGGAAATCGAAGAGATCTGGCCGAAAGCGAAGTCAGCCGAGCTGCTGCACTCACGGGCGATTACCGAGCACCGAGCCGTCTTCTCGGTGATTCCCGGCATCGATGAACTTCGCCCGCCACAGCGGACATCGATTCCGAACTTCTACCTCGCCGGCGACTGGACCCGCACCGGCTGGCCAGCCACGATGGAAGGAGCCGTCCGCAGCGGTTTTCTGGCAGCCGAGGCGATTCTCGAAGACGCGGGGATCACCGTGAAGGAGCCGCTGCTCGCGCCCGAGTTGCCGATGTCGCCACTCGTTCGCTGGATGGGCGGGTAGGCGCGGTTGAATCAACCGGGGCTTCGCTTCTGATAGATCTTGTCGGTTCTGCGACGAACGTCCATTTGCCGGGATACGCTGCGTCTATCTCATCGGCGCCAGGTTGAGATACGACGGGTGGCCCGTCCGTCACGGGCGGGTGACGAAGTCACAAGAGGACGCGCCATGGATGAGATTTCTTCGAGACCGTCTGATTTCACCAGACAAGACGCGGATGGCGCAGCCTCTTGTCGCGGGCGCGACCCGACCGCAGAGGCGGACGGGCCACCCGTCCGATCTAAACGTGATGCGTATGGAATACGGCTGCGTCTTTTCCAGCCTGCGTCCATCCTCAATATTTGCGGGCGGGGAATTTCGATTCGTAGATGCCGATGAGCTGGTCGAACGTTTTCTGCCAGCTGTAGTTGGCTTGCGCGTACTGATGTGCCCGTTCGCTCATGGCTTCTCGCTGTTCGCTCACCTCGACAATCGCCTGGGCAAACGCTTTCGCATCATGAGGCTTCACGAGTCGGCCGATTTCATCGTGGACCCGCTCCGTCAAAGCCCCCGAGTTGACTCCGACAACCGGCAGGCCGGCAGCCTGAGCTTCGGCGACTGACAGCCCGAACGTTTCATAGGGTCCGGCAGTCACATAGATATCCGCTGAGGCCAGCAACGCTGCGTAACGTTCGGTGTCAGACTCGTAATCGAGCAGATGCACCCGGGGCAGATCCTGACTCCCTTCTTCGAGATCCTCCCGCAACGGCCCTTCGCCGAGGATGACCAGATGGGTCTTCGAGTCATTCGGGAGCGACTGATACGCCTTGAGCAGCAGCAGGGCGTCCTTCTCCTCATTGAGACGGCCACCGTAAATCAGAATCACATCGTCCGGTCCCGCCTGAAATCGATCGCGGACTTTCTGGCTTCTGCGGTCGGGTCGGAACTGCTCGAGATCGACGCCGAGTGGCACAACCTCAACGTGATCGACGCCATACTCTTCGAGCCGCTCGGCCTGCTGCTGGGAGGCCGCGAAGCGAGCGTCGCAGTGTTCAAAGACCGAACGGATGTAACTCTCGACGCCGGACGCGAGTGCATGTGTGAACTCATAGCCGATCTTTGCCAGCAATGGACTCCAGTCGCCCACTACCGAAGAAACCGAATGCTCCAGCGGCCCCGAAACCAGAACGCGGGCGACGTCGGTGTGAAAGTAGCCGCCGACGCAGATGTTCTTGCCGAGCTTCCGCTGATGATCCCGAAAGCGGAACGTCGGCCAGGGGCTGACATAGAAGCTGCCGAGTTCAATCACATCGGGCTGGACTTCTTCGAAGATCTTCGCGATCGGACCGGGCCGCCAGAACGAACGATAAGGTGCGTGACCGGGAATGAGCGGACTCGCGACATAATAGATGCTGCCGGCTTCATGGTGTTCGTAGTGATCGTGATCATCCGGCACGATGAGCACGTGCTCGTGATTGGTGTTCTCAAGGAGATACCGGCGTTTCTCATCGACATAGGTGCGAATGCCGCCGCTCTTTTCGTTGTAGGAGATTGTGATATCGCAGAATTTCATGGATGGACTTTCTGTTCCCGATTGTCGGACCTGGGAATGATTCTTTCTCCGGAGGCCTGCCATGTCTCGCCGGCGGCGAGCTCAAAGTAGGCAGGGGCGGTCTTTTGTCGAACGGCACAGCGGGTTGCCCCGTTCTCGCCGACGTCGACTGAAATCGCGGTATGCAGCTGTGGAAGTTTCAGATGATAGCTGGCGTTCGCGGCGTTGGGCGGGAAGTTCGGCGACAGCGACAGCTCGCCGTGCTCGAAGCTAAGCCCCATCAACTGTTCGATCACGAGGGTATTTACCAGTCCGGTCCAGCCGACGAACTCCGTCACCGGTTTCGAGCCGAGCGTGATGTATTTGAAGCGATTCCCCTGCTTCCGCTGCAGCTCTTTGAGATCGTTTCGGTCGGGATCGTAAAACTCGTAAAGCTTCTTCAAATTGTCGTAAGTTCGATAGACACCATCACAGAGCCGAAAACTCAGATCAGCCGCCTCGGCATCGAATCCATACCGCCTCAAGCCACAGATGACGGCGTACGCGGTGTTAATCCAGACCGGGCCGCACCACATGTCCTTGGCGAAGTTCTCATCGTTTCGCGCCACAGAGGGCAACGGGATCAGCGTGTTGAATTGCTCCGGATCCATGATTCGTTGTCGCAGCCGTTTTGCCTGAGACGAATCCGGCACTCCGGCCCACAACGGGAGTAGACCCGCGATGGTCGTGCTGCGAATGAACGAGTCGGTCTTCAGATCGAGGTCGTAGTAGAAGCCGTCGGCTTCATCCCAGAGCAATCGATTCATCACTTCGCGGAGCGAGTCGCGCTGATCGCGAAACTGATCGGCTTCCGTCTGCAGGCCGAGTCGATCGGCCATCGTCGCCAGTGCTTCACTCTGCAGAACGACATAGGCCGAGAAATCGGGCGAGACCATCTGCCGCGTATCGGCGAAGACCGATTCATCCCGCGAGCTGAATCGCGGCGAGTTATCGATGCCGGATTCGTAGGGATGTGCCCAGAAGAACAAGCCGTTCTCGTGGCAGCGATGGGCGTAAAGCCATTCGTGATAGCGAACCAGAGGCTCATAGATATGGTCAACGTACTGATCTTCGGGCAGATCGGCGGCAAGATGAAGGAGCTGTTCCATCGACCAGCCCATCACTGGGGGCTGGGTGAAAATCGATTCGGTAAACGAGGCGACCACATGAGGCAGCCGCCCGTCTTTCTGCTGAGCGAGCACAGCTCGATTCACATCGAAGGCAACCTGCTGGTCCCAGTATTTCCAGATCTGAGCAATGAAGGCGGAGTCCCAGAGATAGATCCCGTTGAAGCTGGGAGCCGGGTGAGCGTAACGGATCTCGGAGATGACATCCGGCTTCTGCAGGTTCAGGAAGAGGCTCGCGTTGACGCCGCGAAAGCCCTCGTCCCAGTGTGTCCACTGATTGGCGGCGTCGGCGACGAAGAGAGTCGGGGCATCGACGAACACATTTTTTTCGGCCAGCAGTCCCAGCGGCAGATCGATCGGAATCGGGGCTCGACGCTTGCTGAGCAGACGCGACCAGAGCACCAGATCGAGTCCGTATCGAGCCGCCCGCTGGTAGCGGGACGCGAAACGGGCCACCTGTCGCGTCTGGAATCTCGTTTTCTTCAGCAGCTCCTGTATCATAAGACCGTTCCGACTCCGAACAGCTGAGGATGTGTTCGTCCAGTATATCGCGAACCGTGCCCATCTTTCTCGCGAAGGCCTCGAAGTCGCGGGTGAGCCGAAGATGTCTGTATCCAATCTGCTCCGTCAGTGAGATTCCTGCCATGACAAATGCGACCTGGGAAGAACGACTCGAAGAAGTCTACGCCCTGATGCACGAAATGAGTCGACAGAAGGAAGCACAGGCGATGGTGCGGGCGTACGGAGCGAGAATCTCCAAGCTGTTCCCGGTGTCGCGACGCATCTCCTTGAGCCGGCGGGAACTGGCCAGTCCGGAGTTCCGCATTACCCGATACAGCGAATGGGCCGATGAAGTGAACCCGTGGAAGCAAAAGGACCGCCTCCCCCTGCTCCGTGGCGGCCTGCTGGCCGAGCTGCTCTACTCGAACCGCCCGCACATCATTGATGATCTTCAGCTTGCCCCGGATGATCCGGCGGCCGAGTATCTGGCGGGGCAACGCTCGCTGATGGCGATTCCGATGCTCGACGATGGCGAAGCACTCAACATGGTGATCTCGACGCAGGCGAAGCCGGGCGGTTTCGATCGGGAGCGATTCCCCGATACGTTCTGGATGGCGAATCTGTTCGGCCGGGCGACCCACAATCTGGTGCTGCGGGAAGAGATTCGCTCGGCCTATGAAACAATCGACCGGGAGCTCAAAGTCGTTTCCAATATCCAGCGGGCGTTGTTGCCGCGAGAGATGCCGAAAGTTCAGGGACTCGATCTCGCGGCTTATTACCGGACTTCGCATCGAGCCGGCGGAGATTACTACGATTTCTTTCCGCTGCAGGATGGCAGCTGGGGTTTTCTGATAGCCGATGTCAGCGGGCATGGCACGCCTGCTGCCGTAATGATGGCGATCACGCATTCGATCGCTCACCTGTATCCGAATGAAACACTCGAACCGGCTGATCTGCTCGATTTCGTCAATCAGCATTTGTGCCGCCGGTACACGGCTGATATTGAAGCTTTCGTGACGGCGTTCTATGGCATCTACAACCCCGAGAAGCAAACGCTGAAGTACGCCTCGGCCGGGCACAATGCGCCGCGATTGTGGCGATGCTCTCAACAGCGGGTAGAGATTCTGGATCACGCCGGGGGACTGCCTCTCGGGGTCAGTGAAATGGCCACCTTCGATCATGCCGAACTCCAACTGGCAACGGGAGATCGGCTCGTTCTTTACACCGATGGGATTACCGAAGCGATGAACCTCGCCGGCGAACTCTTCGGAACATCACGACTGGATACCCTGCTCCATCACTCCTGCCGTTCCGACGCCAACAATATTCTGCAGAGTATTGTCGACGCCGTTGAAGACTACACGGGCGGAAACCCGCCGACAGACGACCGGACGCTGGTCGTCGCCACGGTGAGATAGACACCCGGTGAGAATAGACACACCGGGAGCCAACCTCGCCGTGGGTAGATCGGCGGCGCCCCGGAAGGGCATCGCCGAATTGCACGATGGGCGTCGATTACCCTGCGTGGACACCTTCCGCGAACTCCTCGACGGCCTTGCTGCAGAAGGCGGGCAGGTCATCGGGATTGCGGCTGGTGACCAGGCCGTTGTCGCAATGAACTTCTTCGTCGACCCAGGTGGCACCGGCATTGATCAGGTCAGTCTTGATACTCGGATACGAGGTCACCGTTCGATCTTTAAGGACATCGGCTTCGGCCAGTGTCCACGGACCATGACAGATGGCGGCCACCGGTTTTGATTCCACGAAGAACGACCGCACGAAGTCGACGGCCTTCTCGTTCACTCGGAGTTTATCAGGATTGGCCACCCCGCCGGGGAGCACGAGTCCGTCGTAATCCGAGCTCGAAACTTCATCAACGGTCTTGTCGACATCGAACATGTCGGCCTTGTCGTCATGGTTCATGCCCTGAATCTGACCTTTCTCCAGGGAGATCAGCTCGACTTTGGCGCCGGCTTTCTTCAGAGCGTCCCAAGGCTCTGTCAGTTCGACCTGCTCAAAACCATCTGTTGCCAGAAATGCGATCGTCTTTCCATTGAGTTCAGCCATTGTTTGCTCTCCTGCTGTCAGCTTCCTGCAGTCGGGCCCATGACAGACCATCTCCCGAACTGCGCGATGAACGCCCGGCCGAAGCCGAGGAGGCTCCGATCACGGACGGTAGAATTCACAGGGAGGGATAGGAAGCAAACAGCATGCCAGCGAGGCAAAGGGTCACGTCAAGAGAAATCGCAGCAAGGCGACGCGAGGGTCGAGATCTTCGACGAGCAGCGGGAAGCTGTTCATATTCGAGTCTTCCCGCAGTTGTCGGTAGAGATTGAGAAGTGACTGCAACAGATCGCGATCGCGGCTGCTCAACTGTCGCCAGGGCGGAGCCGTACCGAGGTCGTCGGTGATCTTCCGGCCGGTGATCTGTCGGTACATGCTGTCGAGATTCTGCAGTCGCAGATTGAGGACATCAACAGACATCCGGGCCACGGTGGCGGTCGGTTCCCGGGGAGGAAAGATCGCTCGATAGTTCAACAGCATCATGGTCTGCAGCAGGCAGAGGCCCCCCAGCACGACCACGGCTTTCCGCAGGGGCTTCTTTTTTCGCCGTTTGGGCGCAGGGAGCGAGTGGTCTGTCTTGATCTCCCGCCCGCGGGCATACGAGCGAAGATCGTCGAGCAGATGGCCGGCCGTCTGATACCGCAGCGCCGGTTCCCGAGCCGTGGTTTTGAGGAGAATCGATTCCAGATTCACAGGGATGTCAGGATTGATCTTTCGCGGGGGAACGATCTCCCCATCCATGATCGCCCGCATCAGCTCGCGACGGTTCGACTGGGCGAAGACCGGTCGGTTGATGCACAGTTCAATCAAACTCAACCCAAGTGCATACAGGTCGCTGCGGGGATCGACCTGGCCATCGAAACGTTCCGGCGAGATGTATCGCAAAGTGCCGACGACGTCGTTGGCCCCCGTCAGCGAGAGCTCGTGCTCGGACTTGGCCAGGCCGAAGTCGGTGATCCAGACGATTCCTTCGTAATCGAGCAGCAGGTTCCCGGGTTTGATGTCGCGATGCAGCACGCCGGCATTGTGGGCGTGCTGAAGGGCCTTGGTTGCCTGGACTCCGATGCGGGCAATCTGTTTCCAAGAGTCCTGCCGTAGTACCCAGCCGGGAGCCACCTTTTCCCCCTCGGCGCGATTCGCACTGGTCTGGTTCATTTCGAAGGCGAGACTGTCTTCGTCGTCGTCTGCCATTTCTTTGTCGTCGGCCAGCGGAATGCCCTGTTGCCGAAACTGTCGCAGGACTTCTGACGCGGTGATCGGACTCCCCGCATGCTCTCGTCGCTGAACGATCCAGTCGAGCCCGACGCCCTGGACGAGGCGCATCGCGAAGAAGCAACGTCCGTCCGATTCGCCGAAGTCGATAATGGGAACGATATTCCGGTACGACAGGCGGGCGACCGTTCGAGCTTCCTGCATGAACCGTTCGCGGCGGTCCCGCTGCCGTGAGAACTCGCGAGGCAACACCTTGAGCGCGACCCTTCGCTGCATGGAAAGCTGAAGCGCCTCGTAGACAATCCCCATCCCGCCGACGCCGATCTCGCGCAGCAACTGGTAATCGCCGAGCTGAAGCCCACTCTGAATGTTCTTGCGGTCGACCTCCTGCGTCTGAGACATCCTGTTGTCGCGAACGGCTTCGAGCCCAACCAGCGTGGGGAACAGATCCCGGATTTCGCTCGCGTGACCCGGATGTTCGGCGGCAAAGGACGAGATGTCGACCGCTTCCCCAGCGCGATAGCGCTCGATGTAAGTGCTGAAGAGCACTTCGAGCGGATCACGTTCCGAATCGGATGTCGACATGGTTACCGGTGACCAGAGGGAAAGAGAGAAGATGGCACGCGTTGATTCTGCACAACGCCGATGCTAACTTCAATCAGGAAAATCTGATGCGGCAATTTGAGACTGAACGATGACCGCTGCTCCCCCCGGACCGCACGACACCGAGACTTCCAACACGACCGAGCCGGCGCCCGCCGCAGGACGTCTCTGGCTGAACGCTTCGGATCAGCAAATCGTGGCCGTGATCTGTGCCCTGTTGCTGGCCTGGGTCGGAATCCGCCAAATCGAGCTTTCCCAGTGGGGGCGTGAGGAAATCGAGATTCGCCATCAGCAACCGCGGGAGCTGGCGTATCTGGTCGACCTCAACTCCGCAAACTGGCTGGAATTTTCGCTGCTCGAAGGCATTGGCGAGGTGCTCGGCAAGCGGATTGTTGCCTACCGGGACGAACATGGGCCGTTCACCGCGATTGAACAGATTCGCCAGGTCCGAGGCATCGGCGAGAAGACGTACGCCAGAATCGCTCCTCATCTCACCATCGGATCGGGACCAGCCGGAGCGGAACGGTTGCGGGGACGGTAGGAAACGTCTTACGCATCGTTCGGCCGAGGCGTCGAGCGTTCGCTCCGCGCACGAAAAAAGCACCTCGACGCTGAGGTGCTCGTGTGATTTGTGCGGCGAACCGGGTTTACCAGCTCGATTTCTTCATCCCCGGGATGAGTCCGTCCAGAGCCATGTCCCGCAGCATGATGCGCGAGATCTGGAACTTGCGGTAGTTACCGCGCGGACGACCGGTCAGCTGGCACAGACGGCGGAGGCGCGTCCGGCTGGAGCTGCGGGGGAGCTTGGCGAGAGCTTCGTAATCGCCGGCTTCCTTGAGTTCCTTACGCTTTTCGGCGTACTTGGCGATCATCAGAGCGTTGCGCTTTTGTTTTTCAATCTTGGATTTCGAAGCCATCTTGTCTTAACTCAAATCTACTAATGGATTTAACACCGTTTTACGCGCCCCTCTGCCAGCGCAGACCGGGAACGGTGATCAGTATCGAATTGACCAGAACAGTAACAATGATCAATTTCGGGAAAACCGTCAACCGAACTGTGGCCATTGCGGCTCGAAATTCCTGAATTCCCTTGGTTTTCCGGTCGGAATCGCCCATCGGCCGGCTGGGAAGTGACGGAGATCCCAGCCATGATTCAGATCTCGCCCAGGTGAAACACGCCGTTGAGGGTGATTACTTTCAGGCGGTCCTGTTTGTACTCCAGGACGTTGATGCAGGCGTTGTTCTGCTTCAGGTCTTTGGCGTGCAGCAGGTCCAGGGCCAGCAGATCGGAGAGCAGGGCGCGGTTGACGACGTTGTGGGCGACGACGACGATCATCTTGCCGAGGTTCTCGGCAGCCAGCTGCTTGAACGCCGGGACGATGCGGGTGTGAACGTCGCGGTACGACTCTCCGTTCTTGTAAGGGATGTCGGCCGGGTTCTTCATGAAGTTCTCGTAGATCTCGGGATCTTCCTTCATGATGATGTCCCAGGACTTCGACTCCCAGTCGCCGACGTGGACTTCAACGATGTCCTCGATCGATTCCACCTCCAGCCCGTGAGGCTCGGCGATGATTTCGGCGGATTGCCGGGCGCGGAGCATCGGACTGGAGTAGAAGGCGTCAATCGGAAAGCTGCGGAGAAAGTCGCGAGCTTTCGAGACCTGAGCAATTCCGGTCTCGCTGAGCGGTCCGTTAAGCGTGCGGCCCTGAAGAATGTAGGGCCGCTGCAGATTGGCCGCGGTCGCACCATGTCGAATCAGGAGCAGGATGGTTGAGTCGGCATCGGGTCGCGGCAGCATCGGCAATCGTTCTTTTCCGGAAAGATGTTGTGTGAGACAACGGGCGAATTCTTTCGGAAGGATATGCCGGGATAAAAGAAAGAAAAACCCTTAGCATGCCGCCGATCGAAATCGGACAGCGGGTCGGGTCTTTTTTCAAGCGAATCCGGTCAAAGCATGCGTGTCATCCATGACACGCAATGTCTGACCTGACAGCCCACCTGGTGATTGGAGTCATTCCAACGGAACGATCAGGCGAGTGTCTTTTTACGATTCACGAGCGTCCGGACACGTTCGGCCAGCAGGGCGATGTCGAACGGTTTGCGGAACGTTTCGTTGAACAGAGTGCGGTCGAAACCGCTGGCACTGTCGTCGTCGCTGATGAGGCCGACGAGAACGGTGTCGTTGTAGTCTGCGTTCTTACGAAGGTTCTGGGCGATCATCAGGGCTTCGTTGCGGCCCATGGCGAAGTCGATGATGACTCCGTCCGGGTGCAGCGATTCCGCCTGGATACCGGCTTCGAACCCGCTTGAGGCGGATTCGAGCTTGAAGTCCTCCAGGGGAAGCACTTCGCCGAGCATCGTCCGAATCGGACCTTCGATGCCGACGAGGAGCAGTTTGCCCATCGCTTCGTCTTCGAGCTCGCCAAGAGGCATGCCGTGCTCTTTCAAGAAGCGGATGAGATGTTCGCGGGGAATCCGACGGTCTTGCGAACCGGGAATTCGATAGCCGCGAAGCCGACCAGAATCGAACCATTTGCTAACGGTTCTTGGGGCAACTTTACAGATCTTGGCGACCTGTCCAGTCGTGAAGATTGTCCTCATTACGGGCTCTCCAATCACACTTATGCCACTCTACAGCAGACAATCCGCTGTAAAGGAAGCCCCCGCTGTCGATGGTCGGCTGTCCGTGCCTATGTTTCCATGGCAATGTCCACCGGACATGAATTCGGGGTACTCTCAGGGTCAGGGTCTATTACTCGATGGTGTTGCCTCACACGTGTTCTGTCGGTCGGAATGCGGAAACCCGCATTCTTCTCGCAAAGAAACAACCTGCGTACGTGGGCTCGTACGATCTTTCGTCCATCGATCATGGAGTTGGTAAGCAACCTCGACCGCAGTACGGACCGGCAGAACCAGTCATTACTCAGCCGCAGACGTAAAGTTCGATCAGGACCGAACTTCGCGAACCCTTCAGCATCCCCACGCCGAAGAATTCCATCTGTAACTGTGGTCTTAGTCTCCTATGGAGTGTCCCGCTGACGTATAGAGTACGTCTGAGCAAGCTTCCCCCCTCCATGACGACCTCGGAAAGAAACGATCGCTTCCCTGCAACCGTCGGAATCAACTCCGCAATGGTCTGGCTTTCGCCTTCGCTGGTGCGACTTGAGCATCAGATCCGGAAGGATTCGAGAACTCAGAACGCAGTCAGCAAACCGTGACGGGATTGATTCCAGCCGTCTAAGCTATTCATTCGGTTTTTTGGACAGCCATTCTTGAACATGTTGCCAAAATCAGGTCTGAAAGGGCTCAAACCGGGCTCGGAACACGTCGGGTGTTTCCGGCAAACGAAACGTGTAATCGACAGAACGTCATTGAGAGGCAGGAGTTATCGCAAAGAGCGTTCGGCAGGTTCGCAGTCCGGGGAAAGTCAAATGCGGAGGTCGTCAGAAGGAGCTTTAGAGCACGAAATCGGGGCGAATTCGGGACGATTCCAAGGCGAATGAATTCGTATTGACACCCCGAAGAAAGAAACGCCCCGTCACCGGGCCGGCGACGGGGCGTTTCAGGAAAGCTACTGAGGGATTGGCGGCGGTGAAATTCGTGACCGCCGGATTCGTGCTGCGAGATTCGGGTCAGTCGACCTGCGGCAGGATATCTCCATAGGACCAGGCCGGGCCCTTGAAGGCGGGCATTGGCTTGGGACCGGGCACTGAACCTGGCTTCATCTCGCGTGTCAGCTTGATCGCCGTGGCGGCCATCTCATCCCCCGCTGTGATTTCCAGGTTGCTGTAGCTGGTCAATCGCGTTTCGTACCCGCCCCCCTGGTCGCCAAACGCAGAGACGGTCGGGACATATCCGACGCAGCCGTTCGACAGCGAAGCCACAAAGGTAAAGGGGAAGGGGCTTCCTTTCTTAATTTGCAGACCATACTCGCAGAAATACTCGGCGGGCACGGTGGCGATCGCGACGGGACCGATTTGAATCGCCTGGATTTCCACGTCGGCGATCGGTTCCGACTTCAGCCGGGCTTCCAGCAGCACGGTCTCTTTTGCGAAGGTCCACTCGGTTGCGCCGACATCGCTTGGAGACTGTTTCACAAGGGCTTTGGCCTGTTCGAGGTTCTGCGGCCGTGGCTCCCGGCGAGGAATCTTGAGCACTTCCTGACGTCCATCAATCGGGCAATCGGTTCCCGGAGTGAGGCCGAGGATCACTTTGACCGCCTCGGCTCCAATGCGTCCCCCGACCAGAGCCGAGGATGCTTCGCCCGACTTGGGCACCGTCTTGGTCAGATTGTCGACCTGAGTCACATCCCCAGACGCACCAGCCAGGAACACGACCACGACGTCTTCGCCGAACATGCCGCGGATCACCTTCTCGACGTAGTAAATATAGTTGGCCGAGATGCCGCCCGGGCTGGCGGTGGCGTGACAGACGTAATTCACAATGCAGCCGGTCAGATCGCCTTCGTCATTCCAGACCGCCAGAACACCGACTTCGGGATCGGTCGGACCGGCGACTTTCACGATGTCCGGATTGCCGGGACGTGGATGCGTAACCGTGCGACCGTCTTTCATCAGAAAGCGGCGGTTATGAGCGACGGTATCTTCGTGCCCCCGTCCGACAGCAAAGCGGGCATTGCCGATCTGCTTCCAGGCGGTGACCACGCCGTCGACGATCTGGTCTTCGACGTGCTGCAGATACTTGGCGTCGGCCATGCTCGATTTCTCGTAAGCCAGATCCTGCACTTCCTGACTGGCGTGATCAAATTCACCCGGCAGGATCATCCCGGTGGGACCGGACGAGTGAGAATGGGTCGCGTGAACAAGCACGCGATTTCCGGGGATTCCGGTTGCTTCGGCAATTCGCGCGCGAGCCGCTTCGACCATTGCGCGACGGACGATGAGCGCATCGACACTGACGACCGCGGCGGAATTCTTCTGCTCGCCCTCTCCGCTGGAGAAAACACCGATGCGGACTTTGCAGGGATCGTGCAGCGTGCGGTGGTACGACTTCCCGTAACCACCGGGTTGTTCCATGCCAATTTCGGGCGTGATGTCCCGTTCGGCGAACGCCGCCTTCAGCGGAGCTTCAGGGGCAGGGGACTCCTCGGCACGGGCGTGGCCCGGAGTCAGTAAAGGGAAGAGGAGCAGGAGGATCGCGACGGCGCGGAGACCGAAGCGAACGGGGCGGGTGGGCTGTGTCATCAAAAGTCGACTCCCTGCTGAAGATGGAGCTGCGACGGGCGGCGGGGTTGCCGAGCCGCGAGCTCGAAAATGAGGATCGGCCGCCAGAGCATGGGGCAGCGTCACATGAAGCACCTCTCTAATTGAATGAGCTGAGAAGTCAGGGGCCGTGGTCACGAGTGACGCAAGGGGGCCCATCTCTCCCAGAATTCCTGCATGTCGGCAAGCAGTCGCGAGTTCGTCGCGACTGGAATCGGTGTCAAGATCATTCCCCGGCGATGTGGAACGCGACAGCCCTTCGCTCGGGAGTGAAGCTCAAATCGTTGTGAGGCGAGGGTTTAACCGGCCTGCGGGGCTTGGTTTGGTTTTTGTAGCCTCTGCACATCCTGTCAAGTTATTCGGATTGGATCGATTCTGCTCAACTTTACGATCGTGATGATCCGAAATTCTGAATAACCATCATTGTCAGCACAATCGGTACGACCTGTCTGCGCTCGGTTCGAGTGATCGCCAGTAGGCCAGGACAACACCACACAACGATTGACCTATCACGACAGTATTTCTTCTCGAAATCCGACTCGCAAGCCCGACGACGATTTCTCGAACTTAGCAGGATTCAGTCAGCATGATGCTGGAGCCCTCCATGAAACGCTTTCTTGCCTGTCTCACAACGGCTTTTGCGCTGTGTGCTCCTGTTCTACCCGTCGGGGCAGATGAGGTCGATCCGTCAGGTCGCGTGCGACTCTCGGATGACAACACAGCCCCCCCGCCGATTCCGCATGTGATCGGATCGGATGACACCGGACGCGCCATCATCAGCGGGGAACCGCAACTGCCTGCTCCGTCGCAAGCCTATATGGAGACCTACGCCGCTCCGAATCTGGGGTACCAGATGGGTGGCGATGTCTTCGCGGTCCAGTATCGCCTGGATCAGCGAAACGGCGGCCTCTGGGGCTACGACGATGGCTACACCAACATCGGCGCCTTCATCCCCCGGGCGATTGACGAGAACAGCCTGCTGTTCTGGGATCTCCGCGGGATGGTGACCAACAACTCCGATGGGGGTTTCAACCTCGGTTTCGGACGCCGGCACTACGATTCGGCTGCGGATCGAGTGTACTCGCAGTCGATCTGGCTCGACTACGACGGCGGCCACGTGAAGCAATACGTGCAGGGGGGACTCAGCTGGGCGATGACCTCGCGTTACTGGCGAACCCGCGTGAATGCGAACCGTCTGATCAGTGACACGAACGACTTCATCGGGACCTCCTTCGATACCAATCCGTTCTTCGGTGGTAACAACGTCCTCATCGGACGCGAGCGGGTTAAGGAAGTCGCCTTCAACCAGTTGGATGCCTCGATCGGGGGCCCGATTCCGCTGCTCGGTCAGTTCGGTTTCAACTGGGACTTCGGGGCGTACTATAACACGTCCGACGACGGCCAGGATGGGATCGGCTTCATGGCTCACGCCGATGCCAACCTCACCGAAGACCTGCTGATGGACTTCCGGTACACCAACGACGATATCTTCGGAACCAGCTCTCAGATCAGCTTCGTGTTCAATCTGCCGGACGGACGGTCGCGTCGCCACATGCGTCAGCCGCGTGTCCACGATTACATGCTGCGACCGGAAGAACGTAACTACCGCGTCAGCACGAAACAGTACACGATCGCCGACAGCGTGCCGCTGCTCTGCCCAACCGACGACTCACCGATTCAGGTGGCTCACGTTGATCCGTTCGAAATCGACAACGTGCTCGCTGATGGCGACGGTTCCTTCGAGAATCCGTTCAACAGCTCCGAAGCCTGGAACGCTCTCTCCGGAGCAGAGAAGGCTCAGTACCATATCGTGCTGGTGCAGCCGGGAGCGACGCCTGACGGAACGCTCATCGACAACAACCTGAACTCCGGCTTCGTGATCGTCGAAAATCAGCGTCTGCTGGCCTCGACTGGTCAGCTGGTTCGCGATCTCGACGTCAACGGATCCGAAGTCTTCCGCTACGCCGCTCATACGATGTCTGCCAACGTGGCCGAACTCGGCAACGGAATCACGTTTGGGCTGCCTGGCTCGGAAGATTTCGCCGGCACAATCTTCGATCCGCTGGCTGACCCGCGTCCGATCCTGACCAACGATTCGGCCATCGTGTCGAACCGCCCGCTGTCTGTCGTCACCATCGACAACAGCTTCTCGGTCGCCTGTGATCAGCTGACCGAAGTCTCTGGCTTCGTGATCAACGGCCAGAACCCGAACATGCCGACGATGCTCAACAACGGGATCGTTACCGGTAACATGGTCGATCCGGCCATGGGCACCGGAGTGAGCGGCTTCAACATCAACAGCAACTTCATCGTCGATACGGTCCACGGGGTGAACATCACCAACTTCGGCGACAGCACGGGCATCCTGCGGATGAACCGGGTCGAAGGGGACGGATTCAACTCGAACTCCGGTATGACCGTCACTCAGTTCGACGGGGCCCTGCTGATGCAGGTGGAAGACAACGTCACCTACAATATCTTCGGCGAAGACATCGATAACGATGGCACGCTCGATATTGTCGCCACCGGCACCGAAGACGTGAACGGAAACGGCAAGCTCGACATCGGTGAAGATCTCGATGGCGACGGCATCATCGACCTGAACGAAGACAACGACAAGGACGGCCTGCTGTCCAGCGACGACATCGGCGTCGGCATCAATCTGATCGCCAACAGTGCCGGGGCCGGGATCTTCGCGGAAGACACCACCCAGGGTCGCCACATCATTCGCAACCGCACCTACCAGTCGGAAGCCGAATACTATCGTCAGCAGTCTTTGAACGACTCTGGAGAAGTGGAGAACACCTTCACCGCCCAGGACATCAATGGCGATAAGCAGGTGAATGGCACGATCATCACCGACGTCAGCGACACCGACGATATTGTTGGTAACAAGAATGGTATCAACATCGAAGCCATCGATGGCGGCGTCTTCTCCGCCTATCTGGCTGACAACGATACCTCGAACAACAATCCTTACCTGCCGGGCCTGTTGCCGACCGCGAAGAACCCGTATATGGCCACCACGCCGGCTCCGCTCGGAAACGAGTTCGGTCTGCGGACGGCTGCTACGGGAGCCAACAGCGTGTTGACTCTGGCTTCGCCGGACACGCACACGTCGAACAATAACTTCGGCCACGGTTACATTCTGGAAGCCCGGAACAACGCCACTGTCACCATGCTGAACCCGATGATGGGAGGCGTGACACGCGATCCTGTCACTGGAGACGTGACCGCGACGACGCCGAGCCAGTTTAACGACAACGGCCTGAACGGGATGTTGATCCACGGCGACAACAACAGCTCGCTGGCTCTGCAGATCGGCAGCCCGTCGGATGACTTCGACTTCACTCAGGCTGATCCGGCCGATCCGGACACGCGGACCTACTTCACGCTCAACGAGTTCCTCCGCAACGGACAGGACGGCGACGATACAACCAACGGCAACGGTATCGAAATCTACCTGCGAAGCGGTGCCACCTTTGCCGCCGGTTCGAACAGCGGGATCTTCAATGCCGCGACCACAGATAACGCCGACAACGGTATTCTCATCGATATCGCTGATACGACGCTCGATGACTTTTACATCGTGAATTCAATCTCGAGCGGGAACATCGACAACGGGGTCTACTTCAGTGCAGAGAATGCTCCGATCAACAACCTGCGGGTCCTCGGCAACCGGTTTGCCAACAACGGCCTGAACGGGATTGATTTCCAGCTGCTCAACTCAAGCCTGAACAACGCCGTGATCATGGACAACGTGATCTCCGGCAACGGGAACCTGGTGGCTGTCAATCCGATCAGCCAGTTCAACATCGAAGTTGTCTTCCTCGGCGGCCTCAGTGCCAGTCAGCAGGCGATCTTCCAGTCGGCTGCCAATCGCTGGGCTGAGATCATCGTCGGCGACCTGCCGGATGTCGGCCTGATCGACGACGTGCAGATCACGGCCGAAGGTGTGGCCATCGACGGCGTGAGCGGCATCCTGGGACAGGCTGGTCCGACCGCTCTTCGAACCGGCTCCGATCTGCCTTACCAGGGCCTGATGGAGTTCGATTCTGCTGACCTCGCCAGCCTTGAATCGAGCGGACAGCTCGAAGACGTGATCCTCCACGAAATGGGACACGTCCTCGGCATCGGCACCATTTGGAACCGCCAGGGACTCCTGCTTAACCCGAGTGGTGGCGACGGGACGACCGATACCCGCTTCACTGGAGCACTTGCGACCGCACAGTACAACTCGATCTTCGGTGTCTCCGACACGGGCGTGCCCGTCGAAAACACGGGCGGGCCGGGTACTGCTGACGGACACTGGCGTGAGTCGATCTTCGACAGCGAGCTCATGACCGGCTTCCTGAATACTCCGGGTCCGAACCAGCTGTCGGCAATCACCGCCGCTTCGCTGCAGGACCAGGGCTACATTGTCAACCTGAACGCTGCGGATGTTTATGTCGATCCGACACCGATTCAGGGCGGCGGCTCGTCCAACCTGCTCGTCGGCTCCTTCAACAACAACGTTGGACCGGTTCAGTATGCAACCGCCACGATGCCGGTTTCCAGCCTGGTGCAGATCGATCCGACCGCCACGGGCAACGGGATCAACCTCTCGCTGGAAAACAGCAACCTGAATAACCTGCTGATCGAGAACAACCAGATCTCGGGCAACACCGGAGATGGCATCCGACTGCTGAATCCTCAGTTCGCTTCCAACGCTCTGGGTGACAACAACATCACGGTCAGCCTGAATGAGATCAACAATAACATTGGTCGCGGGATCAACATCGCCCTCGACAACGGAAATCGCCTTGATGCGATCATCTGCTACAACGATATCTCGAACAACACCCTCGGCGGTATCAATGTCGAGCTCGAAGGCAACTCGATCTACCGCAACGGGATTGTGACCGGACCAAACCAGACCGATGAGACCTCCTGGTTCTTCGGGAACACCGTCAACAATAACGACGGAATTGGTTACCACATCGACGCCAGCGACAACAGTCAGTTCACCCTGGTCGCAAGCCGGCCGGTGGCGAGTACGCTGAATGGAAACGAAGACGCCGGTCTTGCTGTCGAGATGAGTGATACGACTCGCGGAACGATCCGCCTGGATAACCTCGCGGCAAGCAGCAACGTCGATTCCGACAACGGCACCGCGACCGACGACGCTAACTTCAATGGGGAAGGCTTCGGCCTGATCATGACCGACACCGCGATTCTGACTGAACTGCGGATCGGAGACAGCACGACCAAGAACACGACCTTCAACGGCAACTTTGGCTCGGGCATCATGGTTGATATCACCGATCAGACTCGCATCATCGATGGAGCTGGCGGAGATGGATTCGGCACACTCATCCAGAACGTGACCTCCACCAACAACGGTGCAGGGAACGCTCCGGGAGTCGGTGACGGCATCAGCATCACCCGCCGAGCTGAATCGCAGCTCGATCCGGTCTGGATCCGCAGCAGCATGCTGAATAACAACAACGGAGACGGCATCGACATCCGGGCCTTCGGCGGTGCCAACGACTTCCTCAATCCACCGAACACCTTCGTTCAGGACTTCCTGATCGGTGGACTCGGTGCCAGCGACGGCAACATGATCAACGACAATGGAGTTAACGGCATCGACCTGCTGTCCTCCGGCGACGCGGTCCTGAACGTCAACATCTTCAACAACACGATCGACACCACCGGGACCGGCGATGGAATCGAAGGAAGCACGGAGTTCTTCGGTATCCTGACCGGAACCTGGCAGGGCAACACGATCTTGAATGCTGCAGTGGACGGCATCAGCATCTCGGCTGAAGACTCCGCCGGTGGCTTCGGGGACCCGGCCGCTGTGATGGTCAGTATCGTGGACAACGACATCGATAACTCTGGTCGCGACGGGATTCGCATCAACAGCACCACGACCGACCAGGACAACGACGACGATGTGATTGTCGCCATTAACGAGAACGTCATCACTAACAGTGGAGAAGACGGGGTCACCATCTTCGCCGACCTGCTCGGTGAAGTTCGAGTTGCTGAGATGAACGACAACATCATCAACAACAGTGGTGAGGACGGAGTTCACATCGAAGCCATCGACGCCGGGGATATCCGGGTCGACACCGCGGCTCGCAACCGCATCACCAACAACGGCGGGGACGGGGTTGACCTGTTCCGCTCCGGAGTGGGTGAGCTGCTCGTCGGCCAGGTTGACGGACTGGGAAGCCTGATTGACGGCGACACCAGCGGCTTCGTCGACAACGTGGTTTCCTTCAACGGAGAAAACGGTTACCGCATCTTCAACAGCCAGAACGGTACTCTGACCGCCCGCATCGCCGGACGGACCACGATCGACCCGACTCTCAACAACGGAGCGACCGCGACCAGCGTGATCTCCAACAACGGATCGAACGGGATTCGTGTTGAGAACAACGCCGGTTCGATCAACCAGATCAACGACCTGAATGTGCAGCTGGTCCGCAACTCGGTCATCGGCAACGGTCGGGATGACTCGATCGCCGAAGACGATGAACGCAACGGTCTGCTGCTCCTGGCCGGCACGAGTACCTTCGGAGAAACGACTGCTGACATCCGTCAGAACTACCTGTCGGGGAACCAGAACATCGACGTTGTGATTGCCACCTTTGTGGCGACGCCGGATCCTGCGTCCGCCGGATTCACGAACCAGGCCTTCAGCTCGCTGACCAACCCGGATCCGCTGGCTCGACTCTACCTGCGGTTTGAAGACAACCGTGGTGATCAGCTCGACGTGATGCGGGATGCCAATGGCGATCCGACGGTCACCGGTTACGGACAGGCTTACTACGACAACGCCGACAGCCTCAAGTCGCCGGAACGGTTCTTCAATCCGCCGAACTCGCTGGGAACCAGCCGTCGCCGCAACGCGACTCGTACGACTCTGGATCTGATCGACTACCAGACCGGCACCGTGCTGGCCAACCCGGCTCCGTCGGCTACGACAATCGCCACCACACTGCCGAACATCGGTGGTACCGGGAACGATTACGACGGGGGCATCATCGGCTTCGACGACTACCCGACCGGGGTTCGTCGGGAAGTCACGGCGACGGGCGTAAACATGGGTAACATCACCCTGACCTACAACCCGCAGTTCGGACCGGTTGCTCCGGGCCAGCAGTTCACCATGAGCTGGATCGACGTCGCCGGTGTCGGCGAGTCGACGCTGGTCCTGGATGATGGTGGCGGAGCCTATGACATGGCTCAGAACGGAGCGATTGATGGTGGAAACTTCTTCGGCTCGGTGATCAGCGACTTCAACGACTTCGGTGCCATCGACCCGATCAATATCAACGACGCCTTCGCGATCTTCGGAGATCCGGATAACAACGGATTCAACGATATCACCGGTCTGTACCGCTGGCGTACCGTCAACGTGCCAACAGCGTTCGACGTTCCTCCTCAGAACCCACAGGTTCCCGGAACGCCGTTCTACAACCCGGGAGCAGATCCGTTCCCGAACCAGCCGGTTATCTTCCCGTAATCTGCTGACCAGCATTGTCTGAAACGCCAAACAGGCCCGATGATCCCAGGATCATCGGGCCTGTCGGCATTCTGCGGCATCAGGAGACCACACACTTCAAGCCGCCGCAGTTAATCGTTGTGTTTGTTTCAGCGAGGGTGGTCGTTGCCTCGGGGGCGACTGGCTCTGCCAGTGATCGTCCGCTCGTCGTTGGTTCAGGGGCGTGTTGCCGGGCGTATCGAGCTGAGGAGGGGAGGGATCGAACCTCTCCCCTCGGAGCCGACACGGGATCTTAGTAGCCGTAGGACTTGTAGCTTTCCGGGGTCGGGTCGACATCGCAGGCCAGGTTCCACTGGCTGTCGCAGAAGTCGTACTCGTCGCCGAAGTGGCTGCCTGCGACGGCTCCCTTGCAACCGGCCGCACCCTGATAGGCGTAGCTCTGGTTCAGGCTGCCGACGGCTGCGCCGACGTCTTCCATTTCTTCGTTCACGCCCCAGGCGATCTCGGAAAGTCCGACAACCAGTCCGACGACGCAGATGGTTGCCACCAGGACGAGTTCAGCAGAGACGATGAAGCCAGCTTCATCGTTGTACAGGGCCATTGTAAGGTTCATGAGTGGACTCCTCTGTCAAATCAGGAATTCGAAAGTGCTTGAATAGTGGTGAGCGGGGTTGAGTTCGCCGGGTCCGGGCCGGACAGCGGATGCGGCTGTCGCGGCCCAGGGGTTAGCGGTTCTCTTCGAGCGAGCGATCCGGATTAGTAGCTTTCCGGGGTCGGTCCAACGTCGCAGGTGACATCGCAGCTGTCGTCGCACTGGTCCCATTCGTCGTTGTAGGTGCTGCCAGCGATGCTGCCCTTGTGGCCGGCCGTGCCGTTGTAGGCGAAGTTCTGATTCACGCTGCCAAAGGCGGCTCCGACGTCTTCGAGTTCCTGATTGACGTTGAAGGCGACTTCAGAGAGTCCGACGACCATGCCGAGGACACAGATCGTGGCGACCAGGACCAGCTCAGCAGAGATGATGAAACCAGCTTCGTCGTTGTACAGAGCGTTGAGAGTGTTCGTCATTGTTGCAGTCTCCAGGGGGTTAAGGCTTTGACTTGTGTGTGTCAGGGTGTTGACAGGCTGTAAAAGCAGCGGGTGTGCCACTGGGGACTTGGGTCGCTTAGGGAAACTGCGTAGCCTCTGGGTGCTCGTGTTGCAAACTGTTGCTCTGTAGGCTGTTACGCACTTTCCTGATTTTTGGCGATCGCTTTTTCTCAAGCCGGGTCCGGCCCTGTGCCGATGTGGCGAGAAAGCAACAGCAGTGGAGGAAGTTCGTCGCGGCGTGTCGTAACCTGTTCGCAGGCAACGTATTGTGCGATCGACCTCAAAAAGCAACGTGTTGCTGAAACGCAACGCGTGACGGTTTGTTGCGATGACGGCCCACCCCGGCCCCTGGCGATGCCAAGATTTTTTTTGCGAAGGCGATCAGATCCTTTGCAATGAAAATGACCGCCGTTATAATCTCGCGTCTCAATCTGAATCTCATTGCGGGTGTAGCTCAGTGGTAGAGCGCCACGTTGCCAACGTGGCTGTCGAGGGTTCGAATCCCTTCACCCGCTCTTTTTTATTGGCTTCATGGGACTGCTCAACATTGCGGGCAGCAGTACAGGCAAGGAACGGGAGTTGTCGGTCGTGGCGGAAGACGTAGCAGTAGCTGAAGAGAACGCTGGGCTGAACCTGAAGGTCGACATCAAGGACGTAGGGCCCTGCAAGAAACATATTTCTGTCACGGTTTCTGAAGCTGATATTCAGCAATTGCGTGAAGAAACGGTTGCAGATCTGAGCCGCGGCACCGCTGTGCCTGGTTTCCGTGCCGGAAAGGTTCCCGAGAAGCTGCTCGCGAAGCGTTTCCGCAAGGAAATTTCCGATCAGCTGAAGCAGAAGCTGCTCCTGCAGAGTCTGGAGCAGGTTTCGGAAGAGCATGATCTCGATCCGATCAACGAGCCGGAACTCGATGTCGAAAATCTCGAAGTGCCGGAATCCGGTGACTTCGATTACGAATTCGAAGTCGAAGTTCGTCCTGTTTTCGAGCTGCCTGAATACAGCAATGTCACCATTCGTCGCCCGGTCCGTGAGATCAGCGAGGAAGACGTCGCTCAGGCTCGCGAACGATATCTCGCCGGCTTCGGTCAGGTCGTTCCTTACGATGGAGCCGTCGAAGCGGGTGATTACGTCGTCTGCAACGTCGAATTCACGCACAACGGCGAAGTGATCCGCGAGTTTGATGAGATCACCCTTCGCGTACGTCCGAAGCTCAGCTTCTGGGACGCCGAAGTCGATGGCTTTGAAGAACTAATGGTCGGTGCCAAAGCCGACGACGTCCGCGAGATTGATCTGAAGATCTCCCGCGAAGCAACCGACGTCGAAATGCGGGACGAAACCGTCCATGCCAAGTTCACCGTCCTCGATGTCAAACGGATGGAACTTCCGGAACTCGACGACGCCATGCTCGAACGCATTGGTGCCGAAAGCAAAGAAAAGCTGGACGAACTGCTGAAGGATTCGCTGACCCGTCAGGTTTCCTACGAGCAGCGTCAGAAGACCCGCGAGCAGGTGCTGGAAAAGATCACTGAGTCGGCTTCCTGGGATCTTCCGGAAGGTCTGGTTCGCAAGCACGTTGACAACGCTCTGCGTCGCGAAATCCTCGAAATGCAGCAGGCCGGCTTCTCTCGTCAGCAGATCATGGCTCGCGAGAACCAGTTGCGTCAGCAGAGCCTCTCGGTCACTCAGCAGGCTCTGAAGGAACACTTCGTTCTGGATCGCATCGGGACCAAAGAAGACATCGAGTGCACCAACGAAGACATCTCGATGGAAATCACCTACATGGCCATGCAGCAGGGTGAAAGCCCGCGTAAGCTGCGTGCCCGCCTGATCAAGTCGGGAATGATCGAGAATCTCGAAGCTCAGATTCGTGAGCGTAAGGCCGTCGACTTCATTCTGTCGAAGGCGACCTTCGAAGACGAACCGATGGAAAGCTTCCTCGACGAAAGCGTCGAGACGGTCAACCGGTCAATCACGTCGAACATCAACGATGTTCCCCAGGATGTCGAAGGCGGCGAAGACGAGTAGTTTTTCCGCAGAGCAGAAAACGAGCCGGGGTTAAATCCCCGGCTTTTTTTATGGAATCAGGGAACCGGAGTCCGGTCCGACTGTCACACTGATAATACGTGCGTCGTTTCGCAAATTGTGCTACCCTGCCGCGAACTGTTTTCAGCCCCCTGGTGAAGAGCCGCCCTCCGCCCGCGACTCTTCATTTTTTCAGCATGATTCGAAAAGCAATGATCAAGATCACTCTTCCGGATGGGACTACTCAGGAGCACAGCGATCAGACCACATCACTGGACATCGCCCGCGGAATTTCTGAGCGGCTGGCCAATGATGTGATCGCAGCCGAGATCAATGGAACGATTGTCGACGCCGCCCGGCCGATCGCCGAACTCGTCAAAGATCCCGATCAGATTTCGTTCCGTCTGCTGACGACTCGCGATCCGGAATCGCTCGGCGTGCTGCGGCATTCCTGTGCTCACATCATGGCGCGAGCGGTGATGCGTCTCTTCCCGGGCACTGGTCTCGCTTTCGGCCCGACCACCGGCCACGGGTACTACTACGACTTCGACGTCGAGCAGCGAATTAGCGAAGAAGACTTTCCTCGCATCGAAGCCGAGATGCAGCAGATCATCAAGGAAGGGGAGTCCTTCGAGCGATTCGAACTCTCCCCCGAAGAAGCCGTCCAGCTTTGCGAAGAGATGAATCAGGAGCTGAAAGTCGAGCACGTGAAGACCGGCCTGGCCGATCACGGTTCGCTCAGCTTTTATCGCCAGGGCGAATTCGTCGATCTCTGTCGCGGCCCGCACATTCCACGAGCCGGCAAGATCAAGGCCTTCAAGCTGCTGTCGATCGCCGGTTCTTTCTGGAAGGGCGATAAGGACAACAAATCCCTGCAGCGGCTGTACGGAACCGCCTGGTTCAGCAAGCAGGATCAGGACAACTATCTGGAACAGGTCGAGGAGGCCAAGCGACGCGATCACCGCGTACTCGGCAAGAAGCTCGGGCTGTTCCACATCGATCCCAAAGTGGGACAGGGGCTCTGCCTGTGGCTGCCGAAAGGGGCGACCATTCGCGCGCTTCTTGAAGAGTTCATCAAGAAGGAACTGATCGACCGCGGTTACGATCCGGTTTACTCGCCGCACATCGGACGTGTCGAACTCTACGAAACCAGCGGCCACTTCCCCTATTATCGCGATTCGCAGTTTGCTCCGATCTTCGGTCACGACGCCGGCCGGATTATCGATTTCTGCATTCGTAAGCTGCAGGACGATGAACTCTCGCCGGAGAGCGAAGCGGCTCTGCTGCAGGCGGCCGAGATCATGGGCTACGAGCAGCAGGACTACAAACGGGCCTCCACGAAAGATGAGAAGATCGCCGCCCTGCGGAAGTGGGAGAAGGCTCAGGAGCGGTATCTGCTCAAGCCGATGAACTGTCCGCATCACTGCGAGATCTACAAGTCGCAGCCACGCAGCTATCGTGATCTCCCCGTGCGTCTGGCCGAGTTCGGCACCGTCTATCGCCACGAGCAGACCGGCGAGCTGAACGGGATGCTCCGCGTTCGTGGTCTCACTCAGGACGACGCCCATCTGTTCTGCACTGCCGAGCAGGTCGAAGACGAATTCCGCAATACCCTGCAGCTCGTCCAGTTCGTGCTGAAGAGTGTCGGCCTCGATGATTACCGCGTGCAGCTGTCGCTGCGGGATCCGAAGAGCGACAAGTACGTCGGCTCGGAAGAGAACTGGCAGCAGGCTGAAGCGAGTCTCCGTAATGTGCTCCTGGAATCGGGGCTGCGGTTCGAAGCCTGCGAAGGAGAAGCCGCGTTCTACGGACCGAAGGCCGACTTCATGGTTCGTGACGCGATCGGCCGCGAATGGCAGCTGGGAACCGTTCAGCTCGACTACAACCTGCCGGAACGCTTCGAACTCGAATACACCGGAGCCGACAACAAGCCGCATCGCCCGGTGATGATTCACCGCGCTCCGTTCGGATCACTCGAGCGATTCGTCGGCATGCTGATCGAGCATTTCGCCGGAGCGTTTCCACTCTGGCTGGCCCCGGAACAGATTCGCGTGCTTCCGGTGACCGACAAGACTTCGGATTACGCTCAGGAAGTGGTCGCCGAACTGAAGAAAGCTGGCTTCCGCGTCTCGGCTGATCTTCGCTCCGCCAAAGTCAACGCAAAGATTCGCGATGCTCAGCTGGAATTGATACCGTATATGCTGGTCGTCGGCCCGAAGGAGCAGGAACAGCGATCCGTGTCGATTCGAGACCGAATCGAGTCGAAAGACATCGGCATGCTCCCGCTCGATGAGGCGATCGCGAAGTTCCAGCAGGAAGTCCGCGAGAAGACGATCCGCCAGCAGTTCAAGAGCACCTTCCAGGCGATGGAAGCCTCGGCTGACGAGGACAACGAGTACTGATCGGCTCGGATCCGCATTGAATCATTCCTCAACCCGTTTAGGGTGAATGAAGGTCGAGGACCGCGTTCGCTCTTGAAAGGGCCGAGGAATGATCCCGAAGCTGCTTGCTGTCGTAGCCGCCGTTCTGGTGGTCGTTGGGGGGTATGTGCTGCTCGGGATCGCCTCCGAGGATGTCGCGGGGATCGTCGCCGTTTCGCAGCTCCTTCTGCTGCTGATTGCGCTGGCCTGCGTGCTGGGGAATTCGAACTGGCGCCATTCTTTCTGGCTCGGCTTCTTCGTGGTGAACTTTGGCTTCCACCTGCTGACCGCAGTACCGATCTACTTCACAGGCTCCACTGGGGGCTATGTGAATGGTCTGGCTGAAGACTTCTACGAAGGAGTCTTCATGCCTGTCGACTCGGGACGAAGTGAGGGCGTCTTCTACTACAAAACTCGGGATAGCGACCGCATTCGCTTTGTCGGATTCAACGAGGAGGGCCAGAAGGTCCGGTTCGGTTTCGTCGGTCCGGAAGACCTCCCGCGGGTTGGCCTCACCGAGGATCAGATTCCGATTGCCCCCCATGAAAATTCCTTCATTGCGTTGATCCGAGAATTCATAGCGCTTCTGGGCGGGCTCATTGGCGGAATTGTCACCTGCGGCCGCTGGTCCCGCAGATCGACGACCGTGGCGACGGCTTCCTGACAACAGATCTCAAGAGGAGTTGGCGAGATCTCATTGATTTCAGGGCCGTTTCTGCCGTAAGATCTTAAATCGAACATTGCCGATTTGTTGAGCGACTCTCGAATCGTGTCCGCCCCGCTCATCCCTCCTCGAATCTCTCAGGAGCAGATAACTGATGGCTTTCTGCCGACCTGACCTGCGCGCATCCTTCTCTCTGCTGCCTGTCGTCCTCATGCTGGTCATGGTGGTTGAGGTCCAGGCAGCCGAAGAACGCGCGGTCGACTTCGCGAACGATGTCCGCCCCGTGCTCGCCCGTCGCTGCTACGCCTGCCACGGTCCGACCGTTCAGGAAGCCGATCTGGCGCTACACGACTACGAATCGGCGACTTCGGAAACGGAATCAGGCGTCCGGCCGATCATTCCGGGGGATGCTGAGAACAGTGAAATCATCTACCGGGTGACGGAAACCGATCCTGACCTGCGGATGCCGCCCCCGGAGCAGGAGCCACTGACCGAGGACGAAGTTCGGATCCTCCGCACGTGGATCGAACAGGGAGCCGAGTACAATCAGCACTGGGCCTTTCAGCCGCTCGCCAAAGTGTCGCCGCCATCAAAGAGCGACCATCCGATCGATGCATTCATTAATGCCAAACTGAATGACGCCAGCATTGAGCCGGCTCCTCCGGCCGATCGCGCGACGCTGATCCGCCGCCTCTATTACGATCTCACCGGCCTGCCGCCGACACCGGAGGACGTGGACGCCTTCGTGAACGATCCAGCTCCCGATGCCTACGAGAAACGGGTCGACGAGCTGCTGGCTTCCCCGCAGTATGGCGAACGCTGGGCTCGGCACTGGCTCGATGTCGTCCGTTATGCGGAGACCAACAGCTTTGAACGCGACAATGCCAAGCCGAACGCCTGGAAGTACCGCGATTATGTCATCGACGCATTCAACAGCGACAAGCCCTACGATCAATTCTTGCGCGAACAGTTGGCCGGCGACGAGCTGGACGAAGTGACGCGCGAGACGCTGATCGCCGCCGGCTTCTATCGTCTCGGCATCTGGGATGACGAACCGGCCGATCCGCTGCTGGCCCGGTATGACGAACTCGACAGCATCATCACGACTATCAGCCAGGGAATGCTCGGGCTGACGGTGAACTGTGCCCGCTGTCATGATCACAAGATCGATCCGATTTCTCAGGCCGACTATTACAGCATGCTCGCTTTTCTCGACGAGCTGACACCTTACGGCACCCGCCGAAATCCCGACGAATACAGCCAGGTCGACGTTTCGACCGCTGCGTTGCGTGCGAAGTACGCGGAGAACGAGCGGCAGCTGCGCGAGTTGCGGGACAAGATGCATACGATCGAACAGGAAGGCATCGTGAAGATGTCGGCCGAAGATCAGCGGGCGACCGAGGGGAACCGTCGGCAGAACGTCCTCGCAAAGAAGTTGGAACAGCACCTCGACAGCTCACGATGGGCCGAATATCAGGAGTTGAAGGCTCGTGAGAAAGAGTTGATCGAGGAGCAGAAACAGTTGCCGCCCCGTGAGACGGTGATGTCGATCGCTCAGGTTCGCAAAGACGTCGAGCCGACCCGCATTATGCTGCGGGGAAATCCGCACGTGCCGGGCGATGTCGTTCAGCCGGCGTTCCCGGACCTGTTCGGCGACGGGGCTCCTGAAGCCTTCAGTGTCAGTTCGCCGTCCGGCTCCAGCGGGAAGCGACGCGCTCTGGCGGAATGGATGACCGATGAAGACAACATGCTGACGGCCCGCGTGATGGCCAATCGCATCTGGCAGCATCACTTCGGCCGCGGCATCGTGCGGACGCCGAACAACTTCGGACTGCTCGGGACTCCTCCGACGCATCCCGAGCTCCTGAACTGGCTGGCCCAGACCTTCATGGAGGGCGGCTGGAAAATGAAACCGCTGCATCGACTGATCGTCACCTCCGATGCCTATCGGCGGTCGTCCGAGCATGTCGAAGCGAGCTGGCAGGCCGATCCGAACAACGATCTGTTCTGGCGGTTCGATCTTCGTCGTCTCAGTGCCGAAGAGATCCGCGATTCGGCGCTCGCCGTGACCGGCGGTCTCAATCTCAAGATGCACGGCCCGAGTTTCTATCCGGAACTCTCGCAGGAAGTCCTCTCGACGCAGTCGAAGCCAGGCTACGGCTGGGGCAAGTCTTCTGAAGACGAACAAAACCGGCGGAGCATCTACATCTTCATCAAACGGTCGCTCATTCCGCCGGAACTGGCGAGCTTCGATTTCCCCGATACCGACGTCACCTGCGAAGCCCGGTTTATTACCATCCAGCCGGCTCAGGCTCTGGCGATGATCAACGGAGAATTCCTTAACGAACTGGCGGACGACTTTGCCGCTCGACTCCGAAAGGAAGCGGGGAAGGATGTCTCTGCTCAGGTCTCACGCGGACTGCAACTGGTCACGACGCGCGAGCCGGAGCAACAGGATATCGCGGAAGGACTGCAGCTGATCGAAGAACTGAAAACCGAACACGGCCTCTCTGAAGAGGACGCCTTGAAATACTTCTGCCTGTATGCGTTGAACCTCAACGAGTTTCTGTTCGTCGATTAACCGATAACGGGGTGCCATGCCCACGCTCGCGTGGGCATGCTGAAGGCGACATGAACGGAGCTGACGAAGTCATCAACAGTTCGAAGAAATGTAGGCTGTCCCCCCGCGAGTTGCGAGAGTGAGAACCAAACAGCGTTGCACGCCCACGCAGGGGTGGGCATGGCACCCGAGACGAATGAACCGAGGAAAGATGATGTCGAATTCTCGAAATTTCTGTGGACGAACCCGCCGCGAGTTTGTGTGGGAAGCGGGAGCCGGTTTTGGCTCGGTCGCGCTGGCGTCGCTGCTCGGGGAAGACGGCTTCTTCGGCAAGTCGGCCAATGCTGCCGAGAACGTTCCGAACCAGGGCCCGCATCACACGCCGAAGGCGAAGAACGTCATCTTCCTCTTCATGTATGGCGGTCCGAGTCACATCGACACGTTCGACTACAAGCCATCGATGAACGGGATGGATGGCAAGACCGTCGCCGTGAAGACGTTCGGCCGCGGTGGCCATAAGAACGAAGGCCGGATTGTCGAGCCGCGCTGGAAGTTCAACCAGTACGGCGAGTGCGGCAAGTGGGTCAGCGATCTGTTCCCAAACGTTGCCCAGCATGTCGACGACATCGCGTTTCTGCATTCACTCACAGCCGATTCGCCAATTCACGGTTCGGCCATGCTGATGATGAACTCCGGAAAGATTCTCAGCGGCAGTCCGACACTCGGCTCCTGGCTGAACTACGGGCTCGGGACCAGCAACAAGAATCTGCCTGGTTATGTCGTCATGCTCGACCCGACGGGAGGGCCGATCAGTGGAGCCAAGAACTGGACCAGCGGATTCATGCCGGCCAGCTATCAGGGCACTGTGCTCAACTCGCAGGGGCCGCCCATTCTCGATTTGAATCGACCGGATGGCATGCCTGAACCGGTGCAGCGCGAGATTCTGGATGCGCTCAACGAGACCAACAGCCGGCATCTGGCGGCTCGTCCGAATCAGTCGGAGCTGTCGGCCCGGATCGCGTCCTACGAGCTGGCTTACAACATGCAGATCCATGCTCCCGAAGCGGTCGACTTTGCTCAGGAATCGGAATCGACGCAGCAGATGTACGGCATGGATCGCGCGGAAACGAAAGACTTCGGCAGCAAGTGCCTGCTGGCCCGCCGGCTGGTCGAACGGGGCGTGCGATTCATTCAGGTCTACTCCGGTGGAAATCACAACGACGCCAACTGGGATGCCCATGGCGATCTCGAAAAGAATCACAACCTGCACGCCGGGGAAACGGATCTGCCAATCGCCGGCCTGCTGAAAGACCTCAAGCAGCGTGGACTTCTCGACTCCACGCTCGTCGTCTGGGGCGGTGAATTCGGGCGGCAGCCGACCGCCGAGTACGCCAACGGATCTGGCCGCGACCACAACGCATACGGCTTTACCATGTGGATGGCCGGCGGCGGCATCAAGGGAGGCATCTCCTACGGCAAGACCGACGAACTCGGCGCCCGGGCGGTGGAGAATGAGCTGCACGTGAAGAACCTGCACGCGACGATTCTGCATCAGATGGGGCTCGATCCCAACCGGCTCAGCTACTTCTTCAGCGGGCTCGATCAGAAGCTCGTCGGTGTCGAGCATGTCGAACCGATCCACGAGATCATCGCTTAATCGACCCTGAGAGTGACAGGGTGGCCCGGCCGATTTCGGCCGGGTCGCGCAGCGACAAGAAGCTGCGCCAACATCAAGGCTTGCTCCACAGGCCGCCCGGTCCGCTGAAGAGAACACACATGGATGCGTCCTCTTGTGACTTCGTCACCCGACCGTGTTCCGGTCGGGCCACCCTTTGGGTGACGAGGAATGGGGATCGACAGCTCGGAGAGTTTTGAACGAATGACTTTGAGGGTAGCCCCCGTTGATTCAACCGGGGTGGCGGAGCCACAAGAGGTCTATCACCCGCGCCCAGTACGCAATGAGCTTTGAAACCTCTTGCCGACTGCGTCGGCCCCGGTAGCGGAGCAACCGGGGCTACCCTGTAGAACTCTCGTTACCGTGAGATCCGCCCCATCATCAGGACCTGCTCGACACGCCACCCGGTCCGCTGAAGAGAACACACATGATGTGTCCTCTTGTGACTTCGTCACCCGATCGTGTTCCGGTCGGGGCCACCCGCTTGTTCTTGCTCTACGTCATCTCGACGAGTTCGCGTTCTGGTTCGCGGCTGGGGGGTGGCGTCTTCTTTCCGTAGAGGAAGCCGACGAGAGCCTGGCGGGCTTCGAGGGTGAGGCTGAAGAGCATTGGCACGAGGATCAGCGTGACGAAGGTCGAGACGATCAGGCCGCCGAGAACGACGCTGCCCAGTCCGCGATAAAGTTCGCTGCCTGCTCCCGGGAAGAGGACCAGTGGCAACAGGCCGAGGACCGTCGTTGTCGTGGTCATGAAGATCGGACGGACACGGGTGCGGACCGATTCGAGAATCGCGGCAGCCGGGCTCATGTTCTCCGTACGGATCAACTCCAGCGCCTGGTGCACAATCAGAATGGGGTTATTGACCACCGTTCCGATCAGGATGACGAAGCCGAGCATCGTCAGGACATCGAGGGCCTGGAAGACAAACAGATTCAGCAGGTTCAAGCCGAGAATTCCACCGACCGCTCCCAGCGGAACGGCAAGAATAATCACGAACGGATAGAGCCACGACTCGAACAGAGCGGCCATCAACAGGTAGGTGATGAGCAGGGCGAGCGCCACATTGAACCGCAGCGAAATCCACGTTTCCCGCAATCGGTCGGCCGTTCCACTCAGGTTGATGCGATAACCGTCGCCCAGTTGTCCGGAGTCGTACATCGGCTGCACGATCTTGGTTTCGATGATGTTCATCGCGTCTTCGAGGGCCATCTCGGGCGGCGGAGAGACTTCGATCGTAATCGCCCGTTGACGTTCCCGGTGGTTGACCTGTTCCGGCCCGCTACTCATCACGACATCGGCCACGGTCGACAGGGGCACGAGCTCGCCGGTGGGAGTCGCGACCGGGAGAGCAGCAACATCCTGGGTCGCCTGAATATTCCGCTCCTCGCCGATGATGGTCAGGTCGATCTTGTCGCCGCCCAGGAAGTAGTCGCCCGCGTAGGCGCCATCTATCAGAGCATTCGTGGTGTAGCCGATATCTTCACTGGTCAGCCCCAGTTCCGCGGCCTGCATCAGCCGTGGGTTCAGATGAATCTCCGGGCTGGACAAATCGAGGCTGGGAATCGGCCGGGCCTGAACGGATGGAATCAATTCCATGGTCTGCCCCAGAACCTGTCCGCCAAAGGGAATCAGTTTCTCCAGATCGGGGCCAATGATATCGACTTCAATTGTCCGGCCGGCGGTCAGCCCCTGTTCGAACAGGCTCGACTGCTTCGCCACGGCAAAGGTGCCGGGAATTCCCATTCCGGTTTTCTGAATCAGCGGGATCAACTCGGCTGCTCGCAACGGATCGTGGGCACGGATTCCCATGAAGACCATGCGGCCCCGGGCCACGAAGAAGAAGTCACCAATGGCGGGGAAGGGGAGCAGCTCGGCTTCCGGGCTGTCGGGATCGACGTCCCAGTAAGGTCGCAGGGCCGTCTCGACGGTCTTGCCCATCCGCATCAGTTCTTCGTGGTTGTAGCCGGGCGGAGGAAGCAGGATGCCGAAGACGAGGTTGCGATTTCCGTTCGGGAGATAATCGACCTTTGGCCAGAGCAGCCAGCTGCCGAAGACCGAAGCTCCGACGATGAGCAGAATCATGGCCAGTCGCAGGAGCTTGCTGCTCAGCAGCCAGCGGTTGAAGCCGACGATCACTTGCGTGAAGAGGTTTCCGCCGCGATTGATGAGTCCAACCACGCCGGTCGTCTTTTCCGGCTCTTCCAGCAGAGCGGCGTTCTTGTCGCCTTCTTCCTGCTGCTTGAGCAGGCGGGCGGCGGAGGTCGAAATCAACGTCACCGAAACAATGAGAGACAGCCCCACAGCCGAACTGATTGCCAGCGCGATATCGCGGAACAGCTGTCCGGCTTCTTCCTGCACGAAGACAACCGGCAGGAACACGGCAATGGTTGTCAGCGTGGAAGCGACCACGGCTCCCCACACTTCGTAGGTGCCGATCTTGGCGGCTTCGAAGCGGCTCTTTCCCATCTGGGCGTGCCGAAAAATGTTCTCCAGCACCACCACGGCATTATCGACCAGCATTCCCACGGCAAACGCCAGACCGGCCAGGCTGATCACGTTCAGCGAACGTCCCAGCGAGCCGAGTACGAGGAAGGTGCCGATGATACTGGTCGGAATCGCCAGTCCGACGATCAGGGCTCCCCGGGCGTACCAGAAGCCGGCTAGAAGAATCAGCGACATCGTGATCGCAAAGAACCACGGATCGAGGTAAGCGGCGGCCAGAGCACTCACGAGGATGAAGGGAGCCATCATCAGGGTGCGGCGGTTGAGATGCAGGAACAGCATCAGCACCACCATCGTCAGGGCTCCCCCGACGAAAATGTTCTGCTGGACGAGATTCATGGAGGAGTAGATGTACTCGGTTTCATCGTACACCTGAATCAGCTGCAGACCGCGTGGTTTGAGCAGGTTCTCATCGAGATCGGCTCGCACTTCCCGCAGGCCGTCCATGATGTCGAGCACGTTGGCGCCCGTTTCGCGAATACAGTTGATGGCGATACTCGATTCGCCGAAACGACGGACCAGTCCATCCGGCTTCTTGTAACCGAGCTGCACCTCGGCCACATCGCGAACGTAAACCGGAGCCCCATCCCGCACGGCCAGCAGCTGCTTCTCGACGTCTTCCACGCTGCGGAACTGACTGAGCGTCCGCACGACATAGCGACGTTTGCCTTCCCAGAAATCCCCAGCCGAGATGTCGGCGTTCTGGCCGCGGAGGACCCGGCGGATATCGAGGATGGTCAGGCTTCTTGAAGCCAGCTTCTCCGGATCGACAATAACCTGCAGCTCTTCTTCGAGACCGCCGATCACGTTCGACTGGGAGACACCGGGCACACGCTCGAAGCGGGCTTCGATTTCGTCTTCGGCGAACCGGCGCAGCTTCGTGACGTCGAGATCTTCGGGCGGGAGAAGCTCGTTGACTTCCGGATGCTGCTCGGCCAGCTGACGCAGCCGCAGCATGGCCAGGCCGACGTTGTGGGAATCGCGAACCCGCTGGATCCCTTCGCTCAGTTCCGGATGCTTCTGCTGGAACGCGACGAGATCTTCATCGGCTGGCTGACGGACGCTGAAAATGAACCAGGCGATCGGGCTGTCGGACGAGTTCGACGTGCTGATGACCGGCTGGTCGGCGTCTTCGGGATAGTCGGGGACCTGCTGCAGACGCGAGTTGACCTTGAGCAGAGCTTCGTCCATGTTCGTGCCGACCTGGAACTCGAGCGTGATCGTTCCTTTCGAGTCGGTACTTTCAGAGAGCAGCCGGACGATGCCTTCGACGCTCTTGAGGTACTCTTCCTGCTCGACGACGATTTCCCGTTCGATCTCCTGCGGACTGGCTCCCGGCCAGCTCGTTTCTACGGTGATTGTGGGACGATTCACTTCCGGGGTCAGCTGCATCGGCATCCGGGAGAGGGCGACGAAGCCGAACAGAGCCGTCAGCAGAACACCCACGATCACTTTGATCGGGTTGCGGATAAAAGCTTCAATCAGCGCCATGGTGTCTGCTTAGTCCGTAAAGAATTGGTGTCGTTCGTAAGTCGTGGGGATCTGTTGCGTCTACTGACCGGCGTTCGGTTCCTCGGCCTTCGAAGCCTCGGGCGTCGAGCCGTCCGTCGAAGACGGCGGGGTCGGCAGAACTTCTCCCACGGCGACCGGCTGGCCGGGACGGAGACGTTCGTTGCCTCGCACGACCACCTGATCGCCCGGGTTGAGTTCGCCGGTGACCTGCAGCAGCGCCCCATCGGCAATACCGGTCTGCACCGGCACCGGACGCACACTGGCCGGCTTCTCTTTCTCACCGGGGGTGATGGCGTAGACGATTTTCTGCGGGCCGCCCAGAACCACGGCGTCCTTCGGCACGAGCAGCGTTTCCTGACGTTTGCCCGTGGGCAGATAAACGCGGGCCATCATGCCCGATTTGATCAACGGCTCGTTGTCTTCAATGTGATTGGTCACGCGGATCTTCACCGGGAAAGTGCGGGAGCGGGTGTCGGCCTGGGGAATGATCACTTCCACCGTGCCGGTGAAGAGCTGATCGGGCAGGGCAGGGATTTCGACGCTGACGGTCTGCCCTTTGTGGATGTAGGTGATGTACTGCTCAGGCACGTAGCTTTCGACATCGACCTCGCCGAGCGCGAGGACATCGGCAACAAGTTCACCCCGGTTGACCCACTGGCCGAGTTCCGTGTGTTCGGCGGAGATGAAGCCATCGAACGGAGCCCGGATGGTGTGCTTTTCAATCTGATCGGCCAGTCGATTCGCGATCGCCCGACGAATGGCGACCTGAGCCCGGGCCTGAGCGATCTGTTCCTGTCGCGGGCCGGCTGCGATCAGTTCGTAATTCTCGACAGCCTGCAGATATTCCTGTTCGGCCTGAATCTGTTCGGCGACCACGAGCTGGAGTTCGTCGTTGTTGATTGCGTTGCGGGCATACAGTTCGTCGGCTCGGTCGCGTTTCTTCTGATGATATTCCCGCGACGCCTTGGCAGCTGCCATCGCCGCCTGTGCCCGCCGGACTTCTTCCGGACGAGACCCGTTTTCAAGCTCCTTGAGTTCTTCTTCCCGCAGGTTCAGCTCATGCACGGCTGCTTCGTGTTCGAGGGTAATCGTCGCGGTCAGCAACTGAGCCAGCGGCTGTCCCTTCTCGACGAAGTCCCCTTCGTTGACCGGAAAATCGGCGATGCGACCATCGACCGCGCTGCCGACCGAAGCTGTCTTGACCGGGGTAACCGTGCCGATGAAGGTCTGCCCGGTGATAACGGGCCGCTTGACGACTTCGGCCACGACGACGGGCGAGGGAGGCCGCTGTCCCGGGCCTTGCGCGGAGGCGAGTTCCGTTGTCAGAAGAACGAGGCTTGCAGCGAGCAGCAGCGGCCGGGAAAATTGAACGCAGTCGGGCATGGCAGATTCAAACTTACAGAGACTGAGACGAAGCGGTGAGGTCGGCAACGACGAGCCGGCGACAAGATCGCGGCGTCCGGGGAGAGCAGTGGAGAACTTGTGGAATTTGAACTGATCGATCAATTGAAATCATGGCTGAAACCAGATGCCAGAGTCAATCTTGGAATTGGCGATGATTGCGCCCTTCTTCCTCAAACCGACGGCACCGAGTCGGTCGTGACGACAGATCTTCTCCTCGACGGAGTTCACTTTCGCACCGGCATCAACCCGGCTGCGGACATCGCCCGCAAAGCGCTCGCCGTCAACGTCTCGGACATCGCCGCGATGGCCGCCATCCCGGTCGCCGCGTTTATCAGCATCGTCTTTCCACGGTCCTGGAGTCGCCAGCAGGCCGAAGAACTCCTGCAGGCCCTGGCCGACTCCGCCCGCGAGTTCCAGATTGCCATCGCGGGGGGAGACACCAACACCTGGTCTGGCGGGCTGGCGATCAACGTCACATTGTATGGACAGGTCCCGAAAGGGAAAGCGGTCCGACGCGACGGAGCCCAGCCGGGTGATGCGATCTGTGTCACCGGCCCGCTCGGCGGCAGCTTCGCCGAGAAACAGTTTCGCTTCACCCCCCGCGTACAAGAAGCGATCTGGCTCCGGGAAAATGCCGATCTGCATGCGCTGATCGACCTCAGTGACGGCATCTCGTCGGACTTGGGACATATCCTGAGAGCCAGCGGCGTTGGAGCCGAGCTTGATGCCGAGCTGATTCCGATCGCCCCGGCTGCCCAGGTCGGAGAAAGCGACAGGACGCCGCTCGAACGGGCCCTCAGTGACGGCGAAGACTTTGAGCTCCTCTTCACGCTCCCCCCAGATGATGTGGAGCGACTCCGGAAAATTCCGGAGGCCCCGGTGACGATCTTCCCGATCGGACGGATAATTCCGGGGCAGGGTTGTGTCCTCCTCGATGCTGCCGGTAAAAGAACAGAGTGCATCGCATCAGGATTCGTGCATGGATTCGATGCGTCCGGCCAGAACTGACGGGCCGGTTCTGCACTGGCCGAGCCAGTGGCACGCTTCGCCGAATCGCTCGATGCGATCGGTCAGTCAGACGACTTTTTCGCGGACAGGTTCGTTCCGATGGCTACGAAAAACGCCCTTTTGTTCTCAGCCGGACTCGCGCTGACGGTTTTCTCAGGATTCGCGACCGCGGCAGCGGACGAGTTGATCGATTTTCCGCACCAGATCGTGCCGATTCTGAAGACGCATTGCGTCGAATGTCACGGCGGCAGTCAGGCGAAGGGGGGCTTCTCGCTGAATACGCGGGCGTTGTTCCTCGAAAACGCGGCGGCTATTCCCGGCGATCCCGACAGCAGCGACTTCTACCTGCGAATGCTCTCCGACGATGAGGACCTGATGATGCCTCCGCCGGATCACCCGCGGGTTCCGGCCGCATCGCTGGCTCTGATCCGGAAATGGATCGATCAGGGGCTGAAATGGGAGCCGGGGTTCACCTTTGCCGAATCGACCTACGAGCCTCCGCTGCTGCCGCGGCATCCGGAAATTCCCGCAGCACACGCAGGACGGACGCATCCGATTGATCGCTTCATCGATGCCTGGCTGCTTGAACGGGAGCTGCCGATTCCCGAGCCGATCGATGATGAAACGTTTCTCCGGCGGAGCACGCTCGACCTGATCGGCCTCCTTCCGACACCTGGGGAACGGGACGAATTTCTGGCTGACTCAAACCCTGACAAGCGGACCCGCTGGATTGAGCATCTACTGGAACGGCGGATCGACTACGCCGATCACTGGATGACCTTCTGGAACGATCTGCTGCGGAACGACTACACCGGCACCGGATTCATCACCGGCGGGCGGAAGCAGATCAGCACCTGGCTTTACTCGGCACTGCTCGAGAACCGGCCGTACGATGAGTTCGTGCGCGAGCTGATTGCCCCGAAGACGGGCGAGAGTCGCGGGTTCATTGATGGCATCAAATGGCGGGGCGAAGTGAGTGCCGGGCAGACGCTGGAGATTCAGTTCTCGCAGAGCATCTCCCAGTCGTTTCTGGGCATCAACATGAAGTGTGCCTCGTGTCACGACAGCTTCATCGATCGCTGGACGCTGAAAGAGGCCTACAGCCTGGCCGCGATTTACGCCGAGGCTCCGCTCGAAATCCACCGCTGCGACAAGCCGACCGGCGAGCAGGCGACGGCGGGGTGGATCTTTCCGGAACTCGGCTCGCTCGATGCCTCCCTGCCTCGCGAGCAGCGGCTCGAACAACTCTCGAAGCTGATGACCGACCCCCGCAACGGGCGGTTCACACGCACGATCGTCAATCGCCTCTGGCATCAACTCATGGGACGCGGGCTGGTTCATCCGGTCGATGCGATGCAGACCGAGCCGTGGCATGCCGATCTGCTCGATTATCTCGCCAACTATCTGGTCGAGCACGATTACGATCTCAAGCAGCTGTTGCGGCACATCACGACCTCGCAGGCGTATCAGTCTCAAACCGAGGTCATTCAGGCAACCGAAGATGGCGAATACGTCTATCGCGGGCCGAGGGCGCGGCGGTTGACTGCCGAGCAGTTTCTCGATGCCGTCTGGCAGCTGACCGATGCCCCGCCGGCCGAGGTCGATGCCCCTGTGCTTCGGAATGCAATTACCGAGGAAGAGCGGGAACAGATTGCCCTGCAGGGGAGCTGGATCTGGGGAGCCTCGGCTCAGAATGGAGGCGTGCCGCCTGCTGGGGAAACGATCATGCTGCGGAAGACGTTTCAGCTCGACTCCGTGCCGAACCGGGCCGTCGCCGCGGTGACGTGTGACAACTCGGCGATCATCTACGTGAATGGCCGCGAAGTGAGTCGCGTCGACAACTGGGAGAAACCGGCCGCGATCGTGTTCGAGTCGAACCTGAAGCCGGGGCGGAACGACATCGTTGTGCGGGCGACCAATGCCGGAACGACTCCCAATGCGGCGGGTCTGTATTTCGAAGCCCGGCTGCTCGGACCGGAGGGGCAGGAAACGGTGATTGTCAGCGATGGGAGCTGGCAATGGAATCCGCAACTGAACCAGCCTCGGGAAGGACGCATGGGCGGTCTGCCCGGGACGTTCGAACCGGCTGTGGTCGTGCCGGCTCTTTCCGTGTGGACCGACCGGACGCGGGAACGGTTGCAGAACATTCTGGCCGCGGCCCGGCTGGGGGAAGACCCGTTGAAGGCCCGGGCGTCTCTGCTCAACAACAATGCGTTGATGACCGCGCTGGGGCGTCCGAACCGGGATCAGATCGTGACGTCGCGTCCCCAGGAGTTGACGACCCTCGAAGCGATCAATCTGGCCAACGGCGAACAGCTGATGCAGGCCCTGGAGCAGGGAGCCCGCGACTTGCAGAGCCGATACGAGGGCGAGCCGGAACGGCTGATCGAGCACGTGTATCAGTTCGCCCTGTCCCGCAACCCGACGGCAGCCGAACGGGAACTGCTCCTCAATGCAACAGGCCCTGAACCAACCGTGGAGTCGATTCAGGACCTGTTGTGGATCGTATGCCTGTCCCCGGAGTTCGTTTACGTCCGGTAGATCAGTTGCTTACGGGTAGGTGAGATCAATCTCGTTGGGTCCCGCTTTAACTTCAACTTGCTTTTTCTCTTCGAGGTATTCCTGCGGAATCTCTGATCCGCCGGTGTTCATCAGATCGTCGCTTTCATCGTTCGGCATCGCGCTGGCCGGGCTGATGCTGACTGCGTGAGAACCAACTTTGGCTCCCATTTCTGACGAACTGTAGACGAGTTCGTAATGACCGCTGGAATCTGTTTGGCCGGTTGAAGAGCGGCCTCCATCGGCAGGGGTGAAGAGCACTGTTACACCATCGGCGGGCTTGCCGTCGACGGTAACGGTCCCGGAAACACGACCCAGATCGGGCGTGTCACTGCTTCCACCGCAACCGCAGAGCATGAGTGTTGTGGAAAGAACGCAGAGACTGCGCAACATCGTTTTCATTCTCGAGAGGCTTTCTCTTCGTGTGAGTTTATGAGCATAACTCAGACAACCGGTGAGGGAGAGAATCTCTCTTCCCACACCGGTTTCGGGTCTGATTTAGAATTCACCAACAACCTGACCGTCGTTGCGGGCCAGAAGTTGTTCGAACGTCGAATTGTTGAACGATCCCGCTGTACCGGCGTCGGTGTAGGTGTGATCAATGTTCTCGGAAATGAATCGGACAGAACCATCGCAGAGAACAAACTGAGCTCCACCCTGATGCCGGCTGCTGAAGACGTAAGCACACCAGCCGTGAGCAAAGTTGATCGGATGAGCTCCTGAAGCCAGGTTCTGACGAATCGTCAGCTGCTCGTTTCGGTGATCGGTTCCAAACGCGACGCCCGCATTACAGTTGAAGGTCGTTCCAGCCGGATTGTTCAGCTGCCAGGCGCGTTCACCCAGAGCGATCGTGTTGCTCGTACCGTCGGTGATATCCCGGAACTTCATGTTCGAGTTCCGCCAGAAAATACCGGTCGGATCGTGATTCGCTCCTGGCGGTGCCCAGGCACCACTCTGGCTTCGCGAGTAACCGGTCAGACGGCCACCGGAGTGCCATTTGTGACTTGTGTTGTTCCCGACATAGTTACTAGTGGCAACATCGACGAAATCAGCCGGCCCCCGACGCAGACGGTGGGCAGTGTTGATCGCCGGAGCGGTGTCCGAGGGACAACGATACGAGGAGATGCCTTCCTGCATCAACGCCAGCGAGGTCGAGCCCGCAGCCAGTGATGGAGTCAACCGATTTGGGCCGATGCCCAGAGCATCCGACAGAGCGCTCTGTTCCATGTAAGGAAGGATGAAGGCACCCCAGCCCCAGGAGGACCCTTCTCCGTTGTAATCAGGCGTTCCGCCGCCCGTGGTGTCCTGCAGGACGTAGCCGGGAGGAAAGACGGAATGCGTGTCATGGTAATTGTGAAGTGCCAATCCCATCTGCTTGAGATTGTTCTTGCAGCTGCTGCGGCGAGCGGCTTCGCGAGCCTGCTGAACGGCCGGCAGAAGCAATGCCACCAGAATCGCAATGATCGCGATGACGACCAGTAGTTCGATGAGTGTGAACGCGGTGCGTCGCGCTCGAAGAGACGTCAGCATGATGTTACCTTCAGGATAAGAGAAAAAACCTGTCGTCGGCGGAATGGCCGGCAGAAAACGCGCTCAAAGCGCAACTATGGCAGCTGGAATCGCTGCATTTATTCATCAAGAGATGCAAGTATGTGTATGTAGGGTCGGTTCTGCAATCGCCGAAACTGTATTTTTTTGTAGACAAGCGCAAAGGATTGCGTTTTCACCAGTCTGTCCACGCGACACTCGTTTACAAAGTAGTACAAAATGATAATGGCCACGCGAACACAACTGTGTCCGCGTGGCCATTGCGTTTCGGCCCTTTGAGCAGCGTTAGTTCAGCAGCGTCGCCTGGCCCTGGGAGCCGGGGACTTCGATCAGCTCGGCTCGGATCGGAGCGTTCTTGCGGGCGCCCGGATCTGCGGCGATGGTCACCCGATGCTTGCCGACGGGCAGTTCCGGATGCAGGTGCGGCTGCACGCCGACTTCCTCCTCGTCGATCCAGATCCGCAGTCCGGTCGGGTTCTCGATCTTCAGGCCAATCACACCCGGCTGGATGACATCGATCTCGAAGCGGGCGATCGACAGCGTCGCTCCATCGATATTCCGCATGTTCACCAGCGGCTGCAGTCGCAGCCCGCCATCGACATGGCTGTAATGCGTGGTCCACGAAAGTTGACTGTCGTCGGTCGTGGCCAGCTGAATGCCCGCGTGCCGGATCGCGTCGTTGATCCCGCGGATATTCCCTTCCGGATTGATGACCTGCCAGGTCCGCACCATCTGCTGCTTCGAGACGACCAGTTCGCCCGTCTTCCCCAGAGCGGAAAGGAAGCGGACCAGATCGATCAGTTCATCGCGGCGGAGCTTGCTGACCAGATCGGCCGGCATCAGCGAGACCGTCGAGTTCTTCCGCAGTTCGATATCTTCGGTCGGGACGACGTGAATCTTCCCCTCGGCATCACGAAGATGAATCTCGTCCTGATTCTCCAGCACGGGCACGCCGGCCAGGACGATGCCGTCGATCGTGACGACCTGAATCGAGTGGTAACCTTCCTTGATCTTCTTGCTCGGATTGATCAGCGATTCGACCAGATAGTCGACCGGAGCACTTGCTCCGATGCTCGACAGATCGGGACCAACCTTGCCGCCCGCGCCGCCTACGGCGTGACACTTGATGCAAAGCAGCTTCTCACGGCGATAAATCTCTTCGCCCCGATGAGCATCGCCCGTCTTGACGATCGCCTGCACGAGTTCCTGCATCTCTTCCGGGGAGAGCTCTTTCTCAAGCGGATCGATGCCTCCCGCTTTCTGAATCGCGGCGACCAGTCCCGGATTCTGCTGCGGCAGACTGGTGGCACGACGCACAGCTGCGGTCGCTACGCCGGCGGGCCACTTCGCACCTTTCAGAGCCTGAGCCAGATGTCCCGGACCATCGCGACGCTGGAGCAGCGGGCCGAGAATCGTATCGACCCGGGCAGCCGAGCCTTCTTCGCTGAGAGCAGCCACGGCGGCTTCGGCGGCGAGCTTCACGTTCATCGACAGCAGGGCTTCAATCCCGGCGACCTGCAGCTTGGGCATCGATTCGCCACGGGCCACAGCCAGCAGATAATCGCGGCTGTCGGTCCCGCCGAGCAGAGCGAGCGACTGCAGAGCAATCCCCCGCCGAGCCGCCGACTCGGTTTCGTTCTCGGCAATCGCCTTGAGATTCGGGCGAGCCGTTTCAATCTTCCAGAGTCCGGCCAGTCGTGTGGCGAACCAGCGAACCTGCGAGTCCTTCGCATCGAGCAGGGGAATCAACTCGGTCAGCGATTCACTCGGCTGGGCTTTCCGCCGGAGTGCGGTTTGTGCGAGGGCTTCCAGAATGGCGGCCCGGTGCCGGTTGTTCTCATCGAGAGCGAGCTTCCAGAGTTCGGTCAGCTCGCCGACATTGCCCCGTTCGGAAACGAGCTGCAGCACTTCGCCCGTCAGATTGTCGGGGATCTGTCCCTGTTCCCACATCTTCACAACAGGCGCGACAACGGCTGCTGAGCGAGAGGCCTGGGCAATCGTGAGAATGGTTCGCGGGTTGTCGCCGAAGAAGCCTGGATCTTCCACGAACAGCGGCAGCCAGATCTCTTCAGTCGTGCGGAACGTCTGCCAGAGGGAGAACTCCAGAAAGCGATCGTTCGCCGGATCCACAGCCGTGGAGGCGAGCTTGAGCGACGTCGGCGTCGCCTGATGTCGCAACGCATGCACGGCTTCCAGACGCACCTGCGGATGCGAGTCAGCAATCGCGGTCTTAAAGATGCCGACCGCCAGCGGGTTGTCAGTCCATTGAGCGGCGACGCGAACCGCAGCCGAGCGCACCCGGTAATCGTCGTGCGTGAGCATCAGCTCGGCCATTCGCAGCGCTTCTTCCGTGCCGGACCAGTCTTCGGCCAGCCACATCCGCGAAAGAGCCAGCTGCGATTCGACCTCGGGATCGGTATTCGATTTGGCAGCCGTGTCGATGGCCTGGAAGACTTCGTTGCGATCCGCCTTCGACAGTTCATAGCGAGCCATGTCGCGATACCATTTCTGGTCGCTGTTGAGCATGGTGACCAGTTCCGGCACAGAGGCATCGGCCGGCAGCAGTTGACGCCCCGGCGCGTTGTCTTTCACGGAGATCCGCCAGATGCGGCCGTGTTCGTGATCGCGGCGTTCATCGCGGAAATCGACCTCGCCGTGCTGAATGATCGGGTTGTACCAGTCGGCGACATAGATGGCTCCATCCGGGCCCATGAGAATGTCGACCGGACGGAACGAGATGTAGTTCGACGTCATCAGGTTGTCGGCCTGACGCGAAATGTACCCGCTGCCCGATTCCGAAAGCTCGAAGCTGTTGATGCGGTTGCCCCGGAAATCGTTGGTCACAAAGCGACCCGACCAGCCTTCCGGCAGGTGATCGCCGGCGAGGATTTCGAGGCCGCAATGCTTCGGCTGACCGGGGTTGAGTCCACGGACGATCCGCTCGGCATTGTGCGCGGTCAGCATGACGACATCCGGGAAGACGTAGTGAATCCCCTCGCCGCCGGCTCCGTCGGTTTCAAACGCCTGTCCGTAGGAATCGAACGCGAGTCCCCAGGGGTTGACCAGTCCACGGCAGAAGACTTCCAGCTCGAGCGATGTCGAGTCGAACTTCCACGTTCCGCCGGCGAGCAGGCGTTTCACCCCGTACGGCGTTTCGATGTGGCTGTGCGTGTAGATCGACTGGTTGAAGTAGATATGCCCGGCCGGTCCCCGTTTGAGCGTATGAATAATGTGGTGCGTATCTTCGGTGCCGAACCCGCTGAGAACGATGCGCCGCTCATCAGCTTTGCCGTCGCCATCGGTATCCTTCAGATGCAGCAGTTCGGTCGAGTTTCCGACATACACGCCGCCATCGCCGGGGAGAATCGCGGTCGGCATCAGCAGGCCATCGGCGAAAACGGTCGACTTATCGGCGACGCCATCGTCGTCGGTGTCTTCAAGCAGAATGATCTTGTCGTTGGCATCCTGCCCCGGCTTCACGTGCGGATACGTTTCGCTGGTCGCGACCCAAAGGCGTCCCTGGGAATCCCAGTTCATCTGAATCGGCTTGGCGATCATCGGCTCGGAAGCAAAGAGGTTGACCTCAAAGCCTTCGGCTACCTGAAACGACGCCTGTTCCTTGGTCGGATCGGTATCGGGAACTTCGGTCAGACTTCGCTGGGCCAGAACAGGACTCGCGGCGACGAGAGTCGTCAGCAGCACGGTCCAGGAAAGAAAATAATGGTGCATGAGTCACCTGTTGATTTCGGTAGGAATTGTTCAAACAAAAACTTCCCTGGCCTCTTCGGGGGAAGGGCCGGGGTGCGGGGAAAGCGGGTTCCCTGCTTTGTGGGGCGTGGAAAGAAACCTAGTTCGCCGGCCCCCAGTTGCGGATCAGTTCATCGGCGGCTTTCTGCACGGCCTGATCCTGTTCCTGAACCAGCGGGTCGAATTCGAGAATCTCTTTCGCGTTCTGTCCCTGTTCGTGCTTGCGGAAACCACGAAGGTACGTTTCGTTCTGCGGGCGGAAGCGGTGGAAGAAAAGCTCGTTCTTCCAGAGGATCGCTTCATACGCCGGTCGGGCAGCGGCGGCGAACTGCGAGTCTCGCAGCAGTGGCTCGCCATCTCGAATGAGCGAGGTGCCGAGCGATCGGGCAAGAATCTCTCCGACAGCGATGTAGCCGTCGCGGTTTAGATGAATGCCGTTTTCGGTGAGGCGGTCGACGTCCATCTCGTTCCGCAGCGTCTGCATCGGTTCGAGCAGATCGACGTAGGTGCAGTTCTGCTTTTCACAGAGTGTACGAATCGAATCGCTGTAGAGGCGGCGGTTCTTGTTGAGTTGTTCGATCTGTTCGGGAGACTGCACGACTGGTTCGAGCGGCGTCGGGCCGAGGACGACAAGGCGACGACCGTCCGCGGAAAGATCTTTCAGCAGCTTCGAGTAGTTCCCGAGAAACTCGGTCAGTCCGGCTTCCCCGGCAAAGGCGGCGTTGTGTCCGTAGCTGACGATGAGCACGGTTGGCTTCGTCAAACCGATATACTCCTGCAGATGAGCATAGCCTGCCTGAACTGGCCCGAAGTAAGCGCGAGACTCACCAAGCACATTATCGCCCGACCAGCCGAGGTTTCGGACGGTGAAATCGACATTTGGAGCGGCCAGTCGCAGCGACATCTCGACGACGCCGTGAGCGTTCTCCCGCTCGATGAACGTGCTGCCGAGCAGAACAACACGGTCGCCATCTTTCAGCTGCCAGTTGGCGTCCGCTGCTTCCGAGACGTGGGGAATTCCGAGCGTAATCGCCAGGAGGGCCAGACAGCAGAGCCGGCGGGCGCTGCGAGCCGGCGGGATTTCGCAAAGTTGCACAATATGCCTCCGTTGAGGGACGGATCAAAATCGAGTGATGAAGTCGCAGACAGTATGCCGTGCGGAGGCGGTCAGATCAATCGGCTCGGATTGGTGGGGAACGCCGGCTGCATTCCGGTGGCGCTCTGTTCATATTCTGGGGGTCTCTGGTAGAGTCAGCGGGGAAAACTTCTATTAATGGCGGGTCAGCCCGTTTGGGCTGGTCGAAAGTGATGAATTCAACACAGACAATTGTCGATGCCGTCTACCGGGAGGAGTCGCGGCGAGTCTTCGCGACACTCGTGCGACTCCTGGGAGACTTCGATCTGGCTGAAGAAGCGATGCACGATGCCTTCGCCACGGCTGTCGAACGCTGGGAGACCGATGGCGTCCCGGAGAACAAGGTCGCCTGGCTGGTCTCGACGGCTCGCTTCAAGGGCATCGACGTCATCCGCCGCCGCAGCCGGTTCGATGCTTCCCTGCAGGAACTGGGACGAAAGTTCGAAGCTGAGGAACAGAAACGCGGGCAGTCGGAAGCGACCGTCGTGGAAGACGACCGGCTGCGGCTCATCTTCACCTGTTGTCATCCGGCGCTCGCCATCGAAACGCAGATCGCTCTGACGCTACGCGAAGTTTGCGGACTGACGACCGAAGAAGTCGCGAGTGCCTTTTTGATCGCCGCCCCGACGATGGCCCAGCGGATTGTGCGGGCGAAGTCGAAAATTCGCGATGCCGGGATTCCGTATGAAGTTCCGGAACTCGATGAGATGCCCGAGCGGCTCGATGCCGTGCTCACGGTGATCTATCTCATCTTCAATGAAGGCTACTCGGCGTCCTCCGGCGAGGCGGTCACGAGAGCGGATCTTTCCGCCGAAGCCATTCGCCTGACGCGGCTGTTGCGAGACCTGTTGCCCGATCCGGAGACCAGCGGCTTGCTGGCTCTGCTGTTGCTTCAAGAATCGCGACGGCTGGCTCGCACGACTTCGGATGGCGACATCGTTCTGCTTGAAGACCAGGATCGGACACTCTGGAATCACGAGCAGATTCAGGAGGGACTGCAGCTGGTTCAGGAGTCGCTGGCCACGCGTCGCTTCGGGGCCTACACCATTCAGGCCGCCATCGCGGCCGTGCATGCGGAAGCCCGTTCCGCCGTGGAAACCGACTGGCCTCAGATCGTCGCTTTCTACGATCTGCTGTTGCAGTTGGAGCCGAGTCCGGTGGTGCATCTGAATCGAGCCGTGGCGGTCGCCATGCGCGATGGCCCGGAAGCTGGTGTCAGGCTAATCGACGAGATCCTCAGCGGCGGCGAACTGCAGCAGTATCATCTGGCACACGCCGCTCGCGCGGACTTGTGCCGCCGTCTCGGCTGGACGGAGGAAGCCCGGGTCTCTTACCAGCGTGGACTGGAACTGACCCGCCAGGAACCAGAACGCCGCTTCCTGCAAAAGCGACTCGATGAGCTCGCGTTGAGTAAGTCATAGAGTGCCCGTGTCCGCCTGTCGAAGATTCAGGTCTGCGGGCCCGTGCGGCCTTTGTGCGTTGTGACTTTCTGGATCTGACCGTCGGCGTCGTAGGATCGCCATTCGCCGACTTTCCGACCTTCAAGGAACTGGCCTTCGTCCATGAGCACACCATTAATGTGGTAGCGACGCCAGAGTCCGGTTTTGCGGCCCGCGGAATCAAATGACCCGGACTGCAACAGCAATCCGTTTTCTCGATACCAGATCCATTCGTCGATCAGCTGGCCGCGATCGTACTTGCCGAGCGCCTTGAGGTTGCCGTTGTGGTAGTAGTATTTCCAGTCGCCCGTCTTCACTCCGTTGAGGTAGGCTCCTACCCCGGAAACCGATCCATCTTTGAAAGTCTCGATGTGGTTTCCACTTTTGAGATTTCCGTTCTCATCAAACCCGCTCAGGTCTTTTTTCATGAACCGTCTCAGACAGCCTCAGGAACCGACAACGTCGGCGTCCGGACCATTCCGGAGGACGCGATTCCTGATTTGCTATCAATCTAGCAGATTTCCGGTAAACGCAATCCATAAGTCCCCCGAGAACGCCGGAACACATTGCCGGATCAGGTTTTGAGACGGGTCGTCGATTTTGGGAAAATTTGTAAACGGCCTGTCGAATCGCGCCTGCGGGAATCGACTAACTCCTGAAGCCACGAAACTGACACTTGCATTGGAGAACACGATGAGATTTGTCTGCCTGGGATACCTCGATGCGGAACGTTATGAGGGACTTTCGGAGTCCGAACGACAGGCCGCGATGGAGGAGTGCTTCGCCTACGACGAGGAACTTCGACGTGGAGGGCATTTTCTCGACGGGGAAGCTCTCCAGGGCAGCGAGTCAGCCGCCACGTTGACGGTCAACAACGGACGAGTCGTTGTGAAAGATGGCCCCTATGCCGAGACGAAAGAACAACTCGGAGGGATTCTGTTTCTCGAAGCTCGGGATCTGAATCACGCCATCACATTGATGTCGAAGCATCCCGGCGTGCGAATGGGGCCGTTCGAAATTCGACCCGCTGATGAAACCATCAACGCCCGCGTGAAGCGGACGGAACCTCTCGGCTCCTGAACCCGGACGCTAACTGTCAGCATTTGACCGATCATAGAGCCGTTCGAGAGAATCAACTGCTGTGGACAACATTCCCCTCCCCCGCGGTGCAGAAATCTCCGCGACGGAGAACTCCTTAAAGGAAGCCATTCATGAAATACATGCTATTAATCTACGGTGCCGAAGATGCATGGACGGAAGACGAGCGAGAAGCGTGTATGTCCGAATCTCGCGATCTGTGCCACGAACTGGCCGAGAAAGGGCAGTTCATGGCTGCCGCTCCTCTGCATTCCGTTTCGATGGCCACCAGTCTGCGGGTCCGTGAGGGGAAGCGGCTGATCACCGATGGGCCATTCGCTGAAACGACCGAGCAACTCGGCGGCTACTACCTGATCGATGTCGAGAACCTCGACGAAGCCATCAAGGTCGCTGGTCGCATTCCCGCAGCAAGCAAGGGGACGGTCGAGATTCGTCCCGTCGTGGCTCTCCCGGACATGCCGGAGACGAATGGATGAGTTTCCCCGGCGAAGTCGTGATCTCCGGTTTCGTGTCTGCTCCGGTGCGGATGATGGCGTCCATGGTGATTCCAGCGTCTCTTCTGTTGTTGGTGCCCAAATGTCCGGTTTGTTTCGCCGCCTGGCTGGCTGCACTGGCAGGGATCGGGATCTCATTTACAACAGCGTGGTATCTGAGAATGAGTGTGATCGGGTTCTGCACAGTCTGGATCGGAGTCCTGCTATTCGTCGTCGTTCGTCGCTGGTGTCACCCATCCACTCGAGTAGAACCGTCTGGGCGAGCCGAATTTGTTCAACTGAAAGGGAAATGATCATGTCTGCTACCGCACATCCGGAAATCGTTTCGCAAGAACAGTGGCTTGAGCGTCGCAAACAATTGCTGGTCGAAGAGAAGGAACTGACGAAACATTACGACCGTGTGACGGCCCGTCGGCGACGGTTGCCGATGGTCCTTCTGGAGAAGGAATATTCATTCCAGGGAGCCGAGGGGCCGGTCAGCCTGATTGACTTGTTCGATGGTCACCGACAGCTGATTGTCTACCACTTCATGTTCGATCCCGAATGGGACATGGGTTGTTCAGGATGCACGATGTTCGTGAACGCTCTGGCGGATTTGTCGATGCTGGGCGAACGTGACACAGCATTCGTGCTGATTTCTCGAGCCCCGTTCGAGAAGCTGGAGGCGTATCGAAAGGAGCGGGATTGGAACCGACGCTGGGTCTCATCGTTCGGCAGCGATTTCAACTACGACTTTCACGTGACCCAGGACCGCACGGTCGTTCCGCTCGAGTACAACTTCCGCACCGAAGCCGAGCTCGAAACTCGCGCCGATGCAGAGCCGTGGTTTCTGGAAGGAGAGACGCATGGATTAAGTGTCTTCTTCCAGCTCGATAGGCAGGTGTATCACACCTATTCGACCTATGGACGAGGCTGCGAAAGTTTGACCGATTCCTATCGCCTGCTCGATACAACGCCCTTCGGGCGGCAGGAAGATTTCGAAGATTCTCCGACTGGCTGGCCGCAACATCCCACTTACGGTTGATCAATCGATCATCGAACGGCTGCGAACGATCCTCGCAGTGACGCAATCTCGAAGCTTCATATTCTTTTTAAACCCGCCTCGCGATCCGTTCCACGCATCGCCTCCAAGGAGTCTCAATTATGAAAGTTATGGTTATTGTCAAAGCGTCGCCGGAATCGGAAGCCGGTGAGATGCCCAGCGAGCAGTTGCTGACTGAGATGGGCAACTTCAACGAAGAACTCGTCAATGCCGGCGTCATGGAATTTGGGGAAGGGCTGCACCCCAGTTCCCGGGGCAAACGGATCGAGTTCTCCGGGAAAGAGCGCATCGTGATCGACGGCCCGTTCGCGGAAACCAAAGAGTTGATCGCCGGCTTCTGGATCTGGAATGTCAAATCGATGGACGAAGCGGTTGAGTGGGCGAAGAAATGCCCGAACCCGCACGAGTCGGGCGGCACCCTGGAGATTCGCTCCTTCTACACAGCGGAGGACTTCGGCGAAGTCTTCACGCCCGAAGCACGTGAACAGGAGGCCTCGCTGCGGGCCCAGATGATGGGACTCGGACCGGTGCGATTCGAACGTAGCGGGGACCTGAAGATCGTTGGTCTGCAGAAGTCATACACGGCGGAGAGTCGCAATCAGATTCCTCAACTCTGGCAGCAGTTCGCTCCTTCGATTGGCCAGATCCCCGGTCAGCAGGGGATGGTCGCGTATGGAGTCTGTCTCCATGCGAAGCCGGACTGCTCGTTCGATTACCTGGCCGGAGTTGGCGTCGAGAAAAATGCCAACGTGGCTGATGAGCAGGCATCGGTCGAACTGCCCGATCGGCGATACGTGGTCTTCGAGCACACCGAGCATGTCTCCAAACTGCCCGAGGCGATTGAAACGATCTGGAGCAAATGGATCCCGGAATCCGGCCTCAATGTCAGCACCGACGCTCCCTGCTTCGAACGCTACACCGAAGAGTACGATCCAGAAGCCGGACAGGGCGGAACGGAAATCTGGATTCCCCTCGTCGAGTAACGGTGTCGACGACAACAGCCCACTTATCGACGTCTCCCACGTAGCAACAGCATTCTCTCAGGAGCAGATCATGTCTCGCAAATTGTTTGTCAATCTCCCGGTCCGCGACCTGAAAACGTCGATGGCCTTCTTCGAGAAACTCGGCTTCTCGTTCAACCCGCAGTTCACGGATGACTCCGCCGCCTGCATGGTGATCAGCGAGGAAAACTTCGCCATGCTGTTGTCGCACGAACGGCTCAAGGACTTCACGCCGAAGGCGATCGCCGACGCCACGAAGACCACTGAAGTGCTCGTTGCCATCAGTTGCGAGAACCGCGACGTGGTCGATGCCATGGTGCATGCCGCGATCGAGAACGGCGGTTCCGCCCTCCGCGAAGCGAGCGACTACGGCTTCATGTACGCTCATAGCTTTCAGGACCCGGACGGCCACATCTGGGAACCGTTCTGGATGGATCCGGATCGCGTGCAGGGGTAACAGGACATGGCACCCGGCGCTGAGCGCAGTTTCCACTCGTGGCGGCGGCATCCTGCCGTCGCTGCAGAATGTCTACTTCTTCTCGAAGGTCTCGAAGAGCCCCTTGGAGAGAAGGGGCAGTACGGCGGTGGCGTCGCAGTAGACTTCGGCGAAGCGGCCGCCTTCGTGAGGTGGGACGAACTTGCCCCAGCTGACCCCTTCGGAGTACGTGCAGCCGGACAGTCCACCCCAGTGCACTGGCTCCGGACAGATGCGAACGCCGTACTTGAATCGAGGAGCGGTCAGGTCGGTGCCAACGCGGGCGTTGGTGATGTCGATGTAGGGGCCCACCTGTTGAGCCCAGTTGCGGGGCACGCCGCCACCAATCGTGAAGATACCGACCGTTTCACTCGCCTGAATGAAGCGGGCGTACTCCTGCAAATCGTAGAAGGGGTTGAACGGTGCGATCGCCTGGAGCACTTCTTCGGAGTTGAGCGAAGCGACGTCCTTGCCGGTTTTCGCAAGCGCGTTTTTCATCGCCCAGGTGGAAACATCGAGACCGATTTCGCTGTCGGAAAAGGCCGGAATGAAGACGGGAACATTCCGCTGGTACGCACTGCGAAGAATCCCCGGACCTTCATCGAGGCGATCAAGTTCCGCTCCCAGCGCCCGGCAGAGACGAGCCGATGACCAGACACCGTCTTCAGGCTGCGAATCGTTGAGTACCTTGCGGACAACGACCTCGACGTTGTTGAGGTTCGACTCCATCTCCAGCGTATCGTAGATCCGGTTGTAGCCCTGCTCGTACAGATCTTCATCGGACTTCGTCGGATCGTAGCGGTAGTGGGTCAGGCCGATCGATTCGGTCAGACCGTGAGCCATCAACGCCCCCGTGGCGACAACACAGTCGACGATGCCGCGATCGATCAGCTCGCAGAAAATCTGTCCCTGCTTGGCGACAGTCATGGCCCCGGAGAGGGTCATCACCACTTTGCAGCTCTTGTCGCGGGTCATTTCACTGAGCACATCGAAGGCTTCCCCGAGCTGACGTCCGCCGAATGCGGTTCGCGACATCGCATTCAGGAGTTCGGCGAACGAGTTCGCCTTCTGGACGTTGATCGGTTCGAGCGGCACGAGTCCGTCGCTGCGACCATCGTGAAGCTGACGGTGCTGACCGGGGCAATCGGAATTCATGAGAACGTCTTTCGATCAAAATGGAATACGCCGGGCAGCGTGGAATCGCCCTCGCTTCAGGGCGTCGATTCCGGCTGCTTCACCAGCAGTTCTTCAGGTGTCACCGGGGCGGGTGGTCGAGCGGCTGCTTCGAGGGTAATCGGATGCAGCTTCCGCCGTTCAAGATGGTAGCCCAGGTCGACCAGGCCTGGCAAAAACCGCTGGAGATAATAACCAGCGTAAGCCGAGAGTGTAATCGGAACGAGTCGCCGGTTCTTCTGAATCGCCCGGATCGATTTGCGGGCCACCTTTTCCGGCGTGGTTGTGATCCAGCGGGGCGGCGTTTTCTGCTCGCGGCCGTCCGGTAACATCATCGAATCGAACATCTCGGTCCGCACAAATCCGGGTGCCATCGCCGTGGCGCCCAGGCCATACCGGGCGTACTCGACACGCAGAGCCATCGAGAATCCGAGCAGGCCGTACTTCGAAGCGTGATACATGGTGCTCCGCTGTGTCGGAAACAGACCGTACATACTGGCCATGTTCAAGACATGAGACCGGCGATTCTCCAGGAGCAACGGAATGAAGGCATGCGTCAACCGGACCGGAGCCATGAAGTTCACGGTCAGCAGCTGTTCCCGCTGTTCGATCGACATGTCTTCGGTTCGACCGTAGTAGGCGATGCCGGCATTGTTAACGAGAATCTCCGCGCCACCGAGATCCCGTTTCACGGCGTCGATGACGATCTGCGGAGCATCGGGATCACACAGATCCTGAGCCACCGTCTGGACGAAGATGCCCGCTTTCCGGCAACGTTCGGCAGTTTCTTCGAGCGGCTCGGAGCGGACGTCGATCAGGCAAAGATGGACCTTCTTTGCGGCCAGCTGCAAAGCGAGTTGCTGTCCGATGCCCGAAGCGGCTCCGGTAATCACGGCTCGACTTCTCTCGATATTCCACATACGAAAGCATTCGCGGTGAGCGGTCCGGAACTGCGCGGGAGAGAAGCATTCAACCGAAGTGGACTCAGTTCTCGGCAGTAGAATGACTCAGCCGGTTCGACTCCAGTCGAGGGGGGATGGAACGTGGGCACGACAGACACGGTACGCAAGTCCAGACATCTTCAGCCCCGGAAAACGCGTTTGGCTTTGAATTTGACTGGGAATGCAGGATACACTGTTCGGAACGGTATTGCATGTCACATGCAGCGCATTCGGCATGCGAGCCTCCCGGACCCCTCTTTATCCCGCCAGACGGAGACGAGCTGACTATGCCCACGAATCCCAATGCTTCCCGCCGCAGCTTCCTCAAGACCTCGTCAGCAGGCACGCTCGCCAGCCTGATGGCAACCTCCGCACTTCAGTCTCGCGCTTATGCCGCGGAAGACAACGTGCTCAAAGTCGGTCTCGTCGGCTGCGGTGGACGCGGCACGGGAGCGGCTCGCGATACGTTGTCGGCCGACGACCACTGCCGCATCGTCGCTCTTGGCGACATCTTCCCCGAACCCGCCGAACGGGCCCTGCGACAGCTCAACGCCACCGAATACGCCGATCGCGTCGACGTGACGCCGGATCGCGTCTTCACCGGCTTCGACTCCTTCCAGAAGGTGATCGATTCCGATGTCGATATCGTCCTGCTGGCAACTCCTCCGGGATTCCGTCCGCAGCAGCTCGAAGCCGCCATCAAAGCTGGCAAGCACGTCTTCTGTGAAAAGCCTGTTGCCGTCGATCCTGTCGGTGCCCGTCGCGTTCAGGAAGCCGGCGAGTCGGCTCGTGAACAGGGGCTGACTCTTGTCTCCGGTCTCTGCTGGCGCTACGAAGACGGCATGAAGGAAATCATCGGCCGCATTCACGACGGAGCCGTCGGCGATCTGCAGGCTCTCTACAGCACCCGGTACAACGCCGGCGTCGACAAGCGACAGGCCCGCACACCGGAAATGTCCGACATCGAATTCCAGATTCGCAACTGGTACTATTTCACCTGGCTGTCGGCCGACTTCTTCGCCGAACAGTTCGTGCACGAACTCGACAAGATGGCCTGGGTGATGCAGGATCAGTATCCCGAACGCGTGCTCGCCACCGGCGGACGCGAAACCCGCACCGGCGATGAGAACGGCAACGTGTTCGATCACATCTCCGCCTGCTTCTACTACCCGAACGGACTGAGATATCAGGCCGCCTCCCGTCAGCAGGCCGGCTGCAGCAACGAGTTCCAGGACTTCGTGGTTGGAACCAAGGGGACCGCGGATCTGATGGCCTACAAGATTGAAGGCGAGAACCCGTGGCGGAAACGGAAGAACGTCAACAACATGTATCACAACGAGCATGTCGCAATGTACGATTCGATCCGCAATCAGAAGGCGCTCAATAACACCGAATACATGGTGAAGAGCTCGCTGATGGGCATCATGGCCCGCATGTCGGCCTACACCGGCAAGGAAGTGACCTGGGAACAGGCCTGGGACTCGAAGCTCGACCTGAGCCCGACCGAGTACAGCTTCCAGGGAACGCCGCCGGCTGCCGATATCGCCGTGCCGGGCGTGACGCCGCTCGTCTAATTCCCGGAAACTGAAATGCACAATCGCATCCGGCTGGTTATCCTGACCAGTCGGATGTCTTTTTTTCTACGATGGAAACTGGAGTTGAGGCGATGAAAGGTCCGGGACTGCGTTCAAAACTGGATGTCCGCCGTGTGTGGAAGTGCCCGCAAACCGGCAAGATTCTCCGCACGCCCGGCAGCATCACGCAGATGATCTCCCCCTTCACCCGCGACACCTGCTGGATGGAGTTCATCGAAGAACAGCGTCCCGCCCGCGAGCAGCGAACGCTCGAAACGATTCTCGAACACATGCAGATCGACGCCTCCGCCGAAGGCGACCCGCCGGCCGAACCCCGCCCGCCAAAGAAGAAAAAAGGCTCGAGCCGCAAAGAGGCTACGTCGGAGACGCCCTCCGATGACGCTCCGGAGGCGACCGAAGCGACCGCCGACTCCACCAAACCCGAACCCGAACAGACATCCCCCGAGTAACATCGGTCTTTCACGTGCCGATCCTCATCGGCATCCCCGCGTCCCAACGGGAAGAGGATTAGGGTGACGGGAAAATGCGGGCTCCCTGCTTCACAGGCCGCTGATTGCCAGTAGCATCGAAATGTCCCTGAAGCAGCATCTCTTCACCCGCTCTCAGCACACAACACTCCAGAACCCCTGCCAACAGGAGCGAAATCATGCGTGCCGCCTACTACGAACAGACCGGTGATCCTCAAGTCATTCAGTACGGCGACCGGCCCGATCCCGAACCGCAGGCCAACGAAGTCGTCGTCAAAGTTGAAGCCGTCGCCGTCAATCCGATCGACACCTACATCCGGGCCGGCGCCATTGCGATGGATCTGCCGATGCCCTACATCCCCGGCTGCGATCTCGCCGGCACCGTCGCCGCCGTCGGCTCCGGCGTCACCCGCTACCGCGAAGGGGATCGCGTCTGGGGCAGCAATCAGGGTCTCTTCGGCAAGCAGGGCACCTTCGCGGAACTGGCCGCCGTGCATGAAGACTGGCTCTATCCGATTCCCGATGGCGTCCCGACCGAACAGGCCGCAGCCGGAGCTCTGGTTGCCATCACCGCTGCACTCGGGTTGACCTTTCATGCCGAGCTGAAAGCGGGGGAAACCCTCTTCATCAACGGCGGCAGCGGCGGCGTCGGGTCGGTCGTCGTGCAGATGGCCAAAGCGATCGGAGCCACGGTCATCACCACGGCTGGCAGCGATGACAAGATCGAATACTGCAAATCGATCGGAGCCGATCACGTCCTGAACTATCACGACAGCGACCTCGACGACCAGCTGCAGAAACTGGCCGATGAGCACAACAAGCTCGACTTCTGGTGGGAAACGCTCCGCACTCCCGATATCGCCCGCACGATTCCGTTCATGGCGAAACGAGGCCGCGTCATTGTGATGGCCGGTCGCGAAGCCGAGCTGCAGTTCCCGCTCGGCCCCTTCTACGTGAACGACCTGAGGCTCATCGGCTTCGCCATGTTCAATGCCACCCCGGAAGAACAGCAGCAGGTCGCCACCCGCATCAACAAGTTCTACGAACAGGACCAGCTCCGCATCCCGATCGGCAAAGAACTCCCCCTCAAAGACGCCGCCCTGGCCCATCAACTCCAGGAGAACAAGACCTTACAGGGCGAAGCCGACTTCCACGGCAAGATCATCCTGAAACCGTAAAAACGGATGACCCAGACGCGTGCGTCTGGGTCGCGGAGCGCCAGGAAACAGGCGAGAGACGGGATGGCCCGGAAGTTCACTCCCGGGTCGCGGAGCAACAAGCAGTTGCCCATGGACGGACTTCTGCCCATGATGCGTCCAGTCTCAATGTGAAGCAAGGTGTGGGAGATCGGGCTTAAGGTTGTGCCGTACCGCCGTGGGAGTTGCGAGGGGGCGTTCTGCGATCTAAGGTGGACGGAAGTTCTCGTCCCGACAACCCCACTTTTCTTTTGCTCCCCATCATGCCGCATGAGATAGTCTCCCGCCGCGATCGAAGCGGATTCACGCTTATCGAACTCCTTGTCGTGATCGCCGTGATCGCGATCCTGGTGGCGCTGTTGCTGCCGGCTGTGCAACAGGCCCGCGAAGCAGCCCGACGGATGCAATGCAAGAACAATCTCAAGCAGTTGGGACTGGCGATTCATAACTATGAATCGACGCATCGAACCCTGCCCCCCGCCGCCGGCGGTACGGACAACGGATCATGGGACAATAATGGTCGACTCAGCGGCATCGTAATGCTCCTTCCGTTCTTCGAACAGCAGGCTCTTTGGGACCAAATCGCATCGGCTCCCGGCCAAGGCGGGCCTGCCTATCATGTGAATTTTCCACATCCGGACGCCACTCCAGCAATTCTACTGTGCCCAACATGCCCGTTAGGACCACCGGCGACTGAAGTGACTGCTCCAGTATCTGGAGGCCCGCCCCGTTCGTATCATTTCAGTTGTGGAGACGACTACCTTTCCCTCTCAGTCCCCACTCGGTCACCTTTTGCTGCACGAAACAGCGGCCACACCAATAAGTTTCGGGATATCACCGATGGATTATCAAATACTCTCTTTATGTCGGAACGAGTGATGTACCAAGGCCCTGACGAGCCGTTGGGAACCTTCAGACAATTCGCTGCACCGAACCCGCAAGCCTGCCGGACTTCCTCGGCGAGCTATTCGGATATCGGGAATGGTCGTCACTGGGCTTCCGGACCTGAATTCGGCGGAGAGACGGTTTCAACTCACCTTCCCCCGAATAGCCCAAGCTGCGGGATTTATCACACGCCGACCAGTTATCACCGTGGAGGGGTCAATGCGTTAATGGGGGATGGGGCGGTGCGGTTTATTGGGGAGAATATTGACGCAGGGAATCAGTCGACACCGCTGCCGCCGGCGACACTTACGGCGACCGAGCCGAGTCCCTATGGAGTTTGGGGGGCCTTGGGAACTGCCCAGGCCGGTGAGGTCGTTGGAGAGTTTTGAGCCTGTTCTGTGGTCAAGGATGTAACGATCACTCTATCTCCTCAAGACGAAGAAGCTGTCGTGAGAGTTGGCCGCCCCCTGCATCGGCTTCGCCCGGTTCTTTTTCTTTATGCCGAAGCCCAAGCCATTGCCAGCAGCCGTGCCGGTGTTCAAGCCGTGGAAGCCTGCGGAAACTGCCAAGGTGCAACCATTCAAACCGGCTCAGCCTGCGAAGATCGTGATGCGGAAGCCGAAGGTGTGACAGCACCAGCTTACCATTTCACGAACTCAAGCCCCTGTATTCTCTCAGGGTCACCACCGGCGCAGATATCTGTAATGACGCCGCCGCATTCCTCAAACGACGATGTTTTCGTCATCGATCCACCTTTTGTGGGGGACGGAAGATCAATGGTAGTCGAATCCGAATCATCCCACATGAATTGCACTGCGGCTCCCGTTGGGCAGTGAATACCCAGAAAAGAACCTGCCCGTCGAGACAGCGCATTCCAAGCTGCCAAAATGTCCTCGGCGTGGCCTTCTATCGCTGCTGCTGATTGAATGCCACGGCCAGTAGCAGCGTCATAGTAAAAGTACTTCATTTGCCTCTCATGTGTCACTTCTTTGCGTACTTGTCAAGCAATTCAAGGATCGCACCGGTCTCTGGACGTGAAACGGCGTTGGCATAGTTTCTTACGGTTCCGCCGCCCCGGTCATTGTCTGGGTCAGCCCCCGCAACCAACAACATCTCAACCACATCAAGATTGCATGACTGCTCAAGAAGACACTGATGAAGTGGGGTGATCCCCTCGTCATTCACAGAGTCAATCTCTGCCCCAGCTTCGACCAACATTTTGACGACGGTGCAGTTCTTCGTGCGAACTGCAAAATGCAATGGCGTCCACATTTTCCTGTCTCGTGCGTTCACATCAACGCCAAGGCCAATTAGATGCCGCACCACATTCGGATCGGGAGGAATCGTGACAGATACCAAAGCCATGTGTAAGAAATTCCATTGGTCACCTTCAACTCTCGTATCCACGCTCAGACCGGCACCAACTAAGGCATCGATCTTTTCGCAATCACTGTCATAAATTGCGTCATACATTTCGTCTATTTGTGCGTTCGACATAGTTCTTACCGGCTAATTCCAAAGAAGTTTCGCGGGATGGCCCGGAGGTTTATCTCCGGGTTGCGCAGCAACAGGCAGTGGCCCATGGACGGATTTCTGTCCATGATGCGTCCATTCTCAATTCGCGGCAAGCGGGTGGCGATATTGCTGCCGGCTGTGCGACCGAGCCGAGTCCGTACGGAGTTTGGGGAGCCCTGGGAACTGCCCAGGCCGGGGAGGTCGTTGGAGAGTTTTGAGCCCGTTCTGTGGCCAAGGATGTAACAACCGATCACTCTGTCTACTCAAGACGTAAAAGCTGTCGCGAGAGTTGGCCGCCCCTGCATACGCTTCGCCAGGTTCTTCTTCTTTATGCAGAAGCCAAACGCTCACGCGCGTTCGGGAAAGCCGTCAGCGAGCGGCGTAGATACCAGCATGAAGACGTTTCACGAATGGCTGGCAGAGCGAGAGCGGCGGCAATGCGAAGGGCTTTGGCTCAATGACAAGAATGCAGTGATCCGGCTGGCGAAGATGAATCCGTTGCCGAAGGATTCAGCGGTCAACAAGAGCTTGAGCAAAAAGCCAAAGCAACCGCCGTCAGGCGTGCCGGTGTTCCAGCCGTGGAAGCCTGCTCAACCGGCCAAGCTCCAGCCATTCAAACCGGCTGAGCCTGCGAAGATCGTGATGCAGAAGCCAACGGCAGGGTGATTCCGACAACAAGCCCAACTTACATTCATCTCTTACGCATCCGAGTCATCTTGGTTCGACTCCAGAATGCAACGCAGCTCTTGAAGCTTCTCTTGGTCCTTTTCCGATGACGCAAATCGAGGCATCCAATAAAACGCTTTATCAACACCCTCGGGATAGGAACTTGCCAGACGCAAAAGGACATCAGACGACCGACGAAATCCGAGACGAGGAACCAACGACTCAAGCCAGTATCTGATGGATGAAGCGTCGCTTGTCGTCACCGCATATTCTAGTAGCTCAACGAGCGATTTACGTGATTCCAGTGTCTGGCTTGCGAGTTGAAGAGCTACAAGAACTTGGTAGTTCACCAATTCCAGCAAGAACTCGACTCTACGGCTCTCTGGCTGCTGCCGAAGCCAATCAGACAATTCTCGCTCCCACTTGGGGTCACGCTTTCTATCTCTAAAGTCAATCGCTCGGAATGTAGTCATGTCACTATCTTCCAGTAAACAAATCAATAGGCAACAAGTCGCTGACGGTTCCGGCGGGATGGCCCGGAGGTTTATCTCCGGGTTGCGGAGCAACAAGCAGTCGCCCATTGACGGACTTCTGTCCATGATGCGTCCATTCTCAATTCGCGGCAAGCGGGTGGCGATATTGCTGCCGGCTGTGCGACCGAGCCGAGTCCGTATGGAGTCTGGGGAGTCCTGGGAACAGCCCAGGCTGGGGAAGTCGTTGGAGAGTTTTGAGCCCGTTCTGTGGCCAAGGATATAACAACCGATCACTCCAACTACTCAAGACGAAAAAGTTGGCGCGAGAGGTGGTTGCCCCAGTTCCTGCATCGGCTTCACTGATTGCTTCTTCTTTATGCCACCGCATCCGCTCACGCACGCACGGGAAAGCCACCAATATCACCATAGATATTGGCAGTAGCGCTTTCACGAATGGCTGACAGAGCGGCAGCAACTGGAAGGCTTATTGCTCAACGCTGGTGGCAGGCTCAAAGGAATGTCACCAGCGAACCCGCTGCCACGGGATTCAGCGGTCAACAAGAGCTTGAGCAAGAAGCCCAAGCCGCCGCCAACAGGCGTGCCGGTGTTCAAGCCGTGGAAGCCTGCTCAACCGGCCAAGCTGCAACCCTTCAAACCGGCACAGCCTGCGAAGATCGTGATGCAGAAGCCGAAGAACTAGAAGTCAAGGAATGATTCCGATTCGATGATTCCTTCGGTGCTGCCGATTTCCGAATCATCCGGTTCAAGCCGATTCACGAATTCGTCAATGGAAGCTGCAATCCGCCATGTCCCTTCACCTCGTTGGCTTTCATGGTCCCACAGATGAACGGCTCCATCACCATCAACGCAGATCAAGTTCCCACCCGACGATTCACCAATGGGCACAAATGAGGTTGGCAGTTCACCAGCATATTGTGCAGCTTTCTGCTCAATTCTGTTCTTTCCATTGCCCAAGCCATAAAGAACTTCAAGGCTCTGGTAGCCATCTTTGTCATTCAGAGGCGACTTCTCATCTGATGCAAACTTCGCCCCATTGTCGAAGACAACTGCACCTCCAAATGTCAGCAGCATCTCTCGATAGCTGTCCGAAATCGGTAGAACTTGCTCCGCTGATTTGATTGCACCTTCTGAGTCGCTGGACTTCTCACCAAGCAATCGTGGCCCAAGTCGTGAAAGTTTGTCGAAAGCCATTTTAGAATCCTCCTCGAAGGTCCGACGCCGAACCGATGTGTGGAATGTTTCCATGAAGATCGGACGGGATCAACTGGATTGTTGTGTTGTCCAAGTGGTGAGGAGTGAGGCCAGCATCTCGCAGATAGTTCTTAGCGGCATTTCGACTCGACAAGCCCTTTTGCTTGGCAATGTAGTCATACACTGCATTGAAATCAGCTTGTGAGCCATCAAGCTGTCCCGGCTTGAATTTGATCTGCCCCTTCGACCAAGGCGTGAAGACCGGGCGACCATTCACAAACTGAACAGGCTTGCCACCAGTGATGGCATTAACCTCTGGAATATCAGACCGCGGGATGGCCCGGAGGTTTATCTCCGGGTTGCGGAGCAACAAGCAGTGGCCCATTGACGGACTTCTGTCCATGATGCGTCCATTCTCATTTTGCGGCAAGCGGGTGGCGATATTGCTGCCGGCTGTGCGACCGAGCCGAGTCCGTATGGAGTTTGGGGGGCCTTGGGAACTGCCCAGGCTGGTGAGGTTGTTGGGATGTTTTGTGTCTACAAGTTGCAGCGGTGATTCCTTTCGGCTGCAGTCGGCCAGAATTATGAAGCATCACAGGGTTCGCAATGTCAGTGTGATTCTCGCGCTGGCTGCGTTACCGGCGACAATCTCCGTTTTCGTTCTGAAGTCGCCGTGGCCGGACCGCAGAACGCTGGGGCCCTACCTCTTCGTATTGGGCGGGCTTCTCTTCCCGTATCTGGCCACTGCGGCTGCGACTGTCTGCGCGAGCGGGCGAGGATCAGCCGTCGATGATCTCGTTCTGTTTGTCGGATCGATCACCATTGCGGGAATCGGTTTCGGGATGGCCTGTCGCTCGTTCTATCTGCCATTCGGGAATCCGGGTCTGCCATTTGGGTTTGTGCAGACGGCTTACTGGCAGATCACCGTCCTGGCCGTCGCCGGGATGATTGTTCGCGTCAGGCGGGATCATTTCGCGACACGACGTTAGGAAGCCGAACCTTCGGAAGCGATGACCTCATCCCACGTCTTACCATCCTCCGCCGCTTGTGACCGACCACCCGAACGTCGTATAACATCCTTCTGATGCGTGTGGATGGCGTTTGGCTTCTTCGTGCCTGTTGAGGGAAGATATCATGATCGGTTCCCCCCGTCCGTTGCTGCTCGTGGCCTGTCTGGCCGCTTTGTTTCTGGCTCCTGCGTTGCAACCGACACTCCTGGCCGAGGAGAGTTTGCCTCGGGTGGGGAGTGTGGCTCGTCAGCCTTTGGTGGCGGCGACGGAGCGGCTGCTCGATGCGTTGACGTATGTCGGGGCTCCGCTGAAGCCGGCCGATGAGGCGAAGTTGCGGAAGGTGCTCGCCAGTGATCTTTCCGATCTGGAAACCGCCCGGCAGGTTGAAGATCTGCTCGATCCGTACTGCATTGCCGCCGTGCACATCAATCCGGAAAGTCGGGTCAAAGTGCAGGAAGGGCCGGCAAAGAAAGAGCTGGTTCAACAGGGCTGGCGGACGTTTCTGGTGAAGGTGCACAACGAAGCCGGCATCAACCCGAGCCTCATCGTCGAAAGCCCGCAGGCGCAGCCGGTCTATCAGAAAGGCCACGGAGCCCGGCAGAGTCCGCAGAAGGAAGCCGACCTCGTTACGGCTGCCGAGGCTCAGCTGAGATTCCTCGACGTGGCTCTGTTCGCCAAACAGCCGCTCAAGCCGCGACTGTCGGGGCTCGGGCTGGAGTATCGCATTCTTCAACTCTACAGCCGCGACGCCGGGCCGCGGGAAGCGACGCTCAGCTTTCATGTCGGGCAGGGAACGCAGGATCTCGGCTTTCGCGGCGAGGTGCCGATTCTCTTTCAGTGCCAGCCAGCCGTGAAGGTGACGTTCGAAGTTCGCGATGTCGATGGCGAACCGACGATGGCGGCTTTTGAAATCTACGATGCCCTGGGCCGCGTCTACCCGAACCCGGCTCGCAGGCTGGCTCCCGATTTCTTCTTTCACAATCAGATCTACCGCGAGGAAGGCGAACACGTCTTTCTGCCGCCGGGGGAGTACGATATCAAAGTGACGCGCGGGCCCGAGTATCGCGTGCAGCAGCGGAAGTTGACGGTCGCGGAGGATCAGCCCGAGCAGACGGCTCGCTTCGAGCTGGAGCGGTGGATTCATCCGGCTGCACGGCACTGGTACTCCGGCGATCATCACGTGCATGCCGCCGGGTGTGCCCATTACGACAGTCCAACCGAAGGGGTGATGCCGGTCGACATGATGCGGCACATTCTGGGGGAGGATCTCAACGTCGGTTGTGTCCTCAGCTGGGGGCCGTGCTGGTACACGCAGAAGCAGCACTTCGAAGGCAAGCCGTCGGAGCTTTCCCGGCCGAATTATCTGATGCGGTACGATGTCGAAGTCAGCGGGTTTCCCTCCTCGCACGCCGGACACCTCTGTCTGCTGCGACTGAAAGAGGACGACTACCCCGGCACGACCCGCATCGAGCAATGGCCGAGCTGGACGCTGCCGGTGCTGAAGTGGGGCCAGCAGCAGGGGGGAGTTGTCGGGTATTCGCACAGTGGCTGGGGGCTGATTCTCCCCGACTACGGCCCGAACGGACAGCGGATTCCGATCACGCGTCAGTCGGCGCTCGCCTCCTCCGGCCGAGCCGCCGACAAGCTGCCCGATTACGCGATGCCCCCCTTCGATGGGATCGGGGCGAACGAATACATTGTGACCGTTACGCACGACGCCTGCGATTTCATCTCGGCGGTCGACACCCCGGCTGTCTGGGAATTGAATATCTGGTATCACACGCTCAACTGCGGCTACCGGGCCCGCATCAGTGGTGAAACCGACTTCCCCTGCATCTACGGCGATCGCGTCGGCCTGGGACGCATCTACGTCAAGCTCGATGACGACGAGCCGCTCTCCTTCGACAACTGGATGCAGGGCGTGAAGGCGGGTCGCAGTTATTGCGGCGACGGCATGAGCCACCTGATGAACTTCCGCGTGAACGATGTCGCGGTCGGCGAGCCCGGTTCGGACGGAGCGATCAGCCAGCTGAATCTCGAAGCGGCTCAGTCGGTCAAAGTCTCCGCCGAGGTTGCCGCCCTGCTGGAGGAAGAGCCCCGCGAAGACATCCGTCAGCGACGGCTCGATCAGAAGCCGTACTGGCACATCGAACGCGCCCGCAGCGGCAACACGCGGCAGGTTCCGGTCGAACTCGTGGTGAACGGCGAAGCGGTCGCCCGGAAAATGATCGAAGCGGACGGGAATCTCGAAACGGTCGAATTCGACGTCCCGCTGCAACAATCGAGCTGGGTCGCCCTCCGCATCTTCCCGTCGGCTCACACAAACCCGATCTTCGTCGAAATCGCCGACCGCCCGATCCGCGCGAACAAAAAGTCAGCCAAATGGTGCCGCCGAGCCGTCGACGTCTGCTGGGACTCCAAACAAAACCTGATCCACGAAACCGAACGCCCCGCTGCCAAAGCAGCCTACGACCACGCCCGGGTGGCTTATGATCGGATCATTCGGGAATCGGGGGAGTGAGGGTCCAAAGCAATCTTCAAGCCTTTTGAAATCGGGCTATTCGCCGAGTTGGCGATCAATCTCTCTATCCGCAGCCGACAAGATGTTCTTGAGAATCACTGGAGTAATTTCGAGATCCTCTGAGTAGGCACCGTTTGTGGGGTTCGCACCTTCCGGAAGTTCGTAGATTCTCGCCTGGAGAGACATTTCGTCCACCAGCGAGAGAAAGGACCGGAGCATAAACGCATGTGAATCGTAATCACCTTTGAAGAGAACAATCTCGACGATGGGATTGCCGTTTACCAATGACGAACGAATTTCACTCAGGCTCTTCTTTGTCACCTTTTGAATTCGAAGAAGTGCCTCAGCACGACAGGCTTGTTCGTCCAGGTAAATTACGATTTTGGACATGGGATCCACCAGTGAAATAGGTCAGGCACCGCCTGACGGGGATGTTTCGAGCAACGTTAGTTGGTCGTCAGGCAGTGCCTGACCTACGGCTGGGGAACATGATTGAGGAGACGATGCAGGTCGTCTTCACCACGCGTAACCATCGCTTCAATCAGCATCGCTCGACAGTCGATCTCTACCGATACCAGCTCTCGGATTTTGACGAGGTCTTTCAGCGTTGTCACCAGCTGGCCGTTGGCTTTCTGTGTGGCGAGGGTGGAGAGCCCTTCGAAATCCTCGCGCGTGTAGTGGTGATGGTCCGGGAAGATTTTCGTGGCTCCTTCCGGGATGGTGATTCCGCACTGTTTCAGCGTCGCGGTGAAGCCGGTGGGGTTGCCGATGCCGCAGAACATGGCGGCTGGGCCCGGGTGGCTTTCAAGCGGGGTGATCGCGCCGGTTGTTGAGAGCCAGGACGTGGGCGCGAAGCGGACTTCGATGATCGGCACCTGGGTGTGGCGGCGGATCGTTCTGGTGATCGCGTCCAGAGCCGGGCGGTCGACCTGGTCCACTCGGGTGAGGACGATCAGGCTGGCGCGTTTGAGAGCCGAGAGTGGTTCCCGCAACAGACCGCGGGGGAGCAGATGGTTGTGGCCGAACGGGTTCACAGCGTCGATGAGAACGATGTCGAGATCGCGCTGCAGCCGGCGGTGCTGGAAGCCGTCGTCGAGGAGAATGCAGTCGCAGCCCTGTTCGATCAGCTGCTCGGCGGCGGCGACGCGGTTGCGGTTCTGAATGTGTGGCACGCCGGGACACATCTGATCGAGGACGAGTTTTTCATCGTTGCCGGTGGCTGGTTCGGTGTCGTTCTCCAGCGATTTGTAGCCGCGGCTCGCGATGCCCGGCGTGCGTCCGAGATTCTGCAGCTGCTTCACCAGCAGTGCGGTGAAGGGGGTCTTGCCGGTGCCGCCCGTGGTCAGGTTGCCGATGCTGATGACCGGCCGCGAGACGCGATGCGTCTTTTTGAAGCCGAGCCGATAGCGGGACCGATGCAGCTGGAGTCCGCTCCAGTAGACCGGCTCGGCCAGTGTGGTGGCGAGTCGCAGTCCCCGCGCGGCAAGATCCTGGCGGCGTCCGGAGAGGACGTCATCGATGTCACGGGGATTCACGCGGGCGGTCTTTTCTGCAGGTCACGAAACGGAGACGCCGCGATTATACAGACGCAGGCGTTTTTGCGAACAGCTCCTTCACCGGCTGCCCGTGGCCATCCTGTGTTACGTAGAACGGACGCCCCTCGGTGAGGTAGGCCGTCTTCGGGGAGATGCCGAGCGCCGTCATGATGGTCGCGTGCAGATCCATCACCGAAACGGGGTTCTCAACCGCCACCAGCGGCCGCTCATCGGCGGTCCTGCCGTACACGAACCCCTGCTTCATTCCGCCGCCGAACATCACCACACTGGTGCCGCCCGTGAAGTGGCGATGCAGTCCGTAATGCTTGGGCTCTTCGATCTTATCGACCTTGAACGTCGCCTGATCGTTCGCATTGGAGCCGGGCTTGCCTTCCATGAGGGCATCGCGGCTGAACTCCGAAGCGATGATGACCAGCGTGCGATCGAGCATCTTGCGGGCTTCGAGATCGCGAATCAGCTGGGCGATCGGGCGATCGATCTCCGAATGCAGCCGGGCGACTGTTTCGTGGCCACTGTTGTGCGTATCCCAGTGCAGGAAGGGGACGTATTCGGTCGTGACTTCGACGAACTTCGCCCCCGACTCGACGAGCCGGCGGGCCAGCAGGCAACCGCGACCGAAGCGGCCGGTGTCGTAAATCTCGCGGCTTTCTTTCGGTTCCTCATTGATATCGAACGCGGCCCGGTCCTTCGAACTGAGCAGCCGATAGGCGTTGTCCATCGACCGCAGCAGCGATTCCTGCTGGTAATCGCTGGCGTATTCGCGATGCGGGTTCCGCTCGATCAGTTCGCGATACAGAGCATTCCGCGACTGAAACCGCTGCCCGGTCATCCCCGACGGCGGCTGCACGGCACGAGCCGCTTCTTCCGGGTAGGGGAGATTCATCGGGCCGAACTCGCTGCCGAAGAATCCGCCGGTCGTGAAGGCCTTGAGCTCTTCCTTTTCCCCGACCCCTTCGAGCCGCTGGCCAATGTTGATGAACGCCGGCATCACCGGATTGTTCGAGCCAAGAACCTTCGCGGCCCACGCCCCGAGATGCGGACAGGCGACCGTCTGCGGCGGCACGTAACCGGTGTGCCAGTGAAACTGGTGTCGCGAGTGAAGAATGCTGCCGAGATCGGGCTGCACTGCCGAGCGGATGAGCGTCGCCCGATCCATCACCTTCGCGATTTCGGGCAGGCCGGCGGTGATCTGCAGCCCATCCACCGGAGTGTCGATTGCCGGGAAGGTGCTGAGCATGTCGTTGACCGGCATGCCGACTTCGTAGGGGATGTATCGCTTCGGATCGAACGTCTCAGGAGCCGCCATGCCTCCGGCCATCCACAGCAGAATGCAGGCATCGGCGGTCGGCTCGGGCTGCTCGATCGGTTCTTCCGCCTGCAGCGATCGCGGTTCCCCCGCCATCCAGCCGGCCGCACTCATCGCAGCGAGCGCCTGCAGAAACTCTCGGCGGGCGAGGCGGGATTTTGTGGGATCATTCGTGGAAAAGAGGTCGGTCATGAGTCCGATGGCTCCGGTTAGTTCAGCGAAACGTTCATCACGTTCGCAAGAGGATCAAAGCACTGCTGGGCAAGCCAGCAGTGGCACCCCATCCGCATTCATCGATGGAAGGACCCGTAGGGCGTTTCATTATAACAGAGAACTGGCTGGCTCTCATCGCATTCCTGGCCATTTATGCGATCGGCAGGCCGCAGAAGTGTCCCGATGGCCTATCGAAATCGGCGAGGGGACGGCGTATAATCGGGGCGGAGCCGAGATCGAAACTCTGGATGAAAGTGAACTGTCAATGAATCTGATCCGCACGAGCCTCGCTGCGGGAGCCCTGGTCATGCTGGCTTGCAGTGTGAGTCTGGCCCAGCAGACGTACCGACTTGGCCCCAATGCCGACCGACTTCAGGAAATGAAAACCGCCGGCCAGAAGTATCTGGTGAACAGCCAGAACGACGATGGCAGCTGGAGCAATCCGAAGGTGCTCGGCATCACCGCTCTGGCCGTGAATTCGCTGCTCGAATCGGGCATGTCGCCGACCGAACCCGCCGTGCAGAAGGGGCTCGACTTCCTGATGCAGTACACGCAGAAGGACGGTGGAATCTATCACCCCGATTCCAGGCACAGGAACTACGAGACCGGCATCACGCTGATGGCTCTGGTCGAAGCGAATCACGACGGAAAATACGACCAGCAGATCAAGGCCGCTCAGAAGTTTCTGCTCGGACTCCAGTGGGACGAAGATGAAGGACTGAGCGAATCCGATCCGGCCTACGGCGGAGCCGGCTACGGCGGTCACTCGCGGCCCGATATGTCGAACACGCAGTTCTTCCTCGAAGCGCTGCAGAAGTCGGGTCTCTCAGTCGATGACCCGGCGTTTCAGAAGGCGATGGTTTTCGTCTCCCGCTCGCAGAATCTCGACTCGGAGCACAACGACACTCCCTTCGCTGATCGCGTGAACGACGGTGGCTTCTACTACACCCCGGCAGCCGGCGGCTCGTCGCAGGCCGGCACCACCCCGGCAGGGGGGCTCCGTTCGTACGCCAGCATGACCTACGCCGGTCTCAAGAGTTACCTGTATGCGGGCGTCTCGAAAGACGACCAGCGTGTGAAGGCGGCGACCAGCTGGTTGCAGAAGCATTACTCCGTCAGTGAGAACCCGGGCATGGGGCAGCAGGGGCTGTTCTATTACTATCAGGTGTTCGCGAAGACGTTCAGCGTGCTGGGCACCGAGAAGTTTGAAACCGCCAACGGTGAATCACACGACTGGCGGCGAGATTTGGCCAATCAGCTTTCTGATACTCAACGCTCCGACGGCAGCTGGGTGAACGAAGCCGACCGCTGGTACGAAGGCGATCCGGCTCTCGTGACCGCTTACTCGCTGATGGCGCTGTCGTACTGCGACCCGATCCCGGCGAAGTAACCCGGAGCCAAAATACGGCAACAAAGCGAGCGGTGAGGAGATTCCTCGCCGCTTTTTTCATTGGTGTTGAGGACTTGTGCCATACTTCCATCGCGAAGCAGAGCACTTCGGAAGCGGCGGTTAATTGCACGGACTTCGTCAACGACCAGCATGCCCACGCGAGCGTGGGCATGGCACCCGGCGCCCGGTGAATTGAGCGCTCCATGAAAAAAGCCCCGGGCGTTCTCGCGAAACGTCCGAGGCCATACTGAGCCATTGCACTCAGCTTCGTTTAGAACTCGCCGAGGACGTTGCCGTCATTTCGCTGGCCGAGGTCGCGCCAGGTCTGGAGATTGATGTTCTCGCTGACGAAGCGGACGCCGCCGTCGCCGAGGCAGACCTGCACGCCGCCATCGTGGTTACTGCGGGCGGCCATGTTGACGTAAACCGCGAAGCGGTCGCAGTCGACTTCTTTCACGTTCGGGGTCCGCGTCGTCGTGTAAGGCCACGTTCCCGTCGTGCCGAACATCCAGGAGAAGCCGCGATTTGCGTTGACCGTTCCCGGGTTCTGACAGTTGTTCGCATCGCCGCTGCTGAGCGCGTTGACATCGGACCCGACGATGCATTCGGAAATCGCCATCGTATTGGTCAGGCCGTCTCTCACATCGCGGAACCGGCAGTGGCTGTTGCTGGCGAACATGCCTTCTTCACGACCATTATTCAGCACGGCTCGCGCCCAGGTGCCGTTCCCCTGGATGTAAGCCCCGTGCTGCGAGCCAGCCGTCGAACCGCCGTCACCGTACAGGCGATACGAATCGCCGATGCAGGCGACATAGCTTGTCGCCGCGTATCCAGCCGTGGCGACCGTGACGGGATCGCTGGGGCAGCGGTAGGCGGTGATGATTTCCTTCTTCACGTTGTTCGGATCAAACGACGCCGAGGTGCTGTCCTTGTCGAAGTCCATGCGGTCGTACAGAGCGGTCTGTTCCATCTGGGGCAGAATCCGTGCCATCCATGTCGTGCGATTGGACGCCGAGGGACCGCCGGTTCCGCGATCCTTGAACAGACAGCCAATCGGGAAGCAGTTGTTGATGTCGTGGTAGTTGTGCAGCGCCAGGCCAATCTGCTTGAGATTGTTCTTGCAGGAAGAACGCCGGGCCGCTTCCCGGGCCTGTTGCACGGCGGGGAGCAACAAAGCCACCAGAATGGCAATGATCGCAATGACCACCAGAAGTTCAATGAGTGTAAACGCTTTACGAAACGCGTCGGGCAATCTGTTCATCTTGCCGGCCTCCAGAAAGAATCAGAGAAAAAGAACGTCGAGACTTCGACGAATACAGCAACGGGAGCATGCGGGGAATTCAGGGAGTCAGCTCAAAATCACGGGGATTCTCCCCCGGAGCGATCTCCATGGTCAGTTCCGAGTTCGTGTTGTACTTCTCAGGGATGTACCACTCGATCTCGTCTTCCGTTTCGCCCATCTCATTCTTGATCTGCTTGCCGGTCGAGCGGCTGGCGGTGATCTCGACGCGGTTTTCACCGACGGGAATCCCGCGCGAATCAACCGGATCGCTCGCGGAAGAATATGCGCCATTCTCAATCGTCAGCTTCACCGGAGCCCCTTCAACACCGGGGACCGGGACGAACTGAATGAAGCCGCGTTCGACCGGAGTGCCTTCGAAGGTGACCGTTCCGGAAACGTCGGCCCGCTGAATGCCATCGGTACTGCCACCACAGCCGGCAAGTAGAGACAACGTGAGCGCAACCATTGCAAAGGGGAAAGACTTCATCGGGGTGACCTGGCGAGGCGGGGGAACACGGGAGGGCATAAGTGGATGCTTGTATCAGTACACCTTAGCGTGACGGGTGTTGATCTTTCAACCTTGTTCCGTCTCGATCGCTCATTTCCCCGGCCGAACAAACTTGGCCATGACGCCTCCGGTTCGTCCGGCAGGGCACCCGCCAGAATTTTTTACACGATCAGTCCGGCCGACTTGTGGACCGTTTCGGCGAATTCGTTTTCCGGGATCGAATCGGCGACGATGCCGCCGCCGACGGGGACCTGGACGCGGCCGGCTTTCCAGGTGAGTGTGCGGATGAGAATGCTGGATTGCAGAGAGCCGTCGAGGCCGGCGATGAAAAGGGAGCCGCAGTAACAGCCTCGGGTGGATTGTTCGAGTTCGGAGATGATTTCCATCGCTCGAATCTTCGGGGCTCCGGTAATCGATCCGCCGGGGAATGTCGCGGCGAACAGGTCCCACAGATCGGCGTCCTCGCGGAGCGTGCCGGTGACTTCGGAGACAAGATGGTGCACTCGTGAAAACGTTTCGAGTTCACACCAGCGGGGGACTTTGACGGTGCCTCGCTGACAGACACGGGAGAGATCGTTGCGGAGCAGATCGACGATCATCGTGTTTTCCGCCCGGTCCTTCTCGGAAGTCTGCAGATCGAAGGCCTGCAGCAGATCGAGATCGCCGGCGGTCCAGCGCGGCCGTGTTCCCTTGATCGGACGGGTACTGACTTCGCGACCACGGACATGCAGAAACTGCTCGGGGGACGCACTGATCAGAGCCCACTCCGGTTGAGGCTGGAAGAAGGCGGCGAAAGGAGCCGGGTTGGTTGTGCGAATGCGGCTGTACAACTCCATTGGACTTCCGGAGAAATCGTATTCGATCTTCCGGGAGAGGTTTGCCTGATAGATGTCGCCGGCTTCGATGTATTCGGTCACGCGACGCACAGCCGTGAGGAAACGCTGCCGCTCCGCGTCGGGCGTTTTGACGATCTTTGACCGATTCGCGTTCTCAACGGCAGACTCGGGAGTGACGGCTTGTGTTTCTTCAATGCGTCCCAAAAGTCGCTTCCAGCGGGGATCGCCCTCGTGATGTTCCAGCGATCGGTCCCGCATCAGCCAGCAGCGATTGTCCTGATGGTCCCAGCATATTCCCCAGCTGTAGAGGCCGACCGCCAGAGCCGGGGTGGTGAACTCGTCTCGCGGAACGCGGGGCAGTTTCTCCCAGGCGTGACCGAGTTCGTAGCTCAGCAGTCCGATGAAGCCGGGCGTGTAGGGAACGTCGTTCGAAGAGGACGGACGTTGAAGTTCGCGAGCGAGTGGGCGAATCTCAGCGAACGGATCGTCGCCGTGCTGGACGTCATCAACGACCCACGTGCGGACGGGATCGGCAGAGAAGAACGAGTAGCGGCCGCGAAGCGGGTCAACCCGGGCGCTTTCGAGCAGCACCGGCCAGGGTTCGTCGGCGAAGGCGTTCAGCACCGTGCTCGGCTGAGGAGCGTTCGGAAGAGGTGTGATCTCAAGTCGTGTCATGATCGGTCAGGTACGTGCACGTTGAATTCTCTGTCGGCGGATCGTTTGAACGGGTAGTCTCGGTTGATTCAACCGGGGTGGCGAGGAACGCGGGATCTACTGGTAAGAGGATTTCAATGAACAACTCTTGTGGGGACATCGGTAACTAAGTTCCCTCGCCCCCTTGGGGGAGAGGGTTAGGGTGAGGGGGAAATGCGGGTGACAAGCACCACGGGCCGTTGATTCTCATGTGTATGGAACATCGCCGGTTACCGGACTTGAGCGAGATAAGGACCTCTCGCCGACGCATCTCTTAAAATCCTCAGGTTTCGTCGTTCTTCTTCCGGAAGGTCGGTTTGAGGCTCAGGTGCTGCTGTGTTCGGCTCCAGCGGCCCCAGTTGAGCGGTTCGTCCTGAGTATACTGTTTGCCCAGCAGTTTCGCTGTTTCCGCCTGAGCCAGCTCATAGCCGAGGTAGAACGCGTGCGATGGCGTGATGTCTCCGGACGCGGCGGCCTGCTGGAACAGTTCGAACGGGTCGGCTCCCTGCCAGTGGCCATCGCGATTCATCAGATGCAGGGCCTCCGGCGTCGAGAAGATCCGGTAGTTCGGGTCTTTGATCTGCTCGAACAGCGACTGCAGTTCCTCATCGGTCAGCGTGTTGACTCGCACGTCTCGCAACGCGACCAGTCCGGCCGCGATATGTTTGGGCAATTGTTTCTCATCGACGGCGTACTTCACCATCCGACGGGCGATATCGAACTCGGCCACCGACTGTCGCGCCCAGGGGATGACTTCGGTCGTGAGCACGCTCGCGATTCGCAGCTCCTGGCAGATCGCGGCGAGCAGAAAGTTGATGCCGGCCGAATCGACCTCGGCCAGTTCGGTAATATTGCCGATGCCCATCATCATCTTCGCATCGGGCCAGCGGCGACGGGTTTCATAGTAACGATGCAGCGACGCCGCGAAGCCGAAGCCGACCGGCTCGATAATTGGATCGAGTCGATACGGAACGCCAGCCGCTTCGATCCGCTCGATGGTCGGTTCCATCGTCGAGAGATCCTGAAAGTTGTCGGGGATGATCACGACTTCGGTCTTCAACGCGGGAATCCAGTCGATGTTCGTCGAATTGCAGCTGAGGATCAGTTCGGCTCCCGCCTGAACCGCCGCTTCGACTTCTGCTCGATCAAAACTGTCGATCGAGACTCGCAACCCGGCCTGCCGGAGTTCGCGGATGTGTTCGCCGACAGCCGGAGAGCTTCCACCGGGCAGGCAGCCGTAGTCGATGAGATCGGCTCCCCGAGCCTGAGCATCGAGAGCGATTTGCAGGATCTCCTCAGTCGATCGCAGGGGGGCTCCGTTGATCTCGGCCAGAATCTCGATGTCGTAGCGGCTGAGATCGACCGGTTCGCGGTCTTTCTTCTGAAACCAGTTCGGCAGATCGCGAACGTCCTTCGGGCCACGGACGCACGGAACGCCGATTTGGTCTGAAAGTTTGTCGAGATCGCCCTGACACCAGCCGGGGAGAATGACCTGTGTGACGCCCTCTGGCACCGTTAACCGGCGTGCGACCAGATCGGTGTGCATGAGAGCGGCGACCTGAATCCCGATGACGGCGACCTGGGCCTCGATCGGGTTCTCGGAACGGATCTGTTGCACGGCATCGTTCAGAGCCGCTTCGGCGAGCCGGCCGGTGACAAACAGAATCGTGCCAGTTTCGGCGGTCATGAGGCTTCGGAAACGTCTGAAAAGCAGGCGAAAAGCGGGTTGAGTGGACTCGTCTTGACCTGAAACCGGAAATTGCGCTAAAAACCCCGGCTTATCTGTACTTAAGGGAACGACACAGTTTAGCGTTCCGCCGGAAGTGCGGACACCATGAATGTTCTGGACGGGGAACTGATGTCAGTTGCCGCCGGGCCGTCGACAGGAGTTCGACGACCTGCTCCGTCAGCTTTCAAGATGAGGAATGCGAAGCAATGAATCTGGCAGGGAAGCCGCTTTCACGCGTGGAAACATGTCGCACAACGTTCGGGATGCCCGCATCTCGGGTCGTTCTGCTGGTTCTGCTCTCGTGTTCCGCTGGTTGCAATCGCTCCGAATCCGTTTCGGAACAGGACGCACCGCAGCAACCTGCTCCCGTTCCCAAAATTGTGCAGGCTGAACCGACCGATCGTCAGCTTGACGATTCCGGAGCCGCGATGCCGGTGCTCAAGATTCGGCCAGCGACGCAATCGGAATTGACGCCGGAAATTCAGACGGCTTCCCTTGAAGTCATTAAGAAACTTCCCCTGAAGGAGACTCCGGCTGCTTCGGGGACGCCAGAGTGGGATCTCGAACAGATCGCGGCTGTTCTCGGCGATTCCCAGAAACAGATCAGTGAAGACAGCAAGACGCCGGAAGACGTTCAGCTGCGGCGGATCCGTGACAACAATCAGCGAATCGTTTCGCTCGCCTCGCACGCGATTTCTCTCACACATCTTCGCCCTGAGAAGGAAGCGGTCTTCAACGCCGCAGTTTACGCCTTGATGGAAGCACGTTTTCAACTGGCGTTGCAGGGCGACGAAAAGGCTCTCCAGGAACTCTACGACGATTCGGCTCTGCTGGGGCGTCAGCGTCCGGAATCGATCGCGGCAGTCACGGCCGCCGGCACGATTGTCCGACTCGCGGAAACCCTGGCCCGTCGCACCGACAGCGACTCTCCGTGGTTGAGTGAATATGTCCGACAGGCCAAGCTGTTCGCGACCAACTTTCCGGCGGAAGAGCCTCGTGCGATTGTGCAACTGCTCGGAGCAGGCGAACTCTGCGAAGAACGCCAGTTGACCCTGCCGGCGATCGAATGTTACTCACTGGTTTCCCAGGCGTTTCCGCAGACTCCGTTCGGTCCCCGGATCGAAGCGGCTCTGCGAAGGATGGAACTGACGCATCGTCGCGTGGCGATCGAGGGACCGACTTACGATGGTCAGACAGTAAGTCTGAAAGAGTTCGAAGGGCAACAGGTGCTTGTCGTCTTCTGGTCGTCGCGCTCGCACGAGTTCGCCGAACAGATTCCCGCTCTGCAGGATCTGGTGGAGAACGAAGGTTTCGCTGTGCTCGGCATCTGTCTGGACAACGAAGAAGAGGCCGTCGGCAAGTACATTGCCGAGCACAAGCTGCCCGGGAAACATATCTTTTACCAGGAGCCGGAACTTCGCGGAGCCAGTCAGCCGCTGGCTCGCCAGTATGGGATCGACACGGTCCCGAGCTACTGGTTCATCGATTCCAAAGGTGTCGTTCAGGCGACTCAGGTCTCAGGAGACCAGTTGAAGAACTTGCCTCAGCGAAAAACGGTCGCCGAGAAGTAGGACCCGTCCGAGCCTCCCAAATCTACCCGGGTGGTCGAATCCACAGCGGTGGATCTGCCGGACACTCGTTGAAACTTGTGAGCTATCCTCTCTATGTGGTAGCTTGTATCGATGCTCACTCCGGTTCATCGGCAGAAATGGCCAGTCCAGCTGCTTCTTTGGAATGGCTGGCCACGCGGTCAGGACCGGTTGTCGAGACGCCAGTTTTGAATTTCTTACGAAAAAAATTCAGGACTCCGACCACGCTGCGGACGGAAAACTCCTGGAAAGACGTTCAAATCGGGCAGAGGAATACCTCGCGTCTGTCCAGTTTCACGGTTGTCCCGGTGTATAAACAGTGGTATATTGGTAAATATACTGGCTATTGCACGCTCGTGCAGACGATGAGCTGGAAAGACTCTCGACATCACGATAAAACGATCAAATCGATCTGAGGTGAGCACGCGTTACCAGTGGATTTTCAATCCGGGCCAGCTGTTTTTACGAAGGAACAAACCCATGACTGACAAGGTTCATCCGCCTCTCACAGACCGCCAGTCCGCCATCTATGACTTCCTGAAAGAGAAGATCATTAACCGCGGATATGGTCCGACCGTTCGTGAGATCGGCAATCACTTTGGAATCCGTTCTCCCAATGGCGTGATGTGTCACCTGAAAGCGCTGGAGCGCAAAGGTCTCATTACCCGCGAGTCCCATATGTCTCGCGCGATTCAGCTGACTGATCATGCTCAGCTGCGTCCGACGTCACTGCGTCTGGCAGGACAGATCGCCGCCGGCAGCCCGGTTCTGGCTGTCGAAGAAGAAGACCTGGTCGATTTTTCCGGCCTGTTTGATGATGAAAACCACTTCTGTCTCCGCGTCAAAGGCGAGTCGATGATCGAAGATCATATCGCTGAAGGAGATTACGTGGTTGTTGAGAGAACCAAGAACTGCAAAGACGGAGACATCGTTGTCGCTCTCGTCGATGGCAACGAAGCAACCCTGAAACGGTTCTTCCGCGAACCGAGCCGAATTCGTCTCGAACCGGCCAACTCTTCAATGTCTCCGATTTACTCGAACAACGTCGAAATTCTGGGCGTCGTGAACGGTGTGATTCGTCAGTATTAATTGACGCACGCGGCTCGGATGAGAATTTGATCGATAAGAGGCTTCGTCCGAAGCCTCTTTTTTTACGCGCTGTCATACTGAAAACGTTTTGATCTGTCAGAATTTTGGCGTCTTTGGTGCATTTCCTCTGATTTCTCTGGTCGCATACACTGCCGGCATCCATCCCTGACCGTTTTCCAGACCGCGCGCTCATGTCGGCCGAGACTCAGCATCGCTATCAACCGGGATCAGCTCATGAACTGCTGATGGTCGCGCTGCCGCTGATGGTCAGCTTCGGGTCCCAGTCACTGATCAGCTTTGTCGACCGAATGCTGCTCACCTGGCACTCCAACAGTGCCCTGGCCGCGACGATGCCTGCCGGCATGCTGAACTGGACCATCATCAGCTTCGCACTCGGCGTGGCGAATTACACCGGGACGTTCGTCGCCCAATACGAAGGGGCAGGGCGAAAAGATCGTGTCGCCGGCGTGATCTGGCAGTCGATCTGGATCTGTCTCGTGTTCGGAAGCGCGCTGGCGACCTGTTCTCTGGCGGCTCCCTGGATCTTTGCCCTGGCGGACCATCCCCCCGATGTCCAGCGGAACGAGATCATCTACTTCTCGACGCTCTGCCTCGGGACCCCGGCTGTCCTGCTCGTGAACGCTCTCTCCGGATTCTTCGCCGGTCGCAGTCGCACCGCAATCGTAATGTGGGTCAATCTGTTCGCGGTGCTGATCAATCTCGCGCTCGACGCGATTCTGATCTTCGGAGCTGGACCGATCCCCGCACAGGGGATCTTTGGGGCCGCAATCGCCACGGTGTGCGCCAACGTGATGGCGACGCTCCTGTTCATGGGAATTCTGGTCTATCACTGCCACCGGGACGGCTATCCGCTGTGGTCGAAACTGGGGCTCGATCTCGAACTTTGTGGGCGAATGATCTGGTATGGCGTTCCCGTGGGACTGCAGATTTTTGTCGATCTGTTCGGATATACGACGTTTCTGTTCTTCGTGGGAAAGCTGGGCACAGCTGAGCTGGCGGCAACGAATCTGGCATTCAACCTGAACTCACTGGCGTTCATTCCGATGCTAGGCCTGGGTACCGGCGTGATGACGCTGGTGGGCCGCCGGGTGGGAGAAGGTCAGCCGCTGCTGGCGGAATCGACCGTGCGGCACGCGGTGGTTCTGGGAATGACGTACATGGGGGTCTGGTGTCTGGCCTATCTGTTTCTGCCGCGATTGCTCATCAGCCCATTCAGTGCGTACGCGGCGGGAGCCGATTTCCATCAGATCGAGGCGACCGCGATCGTTCTGCTCAGGTTTATCGCCGTGTACGGAATGTTCGATGTATTCGGGATCGTCTACGCATACGCCATCCGGGGGGCGGGAGACTCGCTGTTTCCGTTTGTGTTCTTCCTGCTGGCCAGCATTTTCGTTCTCGTGATTCCGTCCGCTCTCGTCTGGATCTACTGGGGAGGAAATTTGTACGCCAGCTGGGTGATTGTCACGAGCTACATCGTGCTGGTCGGCGTGGTGATGTATGCCCGGTATCGCCAGGGGAAATGGAAACAGATGAGCGTGATCGAAACCCCCTCGGACCGGAGCTGAGTGGGCTTTCGGAGTTAAGTCCAACTCGCTCTAGGAAAGCCGGTCGACTTGCCTTTATGATGCGGAAAGAGGATTCGGAGAAAATCGAGTTTTCCGGAATTTTTCATGTCCCTTCCCCGCGTCGATTTCCGCTTGGATCGTCGCGAGACTATGTCCTGACCGGACGCCTCCCCACTGCGGACAGCTCGCTCGAATTGTGCCGCCAGTCTCTTGTGATCTCATGACGAATCAACCTCCAATTCCAAAACGCCTGGAACAGATGCTGCAGCGATACCTGCTGCCAGGGATCGCGTTGGTGTACGGATTGGCGGCGATCTTCCCGGCTCCCGGCGTCTGGTTACGCACCTTCGAGGTTCCCGGCAGCGAGTCGCTGGGTTTGGGGCCGGTGACCGCAGTCAACCTGCTGCTGGCGGGACTGTTGTTCAACACCGGCCTGGCGGTGCCAGCCCGGGAACTGCTCTGCCTGACGCGGCACCCGAAGTTGATCGTGCTCGGTCTCTCGATTCGCGTCGTGTCCTGCTGTCTGATCATTGCCCTGGCGATCGCCGGCGGTGTGCTTTTTGCCGGAAATACCTGGGATCTGATTCTCCTCGGCGTGATTCTGGTCGCCGTGATGCCGGTGGCGAATTCGTCGGCGGCCTGGACCCATCACTCCGAAGCGAATGTCGGGCTCAGCATGTGGCTGATCGTCATTAGCGTGCTGCTGAGTCCTATTCTCGTCCCCGGACTCGTTGGATTCGCCAGCCGGTTTGTGAACCCGGAATTCATCAGTGAGTACGCAGAGATCGGTCGTGGCTACGCCGGGTCATTCGTCATGACCTGGGTGATTATTCCAGCCGCGCTCGGCGTTTTGGTTCGGAGCGTGTTTATTCGCGATGCGTTTCCGCGAATGAAGCTGACGATCAAAATCATGACAAGCCTGTTCCTGCTTGTCCTGAACTATGCCAATGGAGCGGTTTCGCTGCCGGAAATCCTGGCCGGCGGAAATACCTTGCTCATCCTGCTGGTCGCGGTCTCGGCCAGTATTCTCTGCGGACTGCTGTTCGTAGCCGCCTGGCTTGTTTCGCGACTCTGCCGGCTCCCGCGTCGCGATCGCCTGGCAGTGATGTATTCCACAGCGATGAGCAATACCGGTGTGGCCCTGGTGCTCGTGACCGCAGTGTTGCCAGCCGCCGCCACGCTGCATCTGGTCATCATCTTCTACACGCTCGTGCAGCACATCGTCGCCGGGCTGGTCGATGAAGTCGCGCTGATGATGGATCGCCGGCGTCAGTCGCCTGTCGATTCCTGCACGATGACCAGCCAGCCCGTATTGAACGATCCCGACGGACGTCCGACCACACAGACTGGCTCGCACGCCGCGATGTACGACGACGAACCTGTTTCGTCGAAGGGATCGGTATAGTTCTGGACGAGCAGCACGTCGGAGGTGGAGGCGGCAAAGCCGGCTTCGTGGATTTGGTTAATTCGCTCCGTCCGATGTTGCTCAATCGTTTCCAGCTCTTCGCCGTTGAGTCGTGGAATCGCTGAAAGTGACGGATTCTTCTTCTGCAGCAAGGTGCTGAGTTCCGGATGCTGAAGGATCATGCCGTAATGACTGGCGGCTGATCCCTGGGGATTTCGCAAATCAACGAGCACGGAACTCTCCCGCAGGCGTCGACTCTCGGCTTCGTCGCGCAGGACCGCAAACCGGCCGAGTTCCACGGAATAGCCGAGCACGCCAAGGAATTCGCGATCTCCATCTCCATTGGATTTGGACCAGACCGGAATGGAAAAGGCGACCTTGAGATCGGCGGTGTTGCTGCTCTGATAGACAGCCGAGAGATGGATATCGCTGATGTGCGGGGGCGTCCCGGTTTCACCGGCTGCGAGATCATTTCCATTGCCGTGGAAGTAGTCCCGGTAGGAAAGGTTGCGACCAATACTATCGTACGGATTCCCCTCCTCATCGAGTAAAGGATACCGGGCGACCTGCACGCCGTCTTTATTGCAGAGGAACCAGCTTGAGGCCTGAGTGGCCTGAGCGTGCGTGGCTGCAATGTGATTGAGGACGGATTGGACTTCGCTCCACTGCTGTGGATCCGGTGCGTTTCCTGGTCCCGCCATGCCATCCTGCAGACGCCGGGAGTTCGATTCGATCTCCAGAATCCGCCAGGCATCGTTAATTTTCAACGCCATCGAAGTGGCTGCGGAACGGGCGGCGAGCTGCAGGGAACGATTCCGCATCATCATGGCCTGTTCGCGGGCGGCGGCTTCCCGGGTCGCCGAGCGTCCCATCACCACCGCAAAGACCGACGAGAACAGTATCAACGTGAGTGCACTGAGCAGAATCACTTGGGAAATCCCGCGATGTCGTCGCATCAGTCGAGCCACGCGCCGATTGATCGGTTCAACATAGGCATCGACTTCTTCATCACCCAAATACCGTTCCAGGTCCTGGGCCAGGGCAGCCGCCGACTGATACCGGTCTTCCGGATCCAGAGCCATCGCTTTGAGACAAATCGCTTCGAGCGCCTTGGAGAGCCAGGGGCAAATGTCCTTCGGCTTACGGAACTTGCCACGAAGGACGGACTCACGGATCTGCGGAAGCGAGTTATCGGGAGAGAATGCCGCCTGTCCGGTGATGAGCCGATACAGCGTCACGCCCAGCCCGTAAATGTCGGAGGGAGGACCAATGTCTTCAGCCTGAGCGTGTTGCTCGGGACTCATGTAAATCGGCGTGCCGCCGGTCGAACCGGAGATCGTGCTTCCGCCAGTATCTGACAACGGCTTGAGCGATTCTTCCCCGACCGACTTCGCTCGTCCGGCACTGCCGACGTACTTGGCGCATCCCCAGTCGAGAACGACCGTTTCACCGTACTTGCCCAGCATGACATTGCCCGGCTTGATGTCGCAGTTGATGACTCCGCGTGTGTGGGCGTACTCGATTGTATTACAGACACTGATGAACGATGACAGCAGCTTCCGGAATTCCAGGCTGCGTTCACCCGGATGCTCTTCGCGACGCATCCGATTGTGAAAGCCATCGATTCGCTGTTGCAGCGTCTGCCCTTCGACCATGCGCATGGTGTAGAACGGCACGCCGGCATCGGTCATGCCGTAGCCGTGAACGGGAGCAACGCCGGGGTGATCGAGGCGGCTGGTGATCTCGGCTTCGACTCGGAACCGCTGCAGGTCGAGCGGATTGCGGCGACGACGTTCGCGAATGAACTTCACGGCGACATCGCGATGCAACTGCTGGTCGAATCCCCGGAAGACGATGCCGAGTCCGCCGTGAGCGTGATAGTCGAGTCCGCTGACGTCGGTGCTCCAGTGGATCAGAGAACTCGGGACAGGTTCCGGCTGGCCGGGAGCCAGATGTCCGGGAGCCGCGTTTTGAGGTTTGGGATCAAGTTTCCCGTGCACGCGCGCGAGCATCTCCGTTTTATTGACGAACTCCTCGAGCAGATGCGGATGATCTTTGCAGATAATTTCAGGCGCAGTCACATCGCCCCGCTCCATGGCTTCTTCCCACGCATCGAGCAGAAAATCCATTGTCTGGGCGTCGGAGTCCGGGACTCGAAATTCTTCCGTGGTCATGTTTGTCGCCTGAAACTCAGTTTGCAGCCGGAGAATCCGATCTGGCTGCAGTCGGAATTGCGTCGATCAGTGCTCGGTTCCCTGCCATTCTCGCTACTGTTTCCCATCGATGACCTGACGGGCCTCCGTGAGAAGAACGCATCAGCATGTCGACTCTTCCCCGAAATCTGCGGAAATTTCCGCAGATGAAATCAGAATGTGGAACCGATGCAGCATCTGGAAATACGGCAGGAGGCAGGGAGGGCCCGAGTTACGGACGATACGACGGCATCGTGTCCGGATGTCAGGATACGGAATGAGCGATTGTTTGTCCAAGAATGATACGCAGCAGCAGCCGGAGTGACGAGTCCTGCCAGGGAATCCCCAGAGAAAGCGGACGGCACCGCCCCCGGGGAACGAGCTATTTCCGACCCGTCACAATGTCCATCAGAGAGACAACGGTATTGGACTCGCGCGTGAATTGGGATTCCAGTGCGGTTCGACCACCATCGCAGACGCTTTCGCTCATGCTCTGCGAACTCAGGCCAGAGACAACAAAGCTTGCAAATAGGTCGGAAATAGACCCTGCAAATGACAGGGACGACCGACGGAGCTTTTTCGGCCAGCGGACCAGACAGGACCCAAACGGGCGCGGCGGACCCGAGGTAGAAAATTCCTGCCAGCAATAGCGTCGTCAGGATCAGCGCCACGTTTCGCGCACGTCCCTGATTCTTCGTCCATGTGACTCAGCCCACGCTGGGAGCTTCGCCGTTCATGCGTTCGGCCAGCAACAGTTTGGCGTCCCGCCAGCGGCGTTTCACCTGGCGGACACTGATGCCGATAATGCTCGCGGCTTCTTCCTGCGACATCTCGTGGTACCACAGCAGGTCGAACATCTCTTTGGATTCGTCCGGGAGCGATTCGATCACCTTATGCATTTCGGTCCACTCAGCCACGCGGCGAGGATCGCAGGTCAGTTCGCCCGCTTCGAGCAGCGAAGGTCCCTGGCTCTGATCGGCCGGCGTCGGCGGCATCGTCGCGTGATTGGCTCCCACGCCCATCGGACCCTGATAATGTCGGGCCAGATCGAGCAGGGTCTCACGGATTTTCTTGGCCGCCAGACGGAAGAAGTGTCGGGCGTCGTTGAGTTCGACATTGTGCAGCGCTTCATAGAGCTTCATCGAAGCGGTCTGCAGGATATCGTCGGTCTGTTCCCAACGAGCGACGCTCGGATATGACTGCTTAATATGGTGTGTGAGCCGCAGCAGTCGCTCGCAAGTCAGATTGAGCAACTCCCCGCGTGCCAGCGAATCGCCGGCATTCAGACGTGCAATGCAGTCTTCAAGCTGTGCCGTGCCGGTAGTCTGTTCCGCCATACTTCACCCTCGACCAATCAGTACTCCCCGAACCGCCGGGGCCTTCAGCAGTACTCAGAACGAACGCGAGCGCCGTCAGGATCATTTTGTCTCGACATCCAGCCGAATTCCTCTTCGAGCGGGCTCGCCTCTCAAGGCCGCGCACTACAGGACATTATCGACGACAGCTGAGCAAACGATCCAGTTCGGTGCGTTCCGAAAGCAACATGCCGACAGACGCAGGCGTAAAATCTGCAGGATCGGGAAACTCAGGGCTCTGCAATCAGTATTCGCAGTCCCTGTGCCGATTTCCAGCCTGTTTCCCGCTTTCTGGCCGGCTGCCCCGATTTTCTGATGATCAGGCGATTTGCGGGGACTCTGCCGAAGGCGGACTCGGCGAGACGCCTACTGCAATTTGGCAGTGCGATTGCTCTCAGCCCATTGGGACCATGCCGAGATTTTCTCATCGTAGGTCGCGGTGGAACTGATTTCCGGCCCCCGCGACGAATCGACCATTCGTTCGAGTGCTTCGAGCAGAACGCGACGAACCTGGGGATCCTGTTCGGTCCATCCCATATTCAGCAGCGGTTCCTGAAAGAACGGATCTTCAAGCTCAGCAATCGCTTCGAGGACCAGTCGCCGTTGCTCCGGAGTGGGGGAATAGGTCAGCTTGATCAGTTCCGAACGTCCCTGGTCGTTCTGCAATCGGGCCAGCGCGGTCAGCACGCGAAGTTCCATACTCGTGTTGACTGTTCCGAGCAGCGAACGCAGTCCGTTCCGGCCGGCTGCATTCGCTTGAGAGATGCCATCGATGACCAGCGGATTTCGACAAAGCCCGGCTGCATCAATCGCGGCCTGCTGAACGGTGGCATTCCGTTCCTGAAGCAGGGGGAGAAGCAGGGGAGCCAGTTGCGGCAGTCGATGCTGAGCCGCGTACTGACATCCAAGGACTCGGACATCCGACCAGGGATGTCGCAATGCCACTTCCGCAACCGCCCGCGCGGAGGGCGTGGTGTCGCTGGCAATCGCCGCCATGATTGAGCGGCAAATCTGGGGATCCTGTTCCTGATTCAGGTCGTCCGCCAGGATCGTGAGGACCCACTCGGGCAGCGTCTCAGTCGTCGCCCATGCGGCAATGTCGCGAGCCGCCTTCCGCCGCTGATGAAGTTCCGAATGACTCAGTTCCTGCACGACGCGGCATCGTTCGATCGGAATCTCCGCGAGTCGCCCGAGAGTCTTTCGCAGCGAAGCAACCGGCTGTGTTCGCAACGCTTCATCCAGCATTCGGGGATGAGCATCGACGAGAGTCTTGATTTCTTTCTGAGTCCTCTGACGCCGTTCGATCGACACGTCATCGGACATCAGCTCCTGCAGGGAGGCGGCCAGCTGGCTGCGACTTTCGTCGCTGGCGACCGCGGGCTTACTCGTGCCGCTCGGTTCGACGGACGACGTTCTCGAAGCCAGCGTGAGGGCATTGTCCTGCCGGATCTGGTCGAGAATCGTTTTTCGTTGTTCGTCGGTGTCTTCAAAGGCGGCGATGACCAGATTGAAGTGCTGTTCTAGGAGTCGGCGAGCTTCCCGGCGGGTTTTCAGGACGCCCTCTTCGAACGCGATCGAGAGAATGGGGAACGCTTCGGAAGCCGACCAGCTCTCGACCGAATGCACCGCAGCCAGCTGAATCGCCGGATCCCTGTCGACTACCAGCGACTGCAGGGTGACTGTCGCCGCATGGGAGGGATGCCTCCCGGCGAACTCAGCGACGTACCGCCGGACACTCGGATCGGCATCGTGAGCATGACGATACACGACGTCGGGATCACGGTACCCGAGCGCCAGCATGGCGACCGCTTTCTGTCGTCCCTGATCCCGCTCCACCCGCTGTCGCAGAAGAGCTTCGCTTGAGTCGGTGCAGAGCAGTCCCAGGCTGCAGACCGCCGTCTGCTTCACATCCGGATTGAGATGGTTCAGTTTCTCACTCAGGTAAGACTCGGCCAGTGGATTGCCAGTCAGCGCAAGCCAATGTCCAAAACGAGTGACGATCGCCGGCGAATCGTCCCAGCGCAACTTCCACAATGTGGGCGGCCAGATGCCGTCGGGATCAAGTTCCGTAAGGTCGACCGTGACCAGGGATTGATTCGGAGCGGACGTCGTCGAGGTCGTCTGGGGATGATGCAGCGCGTGGATCAGACACGCATCGAGTGCGGCGAGTCGCAGTTCAGGCTGCAGCGTCGGAACACCCTCCAGAGCGTCGTTCAGGCCGGGGATGCGACGGGGAGCGACACCCCGGGCGACTCCGCGAAACAGCTCGCAGCGGACAGCATTCGGCAGGTCCTCCTGCATCAACAATAACCCGGCCTGGCGGTAACTTCCTTCTTCGACGAAAGGCTGTCGCGAGAGTGCAAAGCACCACGCTTCGGCGGCGGCCGCTCGCAGATCCGGTTCGGGAACCACCTCAGCCGTTTCGTCGATCATCGTCTCGGCAACAGTCGCTACGTCTTCGCTGAGATCGGGCTGTTCTGTGGGAGTCTTGAACCGATCGAGGAAACGCTTCAATCCGGTCGATTCCTCGCCCGGTAAGAGGATGACTTCCTGCTCGGCGGCGTCGACGCGTGCTGTTCCGGCCGCGATCGCTTCCAGGCGATCCAGGCGAGTCTGGTCGAGCTTCTCCGGAGCCGTCTGAGCGAGAAGGACACAGGCCTTCCAACCGCCCGGGGTGTTCTGTTCTGACAGCACCCACCAGGCACTCAAGGTCGAACGTGATTGTATCTCGGGTCCGGTGACGTCCGCGCCCTCAGGCCGGAACGCATTCGTTGCGGTCTCTTCGGGGACCAGATCCTCGTCGGAAGAACGATCCTCTTTCGCGGAATCAGGAAGCGCTTCCGGAACCGAAACTGTCCAGCGGAATCGCGGTGTGGACGCCAGATCAACCACAGCATCGGGACCGGCAAATGGACTTGGCCAGAGCTCACGGCTTCGCCAGGGTTGAGCCTGGAGATGATTGCGGTGGTGAAGTACTTCGGGCGGGAGTTCAGTGGAATGTCTCGCCGAAGTCGCCGTCATTATGGGACCCGAGGTCGAAGAGAAATCTCGTAGACCTTCGAGGCTGTGACAGCCCGTCGCGGGCAGAATGCAGAACAACGAAAAGACAATCCCCGGCAGACGACAGACATACCGCGATCGGGCAACGTTCTCTGGCGTTGTCTGAGCATGAACGACCGAGTCTGGCGGGTGCGATTGCACGGCGAAAAACCAGCGAAGAGAAAGTGGCAGGAAGGGAACGGAAACGTAGTGTTTTTCAGCGATTTCGGGAAGTGCAAGGCGACAGCTGCACCGTTCGGCACCGGTTTGTGAGGCTGCGTCGTCTTCAGCTCCTCGAAAGGGGGACATCTCTGTAAAAGTTGCAATGATCGGCCTGGTTGCCGGCGCTGTCAGAACCCGAGTTGACGCCAGCGCGATGACGTGGTTCTCGCCCTCCGCGTGACGTCATCAACCGGCGACAACGTGGTCGTAGTGTGATCTTGAAACGGAACGAAGAGTCGAACATCCGATCGCCTTCCTGACCAAAGTCAGGTGTGTTCGACGCGCCTGATGAGACACGCTTATCTGGTTCACGAAAGTGACTGACAACCGCTCGTAATCCACGTTTGGTGATGAGTTGCTTCAAAAAAGCGAAAAAATCTTTGAACGATTTTCGACCAGTCCATGAAGCTACCCTGGGACTCCCGCGTCACGCCAGGGTACTCCACGGGAGTTGATGGTTGCAGTTCGGAGAACAGGAAACGCCACAGCGGATTGATTCCACTGCAGTGGACTTTTGGCAGCAATCAGAAGAGCCACGGGACAGGAGTCTCTTTCATTGGTGTCGAACTGTTCTGCGCAAACATCAGGAAAACATGGGCTTTTCGGAAGAAGCTGGCTCGGGATGTACTTCCAGTGCCCTCTCCGGTTCGCAAAATCGTCACCTCCGATAACGAGTCCACTCCAGCGCCCCGACGGGGCCCGCGTTCCGCCTGGCGGCTTTGAAGGTCGTCAGCCGATCCTTCGGAATGGGGGCGGTGACGGAGGGACTTTTCGAATGGAAACCGAGACTTTGCGAGGTTATTTTCAAATGAAAAATCTCTTGCGTTATTCAAGGAAAACCTTACATTTAGGCGAATTCGTGTAAGTCCTTAGATGGCAAGGGGTGACGGTCAAATCGATTCGACATAAGTTCCTTTCGAGCTGACCACCACACCGGAATATCAGGGACACCGGATCATTCAAAGGAGGATGATCTGGTAAAGGACTCATCACCGTGGAAGCGGTTTGCCGAATATTCATCGCCCGGTAAGCAGCGGTAAACCCTCCACACTCGAACTCTGAGGAGGAGTGAACGTGGCCAAGAAGAAGGCAGCCAAGAAGACCGCGACGAAAGCCGTCAAGAAGACAGCCAAGAAAGCGGCAAAGAAAACTGCAGCCCCTAAAGCTGCAAAGAAAACCGCAGCGAAGAAGACTGCAGCCAAGAAAACTGCAAAGAAGTCCGCAGCCAAAAAGACTGCAGCGAAGAAAACAGCAACCAAGAAGACCGCAGCTAAAAAGACTGCCAAGAAGGCCGTCAAGAAGACTGCGAAAAAGGCTGTGAAGAAAACCGCCAAAAAGGCGACTAAAAAGACCGCCAAGAAATCCACCAAGAAGAAGTCTTAAGTGACCTGCTTTCTACGGTGACTCAATGAAGCGATCAGTCCTGCTGGTCGCTTTTTTCATGCGCGGATCGAACAGCTCGGTTGAGTTTCCGCCCGGACCCGTGAGAATAGCCGTAGACCTCATCGAACGAGGGATGCGATAGCGGGCGAACATTCTGGCAGGGATCACTGTCGGAAACTTGTGGACAATTTGACCGTAACGGACGAGTGGTGAATCGGAATGGCTGAACGCGTTGTTCTGGCGATGAGTGGAGGAGTGGACAGCTCGGCGGCTGCGTACCTGTTGCAGGAGCAGGGGTACGAAGTCATCGGTTTGTTCATGCGCTCCGGAGCCACCGATGACGCCTGCTCTCTGGACGATCCCCGCGCTCTGCCGGTCGTCAATGTGAAGTCGCACAAGCAGGGCTGCTGCAGCGCCTCCGATGCAGCCGATGCCCGTCGCGTCGCCGATGAACTCGACATCCCCTTTCATGCGTTGAACTTCCAGGATGCCTTCAGTCGCATCAAGGATTACTTCGCCGAAGAGTACCTTGCCGGTCGTACGCCCAACCCCTGCGTGCAGTGCAACAACTGGCTCAAGTTCGGCCGGTTGTGGGAGTTCGCCAAACAAGTCGGAGCCACGAAGATTGCTTCCGGACACTACGCTCAAATTCTGCCCGGTCCGTCCGGCGAACCGGAACTGCGTCGCGGCGTCGATCGGTCCAAAGATCAGTCTTATGTCCTGTTCGGGCTCTCACGCGACCTGCTGCCGAACATCCTCTTTCCGGTTGGCTCCTACGAGAAGCCGAAGATCCGGGAACTGGCCGGAGCGGCTCGGCTCGATACCGCCAACAAGAAGGACAGCCAGGAAATCTGCTTCATCCCCGACAACGATTACGGTCGCTTCGTCGAGCAGTATCGCGGCAAGCAGGAAACCGCCGGCCACTTCGTTTCAACAAGCGGAGAGATCCTTGGCGAACACCCCGGTTATCAGCACTTCACGATTGGCCAGCGGCGCGGTCTCGGGATCGCGTTTGGCACGCCGAAGTTCGTCACCGAGATCCGTCCGGACACTCGGGAAGTCGTTCTCGGTGATTACGAAGAACTCGGTCGCCCGGGACTCGTCGCCGATCGGGTGAACTGGCTGGTCGATGTCCCGAACCGATTCCGCTGTCAGGCACAGATTCGCTATCAGCACAAGCCAGCCGATTGCGAGATCGAAGTCCACGACGATGGCACGCTGACCGCTCACTTCGACGAGCCGCAGTTCGGCGTCGCTCCCGGCCAGGCGTTTGTCTGCTACGATGATGACCGTGTCCTCGGCGGAGGCTGGATTCAAAAGAGCCTGCAGAAAGACGATGCTCGGTCAACGACGCAGTCGGAATCGATTTAGAGCATTGTCATGCTTCTTCTACAGTCGCATGGTTGCCAATACCCTGTGCCGATCGCGGCTCGTCACTCGGGTTGACACTTTGCACAGTAGAACGTCGAACTCTGGGCCTGGACACGGGTGGCCCTGATAGCTGTGCTATCAGGGCGGCGAAGCCGTCGGAGGATGCAACAGCCGCATGCCTCAACTTGCTCCGTTCCGCCTGTTTTTCTGGTGACCACACCGTCTTTTAATTAGCCGTCCAATAGCACTTCGCCCACGGCTGCGCCGCCTCGAAAGAATCTTTCGGGGCGACCCCTATCGGTGACACCGGGGCAGTCTGACAAAGTAGGCAACGCCCGCTCCCTGTCTCTGGACGAAAATCATGACTGCGGAGTCGAGTCGCAAAAAGTCGCGAGTCACTCGGGTTGACACTTCGCACAGAAGAACGTCGAGCGCTGGGCCTGGACGATCCGTTCGATCGTCCCCTTGCGGCACGTGGGGCACTTCTGGTCGTGCTTCATGTAAACGCGATGCTGATTCTGGTACGAACCGTCTTTATTGAGGGCATTGCGGTACGTGCCGTCGCCGAGTGTCGAACCCTCGTAGCGAATCGCCAGTTCGAGGACCTTCAGCGTCGCTTTGTTCAACCGGTTCCATTCGGCTCGCTCAAGGGAATTGGCGGGACGATGCGGGGAAAGCTTAGCCAGATGCAGGATTTCGCTGGCGTACAGATTGCCGATGCCGGCGACCAGCTTCTGATCGAGCAACGCCACCTTGAGCGGTCGAGCCGTTCTGCTTAACTGCGTGGCCCACAACTTCGGCGTCATCTCAAGAGCATCGGGACCGAGCTTCGGAGGACCGAGTTCCTGCTCGTACTCTTCGGCGGAGAAGAGACGCACGGTGCCGAGTCCCCGACGATCCCAGAAACGAAGGATGGAACGTCGTCGTTTGAGCAACAGATGCCATTCGAAGCGAAAGTGAGTTTCATCGGGTGCGTCTTCGAGCAGAACGAGTCCCGTCATGCGGGGTTCGACGACGAACCGATCGTCGTTATCGAGCCGTAACACGACCCGTTTGGCGCGTCGCGTCGCTTCAACGATTTTCCGCCCGGCGACACGTTCCTGCAGGAGAGGGAAGTCGGGTTTGATTGAGATCGGGCGACAGGCGCACACCGGCAGCTCCACTCGAGTGAGGGTGGCTCCCTCCACTGCATCGCGGATGCCGCGGACCATGGTTTCGACTTCGGGGAGTTCAGGCATGATGGACGTCGGGGAATTCGGCTGTCAGATCAGTCGCGACCCGGAGAATCGCTACAGCCGGGCCGATCGGAGGAATGAGTGCGAACGGAATGTTCGGGGGCAATTCGGACGCCTCATTCTAGCGGCTGTTCGCATTCTTTCGAGCACAGCCGGACGCGATCGGCGAAACGCTCTGATTTTCGGGAAAGTGCTTGACGTTGCTTCAGGCGTGGACGATCCTAAGAAGCATGCCATTATTCTATTCTGCTGGAGCGCGCCCCGAGTTGCGCCGATGAGCAGTGCTGCTGATACTACCAGGATAGGTTGCCACAACGCTCCTCGAAGAGGTCTCGCATCATGAGCCATGTTGATCCATCCCGTTCTTCTGCCCGCGGGCTGCTAAATTTCGCAGCTTCCGTCTGTTTGACTGGCGTCTTGACCACGGCGGCTCAGGCAGCGACGCCAGCCGATCAGGTTTCGGCCCATCTGGCTGCCGGCGAGTTTGTCGCTGCGATGGAGTTGGCCCGATCGGTCGACGACCAGGCGACCCGCGAATCGCTGCTGACACAGATCGCAGCCGAACAGGCCGAGAACGGGGAACTGGCAGCCGCACGGGCGACCGCCCGGCAGATGCCGCTGAACGCCTCCCGAGCCACCGCAACCGCTGCTCAGGCTCGTCAGCAGACCCTGCAAGGGGGAGGAGCCGACTTCGAATCGTTGATCGAACTGATCGAAACCGTCGTCGCTCCGGAAACGTGGGAAGCTCTGGGCGGTCTCGGAACGATCACCGACTTCGATTCCGGCGGGGGGATTCATGTCGACGCCAATGGCGTTGTCGCTCGCCTCACGACCACCGAACAGAACAACCGCCTGAAAGAGCTTGCTCTCGAAGCTCGTCAGGCCGATCTGAACACTGATATGTCGCAGGCCGCTCCGCTGCGGATGGTTTCTCTGAACCGTCTCGAAGCCGCCATCAACGATCGCCTGGCTCAAGGCCTGCCGGTTGTCGAATCGATGGCCAATCTGGCTGGTCTGTATACTGTGACGAACGTCTTCGTTTATCCGGAAACCGGCGAGATCGTGATCGCTGGACCGGCTGCTGGCTGGAACTACACCGCGACCGGCCTGCCCGTCAGTGCTGAATCGGGCGTGCCGACGCTGCAGCTCGATGACCTCGTCACCGTTCTGCGAACCTTCGGACCGGGCGGCGAAGGCATCTTCGGCTGCTCGATCGATCCCCGTCAGGAAGGTCTGCGGGAACTGAAGGACTATGTCACCGAATCGCAGGCTTCTGGCCCGCTGTCGTCTCGTGCTGTCCGTTCCTGGACCAACCAGCTGCAGCGGAAGCTCGGCGAGCAGGACGTCACCATTTACGGCATCCCGGCCGACAGCCGCGTTGCTCGCGTGATCGTCGAAGCCGATTACCGGATGAAGCTGATCGGCATCGGCAAGCTCGAAGCCGGGGCTCACATTCCCGACTACTTCGACCTGATGACTCCGTCGCAGGCCGCCGATATGTCGACCATCGATGCTCTCCGCTGGTGGCTCTCGTTGAAGTGCGATGCCATTCTCAAGAGTGGCGACGGCGATGCTTACGAACTGCAGGGCTCTTCGGTTCTCTGCCAGTCGGAAAACCAGTTCATCAATCAGGCTGGCGAGCGGGTTGAAACCGGCACTGCCGAAGCCAACAACCAGCAGTTCGCCTCGAACTTCACGCAGCACTACGAAGATCTGTCTCGCGATGACCTGATCTTCGCCGATCTGCAGAACATCTTCGATCTGGCTCTGGTCGCTGCACTGATTCAGCGGGAAAACCTGACCGCACAGACTGGTTGGGATCTGGGAGACTTCGCAGCCAACGGCAGCTATCAGCCGGCCCGCTACGATGCTCCGCGAGTTGTCGACTCGGTCGTCAACCACAAGGTCTACAACGGCCGTAACATCGTAGTTCAGGTCGCTGGCGGCGTGCAGGTGAATGTCTCTGCTCCGCTGTCGAACGTGACCGCTTCGCCGCGACTCGAAGACGCCGCCGAACAGGCCGAAGCCGGTGAACTGGCTCCGGGCCGCTGGTGGTGGGACGTCCAGGCGTCCAAGTAAGCTGCGATCCAATCGCTGAGTAAACACAAAGCCATGCCTGCTTTCAGGCATGGCTTTTTTCGTTGGAACGGCGACCGCCGATCACGCCGGAGCCATTCCTTCCTGTCCAATGGAACGCAGTGGAATCATCATTCAGCTTTCAATCGCGAACAGAACGCGCACAGGAACGAAACAGCAGGCCCGCCAGCGGAGACTCGTCGAACTCCGCAAGCCGCGTTTGTTACCCGGAAAGAGCCGATGATGTCAACGGGAGCCGGTGCGTTGTAAGAATGACAATCGTTTAACTAGATGGTATAGCGTCGGTGCTATTTCGTGTGCAATTCTTTGGTCGGTTCAATGGGCGGGAATCGTGTTCCTGCTTTTGAGTTCAAGTATTCTATCCCATTGTTGTTCATCCGATATTCTGAGCGAGATCCGGATTTCTTAACAAGGTCGAGAAGGACGCCCTTCCCTTTCCGCCACTGTACCATCTGGCCTAGCTGTGTTCGCAGTCTCAACGACGCAACTGTTGTCGACGAGTCGTGTATTTCCCAGTCTGCGTCACCAAGTTCGTCTCCCATAATTTCGTAAACGCGATCACGAAACTCTGTAGATGAATAAGATCTTAGGTAGCCCGTAGCAGACCCGAGTTCGCAAAGTGCTTGGAGAATCGGAAGTTCGTAGCGAGGACCTGGAGTCTTGTGTGATCGTCCCACTCATGCTCTCCTGGATTAACTGATGGTTGTTGACTCTTGGTTGATGATGTCGGGATAGCAAGTTACTTGCTGCGGTTCCTGTTCTTCCTGCCGGCTCCAAAGTCTGCCGGGGCTTCGGCGTCGACGGACTTGAGGAAGGTGAGCAGCGTTTTCTGCATCTCGTCCGCTTTCTGCGGGTTGCTCTCGGCGATGTTGTGCCCGTCTTCGACAGGAGTGGAGCTGAGGTCGTAGAGTTCGCGACCGGTGATCTTGCCGTTGCGATTCCAGAAGACCATCAGTTTATCGTCCCCCTGGCGAATCGAAGAGAAGCCTTTGTTCGGACGGTGAAAGTAGACGGCATTGTCTTTCCGATTCAACGACATCTCCGGCTGGTTGAAGAGCGGACGAAGACTGATGCCATCGACGTCGCCGGTCAGTTTGTTCTTCGGGTTCGTCCCGCCGGCGAGATCGTAGAAGGTCGGCAGAAGGTCGTAGCCGACAACAGGCGTGTGGCAGACACTGCCCGGTTCGATACCCGGTCCGCTGGCGAAGAAGGGAACGCGTACGCCGCCTTCGTAGAGAGAATGCTTCGCTCCGGTGAGCGGATAATTGGTCGCGAGCCGAGAGTCATCGCCGCCGGGAACCGTGCCGCGGCCACCGTTGTCGGCCGTGAAGAAGACGTAGGTGTTGTCATCGATCCCGAGTTCATTCAGCGTGTCGAGCAACCGTCCGACGCCCTCATCGAGATCGTCCATCATGGCCGCCCAGGCAGCTGTGTAACCGCGATCGGGCTCGCCCTTCTGTTCATACTTGTCGAGCATCTCCTGTGTGCAGACAACCGACAAATGTTGGGCGTAGTAGCTGACCTGCACGTAAAAGGGATGCTCGCTTTCGTGCTGCTTCTGCATGAAGTCGATGGCTCGATCCGTGACCGAACGGGTTCGCTTGGGATCTTTGTTGTCGATGAAGTGCGGCGGGCCATCGTTGTGGCCGCCTTCGATGCCGAGCGTGCGGGGCATCCCGCCGGTGTTGTTGCCGGTCATGCCGTCGCTCGAGTCATAGCCGCACTCTTCCGGCGTCGAGATCATCTGTTCGCCCCACTTGCCGAAGTGAGCACAGCGGTACTCGGCGTTGGCCATTTTGAGAGCCTGCGGGATCGTCATGTGATCAGCCGGCACCCAGTCACTTTTGAATTCACTGCCACAACGGGCGGTCGCGGAGCCGCAGAGTATGCTCCGACGCGTAGGCGTGCAGAGAGGAGCCGGCGAGTAGCCGCTGGTGAATCGCATCCCGGACTGGGCGAGTCGATTCATATTCGGCGTTTCCAGATAACGGGAAACCGCATCGGACACGCGCGGATCGGCCGGCTGCGATAACTGGCTCCAGCCGTGGTCGTCGGTGAGGATGAGAATGATGTTCGGGGCCTCCGCCGCCGCAGACGGATCGGTTCGAGAACACAGGACCACAAGCAGACATAACCAGATCGTGTTCTTCATGAGCGCGAACCTCGTGGGGTTGGAATACGGAGTGTCAGACAGCCTCGCAGGTCAGCCGGCCAGCTCGTTTTCGAGCTGGTACCCTCGCAACCGGTACCAGGCGCCGATGACCTGTTTGCCGGGGAAGGTGGCGCGCCATGCCATCGGGAAGCCGCCCCAGAGGGTGCTGCGGAAGACGTCGGCTTCGGCATCGTAGCGGAGATAGCCGCGAGGGATCTCTTTCTCGAACTCTCCTTTGAGAACACCTTCGCCGATGAAGCGGGCGATGTCGGACTGGAACTCGTCTTGGAGCCGAAGGAGTTTGTGGCGGTGCGCGAACCGGGTTTCGATCAGTTCCTGATGACAGCGGTAGAGACGAGCCGCGGTATCGATATGCGGAAAGCGAAAGTTGGGAGACTCCGGTTTGTCAGGGAATGCACCGGGAACGCCGTTGTCGTTGGTACAAAATGAAGCCGGCGAGTCTCCGTTGAACTGGGTGTGAAACTCCAGATACTTCTGCTGTTCGATCGGCTGCTCGCCTGCGTAACCCCATAACGCGGTGACCATCGCCTGATCGCGATTGCCCGGATGGGTGTAGAGCGAGAGGACGGCTCGGACGTTGTCGATCAGATCAGGCACGATGACAGATCCATCGCGTGCGAAGCCGAGCTCGATCAACTCGGCATCGAGTCGTTCGAAGTAATCGGAAGCCGACGCAGGGGGCGGATTCACTTCGGGATCGAAGGGCAACACCTGGGGATGAGCTTTGGCCTTGAACGTCGTGATGACGAGCAGCGGCACCAGAAGCATGTAGCCGCCGGCGATGCAGAGCATCGTGACCAGAAAACCGTTGTCGAGTCCCCAGGATGCGCTCATGGTCAGCTCCTTTTGTGCGGATTGGATCTTCTGCACAATACAGTGATCAGATGGGAGCTGCCAGTGAATTCTGGAGAACGGCGGCCGGGCGCAATACGAAAAAACGCCCCGGAACTTTGAGGAAGCTCCGAGGCGTTCAGAAGGAGAGATTCAGCAGGGCAGTCAGTTCGCGGTTAAGGTGAAGTCAGCCGTATCAGTTCCATCCGCCGGGACATCGAGGGTGAGTTCCGTCTTGAACGGATCGCTGTACTGCGGCGGAACGACTTCCTTGAAGCCCTTCGGCAACCCCGGTCCGGGAGGAAGTCCCTGAGACGCTTTGAGCTGTTCCAGGTCCATGCCTTCTTCGACCGGTGCTCCCGATTCGTTCACGACTTTCGTGATGTAGATCCGGTTCGGCCCGGGAGCCGCTCCCTGAAGAAGTTCAAACTTGCCCTCGGCGTCTGTGACGGCCTGGCCGGTTCGAAGTTCATTCATGAAGTAGACTGATGCTCCGGCGAGCGGCTGGTTGTCGAGCAGAACCGTTCCCGCGACGGGAACGGTGCCCAGTTCGGCTTCGCTGCTGCCGCACCCGGCGATCGCAATGGCCAGGAACAGGCCAGAGAACGCGTACAGACCGTTTCGACTCATCATCACACTTTGCATTTGAAGGAGAGTAGGTTTCGCGGATCTCAGAATTCAACGGAGGTGGACTTACAGTTCTCCGACCACCTGCGCATCACGGATGTAGTTGAGCAGAGCGTAAGTGCGATAATCCATGTTCTCGCTGAGGAAGTTCACGGCTCCATCGGCGAAGAGGAAGTGAGCCCCGCCCTGATGTCCGCTGCCGAGTCCCCACGCGTACTGGCGTCCGCTGCCGTCCCCGTTGTAGTCGGCGTTGATGTGATACCGCGAAGCATACGGAGTGAAGCTGGCGGGATCGCTGACCGTCGAACCACTCACAACGCGACCGTGGCAGCAGGTGTGAATCCCCTTCAGACCCCAGGGGCCGAAGTACTCATACGTCTTCATCTTTTCGCCACCCCACGACTCGCCAACGAGTGTCGAGTTGCTGAGGCCATCGCGGATGTCGCGGAACCGGGCGGCTCCGTTGTTGCCGAATGCTCCGCGAGTCAGCGAGGAGCTGGGCGAGTACGGCCCGCCGTAGTCATCGCTGTAGCCGACGCAGAACGTATAGCTGATGCGGCGAGCTTCGGTGTGATGGTACATGCTCGTCGGGCTGACATAGCTGCTGAGTTCGCCACCCAGCGGATCGGACGGACATTCGAGCATCTTGATCGAAGCGGTCGTGACATCGTTGTTGGTCGACTCGTCGCCTTCAATCGGCAGCGAATACGGGTTCGAACTGCTCGAGCAGAGGTCGTGATCGTAAGCATCGTACAGAGCCGACTGCTCGATGTAGGGGAGCAGCATGACCCATCCGGTCGTATTCTTGACCCGGTTGTTGCCGGAGTAGAAGCTGGTCGAGTTGTAACGTCCGGAGTTGATCAACGCCGGCGGCAGAATGTTGTTCACATCGTGATAGTTGTGCAATGCCAGTCCAACCTGCTTGAGGTTGTTCTTGCAGGAGGTCCGCCGGGCGGCTTCCCGCGCCTGCTGGACAGCCGGCAGAAGCAGAGCAACCAGAATGGCAATGATCGCAATCACGACCAGAAGTTCAATCAGCGTAAAGGCAGTTCGAAGCCGGTTTCTCTCATCGGTGTACGTAAACGACAGCACGTAGTCACTCCTTGTGGGGACACTTGACGTAGGAAGGAACACAGGAAGGAAAATGATTCCAGCCGCAAAGCCGCACGGCAGGATCTGCTGCCGAGCAGAAGAGGCAATTGCCGGACCATAATCAGTAGAAGTGCGGAAAAGCGCAGAAGGCCCTGTCTTACCGGGAGTTGCCCGCTTGCCTGCAGCGCTGTCGCTCCGGCGTCTCGGGTTTGGACTGCGTAAATCTCGAACGGAGATGCACGACCGATGCGCAAGAAATCTCGGATTTGTCAGCGAAGTCGCCGGGCTTCGGAATGCAGAGAAGCCCGTAGAATGCAGCGGGGAGGGGACATGAAATCGCGGGGCTCCGCAAAATTTCTTCCAAATAGTTCGGAAGATCCCGCACTGTTGTTCGTTTCGGATTTTGACAGGCGATCATCGTGTACGCCCGCGATGGCCTGTCGCGGAGCCAGCCGCTTGTTGAAGCTGGCTCTGAATCGCAAATCCATGCCTCTCCAGCGCGAGAGGCGAATGACAACGGGGGCCTTCCATGTTCGATTTTCTGCGCTCTGTTTCCCGCCTGCCGCAACTTCCTTCCCTCTTGCTGAACTCCGACCAACGTTCCCGCCGACGGCTCAGTCGTCCGCAAATCTGTTCCAGCGTTTCGCCGCTGGAAGAACGAATGCTGCTTTCCGGGACCCCGCTGGCGAACGGAGTGACTTACGAAACGACGATCGAAACGCTCGGCGATGTCGACGAGTTCAGCTTTCAGGCCTCGGCCGGGGACCACATGTTCTACCAGCTGACCGAATCGGTCGCCGGCTCTTCCTTTACGCCGCACGTGTCCATCATCGCCCCTGACAGCACCGTGCTCTACAGCACCTATTACAACGCCAGCCATCAGATTCAACTGCTCGATCTGCCGCAGTCGGGCACGTATACGATTCAGGTCAGCGAGCATAACCACGACGCCACCGGAAGTTTTTATCACACCCTGATGACCACTCACGCCGCGGCTTCCGTGCTGGTCGATGAGGGGGAACTGACGAGCGGCGAAACACGCACCAATACGATCTCCCGCGGCGACCTCGATGTCTTCACCTTCGATGCCACGATGGGAGAGAACGTCTTCTACCAGCTGACCGAGAACACGGGCGGCTCAAGCTTCTCGCCGCATGTGACGATTGTCGGCCCGAATAACGAGATTCTCTACAACACCTACTACAACGAAAGCCACCAAATCCAACTGCTCGATCTGCCTGCGACCGGCACCTATACGGTGATTGTCGCCGAACATGGAGGCGACGGGGTTGGCGAGTACGTTCACACTTTCGTCCAGCCGGAAGCATCACAGAACCTGCCGGGGGACGAAGGAACGCTTGTCAGCGGTGAGACGCGAACCAACCAGATCGATCCCGGCGATCTGGACGTCTTCACCTTCGAGGCCCAGGCGGGCGACAACGTGTTCTACAGCCTTGCCGAGGCGGTCCCCGGCGGTAGCTTCACGCCGTATGTCACGATTGTCGGCCCCGGCGACGAGGTTCTCTACAACACCTATTACAACGCGAGCCATCGGATTCAGCTGCTCGACCTGGCGGCGACGGGGACGTACACCGTCATCCTTGGTGATCATGGCGGCGATCTGACAGGCGAGGTTGTGCATACGTTCGTGCAGACGCAGGCGAATCATGATTTGCCAGGCGACGAAGGCGTGCTGACGAGCGGACAGACTCGCACGAACACCCTCGGTCTGGGCGATCTGGACGTCTTCACCTTCGAGGCCACGATGGGCGAGAATGCGTTCTATCAGCTGGCCGAAAACACCGGCGGCTCAAGCTTCTCGCCGTATGTCACGGTGGTCGGCCCCAATAACGAGATTCTCTACAACACCTACTACAACGAAAGCCACCAAATCCAGCTGCTCGATCTCCCGGCGACCGGGACGTACACAATCATTGTCGCCGAACATGGGGGCGACTCGGTTGGCGAGTACATTCACACATTCGTCCAGCCGAAAGCATCGCAGACTCTGCCGGGCGATGAAGGGGCCCTCACGAGTGGTGTCACACGCACGAACGATCTCGGCGTTGGTGATCTGGATGTCTTCACCTTCACCGGACAGTCAGGGGACAATGTCTTCTTCAGTCTGGCGGAAGCCGAGGACGCCGGTAGCTTCACGCCGTACGTCACCGTGGTCGGCCCCGACAACTCGATCCTCTACAACACCTATTACAACAGCAGCCACCAGATTCAGCTGCTCGATCTGGCGGTGTCGGGAGAATACACGATTGTCGTCGCCGAGAATGGCGGCAACACAACCGGCGGATACCAGCACACGTTCGTGCAGACTCCGGCCACTCATTCCCTGCCGGACGATGAGGGACGACTCCTCAGCGGAGAAACACGAACGAATACGATGATCCCCGGCGGTCTCGATGTCTTCACGTTCGAGGCGACGGCGGGCGATACGATTCGCTACCAGCTGAGCGAACTTGAAGCGACTAACTTCACTCCCTGGGTGACGATTGTCAGCCCCAGCAAGGCGGTGCTCTACAACACCTACTACAACACGAGCCACGATATCGAGCTGACGGAGCTGACCGAATCGGGCACGTACACGATCATCGTGGCCGAGAATGGCTCCAATGCCGGCGGGACGTACGAGCATACGCTCACCCGACACTCGAACATTTCGAAGTCCTCGATCATCGGCTTTGTGAACGGCAACTGGTGGATCTCGCGGCCCGATGAGAACGGCAATTACACCACCGAAGTCGCCGCCCGGGGCCCGGCCAGTGATTTCCAGAAAGTCGTCTCCGGCGATTTCAATGGCGATGGCATCCAGGATGTCGCCGCCTGGCTGCATAACGGAGAATGGCGTGTCGGTCTTGGCAGCGCCGATGGTCAGTTCACCTTCTCGACCTGGACCAGCTGGACGGCTCCGGGAATCAAAGAGGTCCACGTGGGTGACTTCAATAATGATGGTCGCGACGACATCATCGGGCTGTTCAACAACGGCGATCGCGGTCGCTGGTGGGTTGCCCGCTCGGAAGGGGATGGCTTCGTCAATCGGCACTGGGGCAACTACGGGAACTATCACGGGATCTCAGACGTTCTCGTCGGAAACTTTGACGGCGTTAAAGGGGATGACCTGGCCGTGATCGCCAACTCCGGCGTCGTCTGGATGGTCAAGACATCCAACTCCCGCTTTCAGTACCTCGACTCGCATCGCTGGAGTCTCAACTCGGGCGTCGAGTTCACGCAGGCCGGGGACTTCAACGGAGACGGTCGGGAGGATATTGTCGCCGTGTTCGGAACGGGACAGGACCGTAGTCTGTTCGTGGCCAAATCGATCGGCCCGGCCAATGGCTTCGCGAGCGTGAAGTTCGCCGATCTCACGGTCACGCAATCGTTCGATTCGCTGCTGGTCGGCGACTTCAACAACGACGGGCGGGATGATGTCGCCGCTCGCCTGAACGGTTCGAAGTGGTGGGTCGGGGAAGCCGGGATCAATACGTTCGACTTCGACTTCTGGGCCGACTGGTCGTTCGCTGCGGGGGAACTGGCCGATGTGCAGGTCGGGGATACGAATGGCGATGGCATCAGCGACATCCTCGGTCGGGATGCCAATGGCCGCTGGTTCACAGGAGAATCGACAGGGAGTTCGTTCAACAACCGATTGATCGAAACCTGGGCTCCGGTCGACTGGCAGTTCGTGCAAGTTGGCGACCTCTCGGCTGAGCGACCCGCACAGAATCCGGCATCGCCGCTGACTTCAGCCAGTGCCGCAAACAATTTCGAACCGTTCGGAGCCGAGGAACTGCTGGAACTGCTGCACCGTTCCTGAGTCCCGGAATTACGTAGCCTCAATGAAAAGAGCCCTCGGAACGCAAATGCAGTCCGAGGGCTCTTTCGTTTCCATTACAACCATTCATCGCGATCAAGCAATGCTGCCCGACATGCTGCGGCATTCGTCGGCACAGCGTCGGCACGACTGGGCACATGTCTGACAGTGATCGTGCTCATGCTTTTCGCATTCGCTGGCGCAGGCATCACAGACATCTGCGCAGACTTTGCAAAGTTCTTCGGCGAACTGCGAACCTCTGCTCATCAGAGCGGCTGCCGTCCAGCAGATCTGGGCACAGTCGCGATCGGTCCGAATGCACTCGGCCATTTTCGCGACATTCTCTTCCCCCAGACATGCGTCGGCGCACGTCTCGCATTCCTGGGCACATCGCACGCAGGCTTCGATACAGGCTGCAAATTTTTCCTGGCTCATCGATGATCTCCTTCTAAAAGAGTGCTCGTTCGTCCTGTGACTTAGAACGAGTAGTAGAAACCAAACCGAGGGCTGTTGTTGTAGCCCCGGTAATACCCGCGGTTCCCATAGGGATATCCCCGGTTGTAATTACGGTTGCCATAGTAGCGATAACCACGGTACTGGCGTCGGTTCCAGTCATTCCAGTCGCGATTGCGGTAGTTGCGATGTCCGCGGTCCCAACCCCGATCGTAGTGCCGATGACCGTAATGGTTGCGGCTCCAGTTCCGATTCCCGGCATCTGCTTCACTGAGCTGCGGCCCGACGGCCATCAGTGTTCCGGTCAGGATTGTGCTGAGGATAGTCTTGTACATCAGTTTCCTTCCTTTCCTTCGCGGCGGCACGCAGCCGCCGATTCACTTCATGCATTGCAGAGGGAAAGGACTCGCACAGAGCGTGCCAGTGCGGGAAGAAGCTCGTCACCAGACGGGTTTGGCGGGAAACCAGATGCCATTTTCGCCATCCCCAACTGTCGACCAGACCTAGATCGGATGAAACAGAAGACAGCGCGATGGCTCATCGGCCAGCCGAAAGACGACCGAACGAGAGGGAGCAGTCAGGAAGCAGGCGTTCTGAATCAACGACTCTTGAGGAAGGCAATGAGATCGGCCATGGCCTGCGGCGAGAGCGCCTTTTCGAGACTGACGGGCATCAGCGACTGGCCCGTGTTCTGCAGTTCTTCGATCCGGTCTCTCGGGAGAATGATCTCCTTTTTATCCGCCCCCCGCAGTGTCAGACTCGTCGCCGACTCGGAAACGATCACCCCCGTGTGCAGCAGGCCGTCATCGGTGACGACGACGTAGCTCAGATAATTGGGCGAGATCTCGCGATTGGGGTCGAGGATGCTCACAACGAGCTCGGAACCGCTGCGGTTTCGCACGGTCGAAAGATGCGGCCCGACTTCGTAACCCTCCTTCTCACTGCGATGACAGTTCGAGCAGTGCTTCCGGTAGACCTCACGGCCTCGTTCGATGTCGACCTGATCGGGGAGCGACGACAGATAGTGCTCAACAATCTTGCCTCGTTCCGTATCCGACTGCGGCTGAAAGAGTCGCGCTGCCTGCTCTCGAATCTCCTGGTTGCTGCTTCTGCGGTAGATATCCTGACGGACGGCTGGCACATAACTGGCCGCGACTTTGTTTGCCTCGATCGCATCGAACAGTTTCTTCAGCCAGCTCGTGCGCGTCAGAAGCCGCTCCACAACAAGTTGCTGCTGCAACGGAGACAGCGAGGGATAGCGGGCCAGCAGAAGATCGGCCACGCGATCCTCGGGAAACGTCGACAATGTGGTGATGGCCGACGCCTGCAGGATCGCAGGCTCCCGGGAACTGATGAGCGGCTCCAGAGCCGAGTACACCGTGGTGGAGTCGAACGATTCGAGCCGGGGGATGAGCGATGCCCGGACTTCCGGCTCATCGGTCTCATCCGCGATCGCGGCCAGCGTCGTCTCGATGTACTCCGTGACCACCGAACTCCCCGGATGCTCCGTCAGTTCCGCCAGCTCGTTCAGCGTGAGCCTCTGTCGCTTCAAGCCCCGACCGCTGCTGATCAACAGCGCATCGCGGAGCTTCGTCCCGTCGTCTCCTGCAAAGTCCGGCGAGTCGAGTCGATTGATGATCGCCAGCAGATCCTTCGGCTCGGTATTCTGGGAAACGGTATACGCCAGATCGGGGACAAGTTGCTGTCCGATCGGGGACAACGCGAACGGAGCGTCCGCCAGAAGGTCGGTCAACAACCGTTGTTCCTCGCCGCCCAGAGATGACAGAATCGCGGCTCGCATCCACGGATCGTCGCCATCTTTTCTGAGCATTCCAATCAACGTCTGCGTCACGTCCTCGCCCGGGGACTCACCGAGAGACAGAGCGACCTGAAAGCGAAGCGGCTTCTCGGCCGCAGAAGCCAGCTGCAACACCGTTTCCCGAATCTTCGGATCGGATTTCAAATACGGCTCCGCCTGGAGAACCGCCTGCGTCGTCAGTCGATGATCCTCATCGCCGAGCAGGATCAGAACGTCATCCGATTCGAGCGCATTCAACCCAGAGAGTGACCAGAACGCGTGCAGCCTGGCCAGCGAATTCGGGCTCGTCTTCAACACGGTTCGGAGCAGCGGAATGGCCACCGGATCCTGCCGTTCGTAAATCAGCCGATGAGCAGTGTCCCGCCACCAGCCATTCGGATTCGACAGCTCGTTGACAAGCTCTTCGATCGTTGCCTCGCTGAGCCGAGGTTGCGGCGGCGCGGTGAAGCCCTCCGCATACTTCGGCGGGATCAGACGATAGATCCGCCCCCGATCGCGACCTTCCGTCAGATCGAGTCGTTCCTGCAGATCATCAGGCAGCGACCAGGGATGCTCGATTGTCTGCCGGTACATATCGAGGACGTGCAGGGTGCCGTCCGGGGCATTGGCAAAGTTCACCGGCCGAAACCAGTTGTCCGTCGACGCCAGAAAATCAGCATGTTCATAAGGACGATGCCCCTCATAGGTCACGCCGGACGGCTGCAGCACATACCGAATCGCCAGATTCCCCGCCACCTCCCCGACAAAGGCATTCCTCGAATATTCCGGCGGATAGGCGGCTCCTCGATAAACGGTCACGCCGCTCGAAGACGTCACGTAGCCAGTCGCTTGAGTGGAGTCGTACTTCGTCTTCTCGAAGGAGTTCGCCTGCCGTTCCGCACTGATGACCCGCCACGGTTCCGGAGGACTGACGCGGTACACGGCGATCGCATCGCCGGAAGCGGCTACATCGTGAAGTGAAGAAGAAAGCAGCAGCGACCGGTTTCGACGCTGATATCGCAACGGAAACAGCACATGCTGGACGGGATTGCGAATATTGCAGAGAAAGCGATGCCCCCAGTTATCCCGCGTGTTCCCGAAGCGGGCTCCACCGGCGATGACCTCGAACGTCTCGTCCACTGGAGTGAACCGGAAATCGTTGCGGCCCAGGGAGACTGCATCCGTTTCCTTGCCCGAGATCAGCCCGCCGTTGCTCGAGCCGGCCGCATAAATGCGATGATCGAGCCCCCACTCCAGATTGTTCATCACCGCCTGAACGTTGTACTTGCGAAACCCTTCGAACACGACGCGGCGGACATCGGCCTTCCGATCACCATCGGTATCTTTCAGATACAACAGATCGGGCGTCGCGGCGACGTAGACGCCCCCCTTCCAGCAGGCGATCCCGGCTGGCCACGAAAGACCATCGGCCAGAATGTCCGATCGATCGTACCGCCCATCGCCATCGGTATCTTCAAGTACCCGCACCCGGCCAATCGGTTCGGACTGCTGCTCTTCCCAGGGACGGTCATCATCCGGGCTGACATACGGGTAGTCGGTCATCTCGCAGACGTACGCCAGGCCATTCTCATCGTAAGCGATATCGACGGGATCGCACACGAGCGGCTCGGCCGCAATCAGCTCGGCCCGGAACCCGTCCTGCAATTGCAGTGTGTTCGCGGCCTCGTCGGGCGACGTGGCAGGAACCATCGGCAGGGGAGGGGTGTCTTCGGCTGCGAGAGGACAATTGGCAAGGAGCGACAGAAACAGAGAGAAGATCAAAACGCGTTTCGTCATTTTGCAGTCTCTTCAAGAACGGGCGAGCAGCCGATCCGCGTTCTCGTACGTGATCATTTTTAGAACTTGTTCGCCGGGGTTGCTTTCATACAGCCGCAGGCTGGCCGCCTCAAAATAGAAGAACGGCAAATGCGAGCCGAACAGCATCTGCTCAGCCGGCACATACTGCAGATACTTGATCAACCCTTCCGCGCCTTCGATCATTCCGATGTCGAAGAAGACTCGACCAGCTTTCGCCAGTTCCCCCGCGGCAGCCGGACGGAGATCCCGTCCTGGATTGATCAGAACGACGTTCAACCCCGGATAACGGTCCACTATCGCAGACAGCGGTGCAGTCTCCACCACAGTGGAGGTGAACCGCTCGTGTTCCGTCCGGGCATCTTCGAGCCGAAGGACGATTTGCAAAAGCAGGCCCCGTTCCGCACACAGACGACAAAGGGAGTCGAACCGCGGATCATCCAGCGGCACAGTGTGATAGCCCGGCCAGATCCGCACGCCGCGAACAGCCGATGTTCGCGCACACCAGTCGAGATCGGCTTCCCAGTTCGGCAACGACAGATTCAGGGCTCCAATGGGCGTCAGAATCCCCTGACCAAACTCCGCACACTCCGCGACCAGGCGTCGATTCACCGCTCCGATGTCGAGATGCAACAGGCCATCGAAGCTCGAGGCCAGGGCCCGTTTCACACCATGTTGTTTCAATCGCGCGACCAGCCGCTCCGGCTCATCATCGGGAAGCCGACGAAACGGCCAGCGGGACAGATTGACGTGCACGTCAATCAATGGCCCGGGAGAGGGAAATCCGTAGTCAACGCTCACGACAGCATTCCTTTGGCCTTCATGATCGGCGTGAGCAACCGGCGAATGTTGCCGCCAAGAATCTGAGCTTTGGCCTCGTCGTCGATCTCCGCTCCCAGGATCTTGGCCATTTGCGTCGCAAAGCTGCGACCGCCGGCATCGCTGCCAAAGATAACCCGCTCCGCACCGAACTCAGCCACCGCCCGCTCCGTAATCCCGGCTGTCGGGTCCGCACCAGCGATCTCGAACATCACCGACGGCGCCTGCTGCATAATCCGCAGGCCAAGTTCCCACGTCCCGCCGGAGTGCCCACAAATGAGCCTCGCTTCGGGATGACGTTTCGCCAGCGTAACCAGATCCTGCGGCGTCGATTCGCCCGGCAGATTCCCGGTCGTCTTGATCCAGGTGTGCTGATAAATGGCGGCCTGATGTTCCGTCGCCAGTTCGAGAATCGGATCGAGATGCTCGTGAGTGCAGCGGGCAGCCACCCAAAGCTTGATCCCGACCATCGGCCCATCGACAACGCAGCGGCGAATCTCGTTCAGGCTCCCCTCCAGATCGAGCGGGTTCACATAGACATAACCGAGCAGCCGGCGAGGATCGACCTGCAATGCCGCGAGCACCTGATCATTCTGCTCCCGAATTTGCTCCGGCGACGGCGCGAGCGCGAACGGCCACCCCATAAACGTAATCAGCCGAGCAATCCCCATCCGCGTCGCCACCCGCAACGCCTCCTCCGCCCGTGCCTCTGGAGTGGACCCCGCAAAACTCGAAAGATGCACATGACTGTCCCAGATCTCAGGCGGCGACGCCAGGTAGCCCCGACCAGAATCATCCGCCCGAACCGCCAGCCATCCAGGAGCAATCGCGGCCATCGCCCCAACCTGCATGAGAGCCCGCCGTGTTAGATCGTGCGTGCCCCTGATTGTCTCTCGGGATTTCGCCAACCGAGTTACTCCCCGCAAGCATCATGATTGGGTCGAGCGCAATTCGAACCTTCTGCACAGTAACATCGAACCGTGCGTTTTTCATCCGCAGGCAACACTTTCGCGTTTACGCTGTCTCAGTGTGCCAAACAGCACGGGGCATAGAAGTCGCTACAGAATGGGGAGCCCTGTGTCTGCCAGATACTCGTACGTCCGGTCATAGTACTCGGCTCGTCGAGTCGGATCGCTCGGGTCCCCGGGAGGAACGACAATAACCATTCCTTGTCGGGCTCGCGTCAGCAGGACACGGTAGGCATTCTTCAAATACCGTTGGTTCTCTGTCTTTCGGACTCGAGTCCAACGCCGCCCGCGAAATGAAAAATGAGTCCAAGAATCGTCCCCTTTACGCAGGTCAGCATCCCATGTCACGCAAGCCCAGTCGAGTTCCAGCCCTTGAACCTGAAACTCCGTCGCGACGTCCTCCATGTAGAACGAGGATCGAACATCGTCTTTGGGGTTGAGGAACCAATGGACCGGATCAACTTTCACTCTCACGTCGATTGCGTATGGCTTTAATCGCTGGGCAGAGGACGAGGCGAGAACACCGTAACGTTCCCCGCCGCGAGCATGTTCGCGGATCCACTCTTTTGCGAGTTGGATGTCGCGAGTCAGTGCCATGGGGTAACGGTCCTGAAATGAAGCGTATAGCTGTCGCGCTTCCCGGAGTTCGAGATCGAGCAGATTCTTGACGAACGCAGAAAGCTGCTCGGCACGAAACGATCTCATCGCAACCGTCAGGTGAAGTTCTTCTGTAAGGATACACTTCCCCCGCTCTCGAAGCTGCTTAACGGCCATTCCAGACGAGTACTCGGAATCCGTAAGCCGGGGGGAAACATACGCATGCCAATCGGGATAGGATCGAATGATTGCGTCGACCCATTCCTGAATACCTGCTTCACCCAAGTTGATCTCTTGGCCACCGCCCACAAGGCAAATGATAACGGCCCAGTCTTCGTGTCGATCGAGGCATGAGATCAGGAACTCAGGCTCCGATTGGTCGAATCCCGGTACATTCTTCCGTTGCCGCATGAAGTTGGCGGTCCGGTCGAGATTCCATGCCCGCTGAGCCTCATCGAAGATGGCGACGTGCTCGATCGGGGGCCGAGACCGATCGACGAGACAATCGTCTCGAAAGTGATGAACATTCTGAATGAACATCTTCACCCGCGATCGGATCTGCTCCTTGATCGTCTTCTTTCCCGCTTCACGATCACGTCTCAGTTGGTCACGAGTCAGAGCTTCTCTCAAGACCGAAACGAGCGGCCCGTTCCCGGAGAGAAAGACGCTGTGCAACTTTTCCTCGTGGTTGATGTGTTTGGTCGCGATATTTAAGCCGACAAGAGTTTTTCCTGCTCCCGGGACACCGGTAACGAAGCAGATGCATTTCCTGTTGTTGAGGCGAGCATCTTCAATCACGGCTTCGAGAATATCGGTGGTCCGTTCCAGTTCGCCATCACTCCGGGAAATCTCAGCGACATTGTGCCCGCTGTAGAGCGCCTGAGCCGCTTCAATGATGGTCGGTGTTGGCGAATAACGGCCGGTCTTCCAGTCATTTATAAGATCACCCCGGGCGAAACTTTGAAGTACACCCCGGATCGCCGGTGCCAGCGTATCGCAGTTACATCGCAGAGGGATCAAAACGCCGTCATCACGAGGCGAAGTCGCGGGACACGGCGTTTCTAAGGGAGCCTGTGTCGCAACAAGAATCGGGGCAATAGTGAGATCGTGACTTGCCTCATGAAAGTTCTTGAGATCCAGCGCGTAATCCCAAACTTGGTCGATCGCATGAGCGGGGAACGAGGCTTCACCAACCTTGAATTCAATGACGAAAACGACGTCATCGATCAGCAAGACAACGTCAATACGTCTTCCGAGACGCGGGATCGAATACTCAAAGAAGATCTCGCCTGGAAGAGAAAGCTCGGACAGCAGATCCTTCAGTAACTCGATCTGGGCAATCCAGGCATCACGCTGCGTCAAATCCAAGGAAAACGCGTTCAAACGTGCAAGCTGCCCCACGATCCCATCGAGATCGGTCGCCAGGAAGGAGGCAATCGAGTCCGCATAGAAATACCGCTGCACAGGTTCTCTACCCAATTGGCAACACGAAAGCAGAAAAGACACCCAGCCCCAAACAAAAAACCGCCTTCCGCAAAGCGTTGGTTTTCAACAACTTGCGGAAGGCGGTTTTTCGGGAAGCGGAGAGAACGGGATTCCCTGAATCCTTGCTTGCTGCTGTTCACCGACTGCAGCAACATATTACTGCTTAATGACTTCCGTCGATTGCGTGATGCTATCTAATGTCCGCAGAAAACGCAAGTTTACTTCGACAGACGCTACAAAACTGCTACAAACTTCGCAGTGATGATCGATCCGAAAACCATCACTCCCACGTGATAATCAATCAGTCTATTTCAGTGGAACAAATCTATGTTATCGCGCGATATGTGGCAGTACAGATAGGAGTGAAGCTTGGAGGAACCGAATAGGTCAAACGGCGATGCGAGAAAAACCGGAAGACCAGCAATGTGCGGCCTTCCGGTTGGATTCTCGTTCTTCAGGTGATCGTTCTGCGACGACTGCAGCGGAGTTGTCAGTTCAACCGTTTCGTCATCCACAATCCCGTGGCGGTCAGCCCACGTTTTTCGTAAGCCCGCTGAACTCTCAGATTGTCGCTGACGACGTGCAAATTCAACTGCGGAACGTTTTGCTGACGGCAGCGTTCGATTGCATGCTGATGCAGGGCATCATAGACCTTGCGATTCTCGGAATCAGCATTGCCGCGATACATTGGATGTACGAAGACGTGCTCGATCGTCGCCACGTTCGCATCGAACAGGTCGTGCCAGTGCAAGATCAACGTCAGTTGATCTCGGTGACAGCCGTCGGCTTCCGCCACCAGATATTCGCCATGAGCCGGATCGCTCAGCACCGTTTCGACGCCGCGTAGCGCGCGGCCGAATTCATACACCTGACACCGTCCCGTTTCCTACAGAATTTGCCAGGTAATGAGGGCCAACCGGTGAGCATCGGCGGCGGTGGCCAGTCGGACTTTCCAGGACTGCGACGTTGGATTTTGGCCCAATGTTTTCAGGGTCACGTTTCCTTATTGTTGTGGACTGGTGGTCCGGCTTTCTCGGTGCTGAACAGGGCCTGCTTCGCACGCGGGGCAGGCCCTTACGAAACAGGGCCGGTACAATCCCCCGTTTGCTGCTGCTCCGGCGCCATCCCGAATTTCTCGGCATGCCTCCGATGCCATTGGGAATGCGTGATCGCTCCGTCCTGAAATTCACCGCAGGCCGAACCGTGGAAGTGCTCTCGAGAACGTCACGCACCACAACATGATCCTGCCCGACCTGCGATGTAAAAATGCTAGCGTGTACCACATGGAAGGATGATCGCTCCACTTCTGCAGTGTACACTTCTGTCTCGAAAGTTCATCATGGTTGCTAACTCTCAAGAGTTGTCATTTCCAGGTGAATCCACGGATTTGAGGTCGAAGTTCAGGGTCCCACATTACCTAGTGAATCGTCTTCCATGTCTCGTGCCATCGTTTCTCAACCTCCGCATCGTAGGGCTCCATTCATTGCTGATCAGAAACTGCTACATCTGCAGATTCATGAGCAGTCGACCACGAAGTCGGGTTTTTATTGGGATATCTACGACCATCTGGAAGATGAGGAAACCACAGAAGACGCCCAGGGGCGTTGGTCATGGAACAACCAGTTTGCCGACCGCCAGTTGCTGTTGGAAGCACTCATCGCGGAACCCGCTTTCCGCCGCACGCTGCTGATCACCTACACTGGCTTCGGTCAATCAACCTTCTTGAAATGGCTGCAGTATGCGTTGCTGAAAACCTATCCCGGTTTGCTGCCCGTCTTCATGGAAACGACAACCCTGATCGATCATGAACACGCGAACGATGATCGCGACCAGTAGTTTCTGTTTGAGCAGGTCAAGAAATCCTTGAGAGAGGGATGGCAAATACAGAATGCGACTGTTCGGATTCCGGGTGACTCACTGGATCGGTGGATCCAGCACAAACAGCGGCAGATCGTGCCACATAGAAACCATCAACGGTTAACATGACTCGAGATTTAGCAACCGCCGCAGATCGGCAGATGTGGCGTGCAGACCGCGTTGATTCAACTTATTCCTCAAGAGCACAATGGAAGAACTGTCGAGTTCTCCTGACCGGCCGGCCGCCAGCGCTGGCCCGCAACGCCGGTTAACAGGATCGCCTTCTTTACGCCGTGCTCGCCAAGTGGTCCAAGTTTGTGGCCAGAATTCCAATTAACTGCAATAACATTCAATTCCAAAACATTGCAGTTATCTGCTTGACGGTTCGTCCCGTTGAAATGTACTTTCCTGGAGGGGAGGAGTGTCGGATCACCGACTTCGGACATTCTCGTACTTGCAGGAGGGACTGGTGATGCAACGGGCGATAGTGCTATTGAGCGGAGGACTTGATTCTGCGACATCCCTGGCAGTAGCCGTCTCGCAGGGATTCGAGCCTTATGCGATTTCGTTTCGGTATGGGCAGCGACACGAGAGTGAAATCGAAGCCGCCCAGAAGATTGCATCTTCGAATGGTGTCAAGAAGCATCGCATTTTCGAGCTTGGCCAAGACATGTTCGGCGACTCGGCTTTGACGAGTAATACGCCAGTTCCAGTTCGTCGAACTGTTGAGGAAATGGGTGCAGGCATTCCAGCGACATACGTTCCTGCACGGAACACCGTATTTCTCTCCTTGGCGTTGGCGTTCGCCGAATCGGTTGGGGCATTCGACATCTTCGTGGGCGTGAACGCCTTGGATTACGCGGGATATCCTGATTGCCGTCCGGAGTACATTGAGGCATTTGAGAGAATGGCCAATCTCGCGACAAAAGCGACGAGCGAAGGGCAAGGGCGAATCAAAATTCACGCTCCGTTGATCAGCCTGACTAAGTCCGAGATTATTCGGTTGGGTCTCACGCTAGGTGTAGATTATTCACTGACATCAAGTTGCTATAGCCCGACGGACAGTGGTGCAGCCTGTGGCGTCTGTGACGCATGCACATTGCGTCTTGTCGGCTTCGCGGAGAACGGAGTGCAGGACCCCGTTCAGTATTCTGACCAAGGGCAACTTACGACATGAGTTACCATGTCAAAGAAATTTACCACACTCTCCAAGGGGAAGGGGCACATGCGGGTCGACCTGCAGTGTTTCTTCGCTTTACGGGGTGTAACCTTTGGACCGGACGCGAGAGAGATCGTCCCAATGCGATATGCCGTTTCTGCGATACCGACTTTCTTGGGACTGATGGCTCCAACGGCGGGGCATACGAGTCTGCCAAAGAATTAGCGGGTGCCGTGGAAAAGGCTTGGCCCCCGAATGCAGGCGGTGGGCGGTTTGTTGTTTGTACCGGAGGAGAGCCTCTGCTCCAACTCGACTCACCACTGATTGAGGCATTGCATCGAGCTTCTTTCGAAGTTGCAGTGGAAACAAATGGAACTCGCGCGGTTCCGAACGGGGTTGACTGGATCTGCGTAAGCCCGAAAGCAAATGCAGATTGTATCGTGCGAGAAGGCGACGAACTCAAGCTCGTCTTTCCTCAAAACGGGATCACGCCGGAGCAGTGCGCGCATTGGGGTTTTGACAGATTCTTTCTGCAACCAATGGACGGTCCAGATTTGGATCACCATCGACAACTGGCTGTTCAGTACTGCCTGTCCCATCCTCAGTGGGAGTTGAGCATACAGACCCATAAACTCCTGGGACTGCGGTAGCACAAAGATGAACATCGTTGTCACCTGCACGAAGAGAAAGGCAGTCCCTGTTTCCGGGCGACTGCATCTCCGTTGTATTCGTCGAGCTTCCATTTCTTCCAAAGCTCGAACTTGGTGCGAGCATCTTGTCGCAACGCCGGTCGCGACTCTACCGGCACGGCAATTGTATTCTGGAGATCATTGGAGCGTCGCTCGATCGATAGAGAACAAAATGGTGGACGATACGCCAGGATCGCGGCTTTGGGTCGCTTCGGCTGGTTACGGCTTGATATCCATGGGCACCCCACTCAAGCCCTACTCAGCAACTTTTTCGGCTAACCATCCCGACTCGGTTGTCAGGAATGCCACAAGTGAAGGCGAGACGCCGATCGCTCGCCAGTGGTGGGAAGCCATCTCCGGACTAAGTGATCTGCAGTATGGAGGTCCGAGGACGATTGCAGAGCTTGCGGGCCTGAGTCCGAATCAACCGCTGCTGATCGTCGCCTCTGAGACGTATTTGCTTGCCCTTCGTAACGACGTGGAGTCTGCACTTTCGCAGCTCAACGATCCCGAATTGCTTTCGATCTTCTCCGCCGGGTGCAAGTCATTTGGAGATCTTTCAAATCACCTCATTCCGTACGATGCTCGCATGCAAAACGTAGTGGGAGGAGCATTGCGGTCCCTGAATATTCGTGTCGCTCAGAAAGCGATCTTGGAACGCCGAAAATCCCAGGCAACGTGTTCCGCATTCCGACAATCAATCACTCGATTGACTCGCCAACTGCCGGAGTTGAAAAGGTTTCATCGCCTGGCGATGACTGATGTGCAATTGAAGGCGTACATTGAGAAGGAAATCGCCAAGACCCCCTCGTGCAGTCATACTCGACTCCTGCGCCAATTAAGGGATCAAGGCCACGCTTGCGAGCAAAAGCGGTTTGCGGCTCTATTCCGGGATGTTCAGGAGCACGAAAATGGCTCGTAAGGCTTCAAAAGGAAAGCAGATTGAGCGTCGAGCCCTGCGCATCGTCCAGAACGAAGCCCACCCGCTCTACGTATTCACATTGACCGGCGATGAGTTGCTGAAGGTCGCTGATATTTCGAAGATTTCCCGCGATGCTACAGGTGCCCTGATCGGATACCAACGGTCGGGAGTGAAACGTCACGTCCAAGACATTGTGGACTACCTGAATCAAGATGGAATCATTTTCCCGAATTCGATCATTCTGGCACTCTCGTCGCGAGTTAAGTTTCGCCAAAGTCGAGGACCGTCGACCAGTGATGGGCTAGCTCAAGCAGGAGTATTGGAAATTCCGCTTCCAACGAACGGCGGCCCAAAACCTGCATGGATCGTAGATGGACAGCAGCGAGCGCTCGCATTGTCGAAGTGCAATAGGCCACAACTCCCTATCCCAGTCAATGCGTTTGTGGCAGATAATATAGAGATACAGCGCGACCAATTCTTGCGGGTGAACAGTTCCAAGCCTTTGCCGCGAGGACTGATCACGGAACTGCTTCCAGAAGTAACGACGACGCTTCCCGCCAATCTTTCCGCGAAAAAGATGCCATCGGCGATTTGCGATTGGCTCAACTTGGAGAAAAGTTCGCCATTCCGTGGCCTGATCCGGCGCGCCTCCACTTCCGACGACGCAAAGCAGGTGGCTGTCATCACAGACAATTCCGTCGTGAAGATGATCGAAGAGAGCTTGTCTCAGCCGTCGGGATGCCTTTTCCCATATCGGAATATCGCCACGGGAGAAACCGACTTTGACGGCATTACTTCCCTGCTCGTGTGCTATTGGACCGCCGTCTCGGAAGTGTTTCCTGACGCTTGGGGCAGGCCTCCTGCCAAGAGCCGTCTGATGCATGGCGCGGGTATTCGGGCGATGGGACGACTTATGGATAGGATTATGCCATTCGTTGTTTCAGGTGAGACAGGTTCCGTCGCCCAGGTGAAACGCGAATTGAAGTTGATCGCTCCAGTTTGCCGTTGGACAAAAGGACGGTGGGAGGAAATGGACGGTCTCCGATGGAATGAAGTCCAAAACGTGCCGCGACATATTCACATGTTGTCGAACGTGCTCATTAGAGCGTATCTGCAAGCAAGAGGAAATCGGCACGTATGAAGTTCTTTTTTCCAGACAGCCAAGACCTCGTAGATCCAAGTTTTGATTTCGATACAGAGAAGCGAAAGGAAACTCGAATCCGCCAGCGGGACGACTTGTACGCGCACGAGGTTTTTGAGAAGCCCCCGTACGATGGGATGCTCGTTTCGATGGCCATCGTCCATGGCACCGGCGGAAGCACTGGTCGTTATACTCTCGGCCAGCAGCGACGTTTTTCTGTTGAGGGGGCACGAGAATTCTTGCGGCTTCCGAAAGGCCTGGAACTCATCGGTGATTGTGGCGCTTTTACCTACGTGAAGGAACCGGTCCCACCAGTCAGCGTGGAGCAGGTTGCGAGATTCTATGAAGACAGCGGATTCGACTATGGAGCATCGGTCGACCATATCATTCTGGAATATGATCCGCAGTGGGATCGTCCGCTGCCTGGAACTAAACCTGTCCCTGAGGATTGTGTTCGGCGACAGGAATTGACGATTCAACTGGCCAGAGACTTCCAGAAACTGTGCCGACAGCAGAAAGTCCGATTCGAGCCCATCGGAATCGCACAAGGGTGGAGCCCGAAGTCGTACTCAAAGGCAGTCAGCGCTCTTCAAAAAATGGGTTACAAATACATCGCACTCGGAGGTCTGGTCCCTCTCAAGTCAACTGAGATCCTCCAGGTGCTCGAGGAAGTCTCACCGAAGCTGAGGCCTTCCACCGGACTCCACCTCTTCGGAGTGACGCGACTGGACTACGTAAAGGAGTTCGCGAGACACAGCGTGATCAGCTTTGACAGCACGTCTCCGTTGACTCAGGCTTTCAAAGAAGATCGGGAAAACTACTACGGACCGGAAAGAAAATATCCGGCCATTCGTGTCCCACAGGTCGACATCAATCAAAAGTTGAAGAACCGAATTCTTTCCGGTGAAGTCAGCCAAGCCGAGGCGTTTCGATTGGAAAGAGAATGCCTGGAGGCTCTCAGGGATTTCGACCGACGGAGCTTTCGGCGCCTGGAGTTGATTGAGGTATTGAATGAGTACCAACAGCTCTACGGAAGCACGAGGAATTACTCCGCAGACTACGAGATCCTCCTGAAAGATCGCCCTTGGAAAGAGTGCCCATGTGCCGTATGCCGCAAATTGGGGATCAACGTGGTCATCTTCCGGGGAGCAGAGCGAAATCGGCGACGTGGATTTCATAACGTATATGTCACTTACAAGCGACTGAAGCATATTCGAGGTAAAGCTCGTACCCTTTAATTACCCGCTCAGAAGGAGCAAACGTGGCGAAGGCTTCGACGAAGGCAGGTGTTCGGCGATCTAGGAAGAAAACAGCGAACGAATTACTGCTGAGAGTACCAGCTCTGGAATTCAACCAAGGCAAGGATCGGCGGCTTTACAGCTTTGCGGTCGATGGCAAAGAGCTGCATAAGTTCTGCACGATATCGCGTGTGAGCAGGAACGATTCCGAGGGGCTGAGCGGCTACCAACGTCCTGAAGTCGTCTCGCACATCGTTCAAATCCGTGAGTATTTGGAATCCGAAAACCCGTTACTTCCAAACGCGATTGTTGTGGCATTCGATGAAAGCGTACGGTTCAAACCATCTTCACCGAATAGCGAGAATGACAAGGCCATTAGTCGCACGGGAGTGCTTGAAATTCCTGTTAAAGAAGGGGTCCTCGATGCTCTGAAGCCAGGTTGGATCGTCGACGGACAACAGCGGGCGGCGGCACTACGCGACGCCCGCGTCGAGGGCTTCCCAATCTGCGTCGTTGGATTCATTGCATCGGGATTGGAGGAGCAACGACAACAGTTCATTCTCGTGAACGCGACAAAACCCCTTCCCAAGGGATTGATTTACGAACTTCTTCCATCCACCGAAGGAAAACTGCCGATTGCCCTGCAAAGGCGGCGTTACCCGGCCCTACTCTCCGAGCGACTGAACTTCGACGACGACTCCCCGATGCAGGGTATGATTCGAACGCCGACCAATGGCACGGGCGTAATCGCCGACAATTCCATCCTCAAGATGCTCGAAAACAGCCTTACAGACGGAGTGCTGTACCTGTACGATGATATCGAGGAGCAATTGGATGTACTCAAGACGTTCTGGTCTGCCGTGAAGACAGTTTTTCCCGATGCATGGGGAGAACTGCCTCGTAAGTCACGCTTGATGCACGGTGCCGGAATTGTGGCGATGGGCTTTCTTATGGACACCATCGCTGATCGACATCGGCGCACAAAGGCTCTGACATCGAAGGTGTTTGTGAACGATCTTGAGCCGCTCCGAGACATCTGCCATTGGACTGAAGGATACTGGGAATTCGGTGCCGACAACCGATTGAAGTGGAATGAACTTCAGAACGTTCCGAGGCACATTCAGTTGCTCTCGAACTATCTGTTGATCCAGTATCGAGAATTAGTCTGGAAGGCCTGACTTACCATTCAGTAGGACATCGTGAAGGGAAGAAGTCGCGAAGTGCGCAAAGATTTCTTTATCAGCTACAACTCGACCGACAAAGCTTGGGCGGTCTGGGTTGCTTGGGTCTTGGAGGCACAAGGCTTCACAACAATCATCCAAGAATGGGACTTCCGCCCTGGAGGTGACTTTGTTCTGGAGATGCAGAAAGCGGCGACTGGCACCAAACAAACCATCGCAGTGCTCTCGGAGAATTATCTGAGTGCGGAGTATACTCAACCGGAATGGAGCGCCGCATTTGCCGTCGACCCCAAAGGATGCGATCGAAAGCTGATTCCAATCAGGATCGCAAATTGTGACCCCGACGGACTTCTTAAAGCCCGAATTTACGTCGATCTTGTAGGCCTAAAGGAAGATGAGGCGCGGGCCACGTTACTCGCGTCGCTTCAGGATCGCGGCAAACCGCTTGACCAACCATCATTTCCAGGTAATGGAGGAGAACTTTCCCACAAGAGCGTACCTGTATTCCCAGGTCAGCAAGCAGAATTCAATTTATTCCAAGAAACGAAGTACTCCCGCTACAGACACCTGTCAGAGGAACTCAGCCAATCCCTCATTCGGAAGTCCCGAATTGAGCAGATCGGTGAGGACACGACAACAATTGATGACGACATTCTGAGTCTCAAACGTGAATTGCGGCGCGGTGGTCAGTTGAGGCAAGGGGACCAATTGGGAGATCGTTACCTCCTTTTGAATCAGATAGGTCGCGGTGGCTATGCAACAGTCTGGAATGCATTCGATCAGCAAACGGCAAGCAATGTTGCGATAAAGGCCCTCAATTGCTCAGAAGCATCAAATAATGAAAGTGTCGAGCGATTCTTTCGAGGCGCAAGAGTCATGTCAGACCTTTCTGGCAACGACGGTATCGTATCTGTACTAAATCCGAAGTGCGAAGACGACGGCTTTTTATATTTTGTGATGGAGTTAATTTCAGGTGGCAATCTAAGAGAAGCTGTACATCATGGACGCAAGTCACGAGCTGACGCAGTTGCAATCATGCAGCGTATTCTTTCCATTCTAAATCACACGCACAGTCACCCTTCCGCGTACATTCACCGTGACATCAAACCTACAAACGTCCTTCTGACATCAGAAGATCAACTGAAACTCACAGATTTCGATCTCGTCACGATGAACAACACAACTGGAGGGACTCGAACTGGAATGTTGGGTACGTTCGTCTTCGCGGCTCCCGAGCAACTCCACAGACCCCAAGAAGCAGACCATCGTGCTGATATCTTCGCCGTCGGCATGACTGGAATGTTCGTGCTGTATGGGCAGGACTTGCCGCCCTCAGCATGGCGTCGCCCTGAAGCTTTCATCGACGCTCTCAACACGACAACGGACCTGAAGACCATACTTGAAAAGGCTACTGCCGAAGACCCGAATGATCGATTTGCATCTGCATCTGAATTCCTTGATGCGTTGCAACATCGTCAGTCCACTTCTACCCCGAAGAAGCAGAGGACGCGAAGGCGCAGGAAGGCTTCCGACAACGGAAGCCGACGGCAACCCAAGCGTCATGGCACTCCCCGACCGCGCTCAAGAACTAAGCTCTTAAAAGCTCTGGCGGAGTTCGACGCCGTCTACCGCACGTCCGGAAGGTACCGAAACTTCCCAAACGGGAAACATGGGTATGCGATTCAATTCGAGGACCGCTTGTACCCCGTCAAGAAAATTGTCTCATTGGCAACAGGCCGGCCAGTTGAAACATTTACTGGAGGCGCCAACTCGGTTAATCGCGTGGTCGAATCATTGGGGTTTAAGATCGTTGAATTAAATCGCGAAGCGCCGACATAGTGGAAGGCGGCACGCGTCGGACGTTCAGAAACTAGAACTGAAGTGCCTAAGCGGTTCCTGCGCATTCGACGCAACTGCGGTCCTTGTGATGTGAAGATTAGAACCAGTTTCATAACCGCTTGAGGATAGTGAACAGATAAGCGAGCTGCCAGAAGCCTTCAAAGAGGTGTGGGCGGTATTCCCAGCGAACGTCAAGCGTGCGGTAATGGCTCTGCAGCAATCACTCGCTTTCGCAGAACGTATGGATAACCCTTCGCAATCCTCCTTGAATCACGGCGACTCAGGAAGATTACGCACAGGTTTGGGAAGATCCAACTACAGCGGAAGTATGAAAATTCTCGAGGGTTAGGTTCTGCATATAGTATTAGCGTGATGAATCAAACAGCTTAACAATTGTGTGGAGGACTTTCCTTCGGCGTGAAGGCATGTTTTGGATTTAGGTCGACTATCCTTTATGCCATTTGTTGCCGCGTGTTTGGCGTCCCAAGTATTGATGATGAAGATGTCGGCAGATTGAGCGAGGCTTTTCATGCGATCGGTAAGGGACTTGTCGTGGATATAATGGATCTTAATGCCTTCGAATGTTTGTTGGGCGAGTTGACCGAAGCGTCTTGCGATTCGCTCGGTGAGAGAATAAACGGCGATGCTTTTGCCTGCCAGGAGACTGCGAATGTCTGGAGAGTCGTCTTGGGTTGCCTCCTCGACCTCCGGACGGGGAACCGAGACCATTTCGGTGAGATCGAGATCGGCGGCGAGTAGTTCCAGCAGTGACCATTGGTCGTCGCTGATGCGTCTAGCCCAAAGCCGGCTTGATTCGGCGAGCGTGGCAAGGATGGGTGTCAGGCTGGTGTGTTGTTGAGCGCCTGTGTCGATCAGCAAGTCCAACATCGACAAAACCCAATCGAAGTGGCGTGGAGCGGCGATCAAGGCCCAAAGGTAGGTGGTCAACTCGGCGACGTGTTGGAAGTCGTTGTTGCTGACGTCGTGGCTTGGGGCGGTTGTAAGTATCGCTTCACTGAGTTGTTCGATGGCAGTGAGATCATCTGGGCCGACTGATTCATCGTAAATCAGCAAATCGGTGAGCGCGTTGTAGATCGGTTTGCATTCACGGGTTGCTGAGCGATCGACCAAGAACGCGCGAATAAATGTAGGGACCGCGTTGCGGATAATATCTCGTTGCTTTCCTGTGCGGGAAATCTGCAATGTTTCAGCGATCTTCGACGTCTCAAACGATGAATTTGATATCCACTTCTGAATTCCGTATTCGAGGACTTCGCCGGAGGTCTTAACTGCTTCTCCCGTATCGACGAACTCAAACCAATCAATGAGCGATTCGATCGGTTTGACTTTGCCACCGGAGTCTTGTCCAAGGATTTGCGAAAGAATCTCGACGTGGCCACTGCAGACTCGCCGACTTAGTACCCTCCCCTGGACATCGTCGGACGCGGATGACAAATACGCGATGGCATCCTCGGCAGAGCGTCGAGTGTCAATCTCAACGGCCAACTCCAGCACGCGGTGGACTGAACGGTTGGTGGGCGGTTGCAATAGATAAAGTGCGAACGCTTCGTCGAAGTTGTTTTCGTTGTAACGAGCATCGGCCACGTCGTAGCCTATGACGGCCTCGGAAACTCCTTCCGCAGGTGCCGGGGCGGGCAGCGTTGCAAGCAATGCGTTCGCCCACTCGGCGTCCGCCGCGATCGCCGAATGCCCGGCTAGTTGCTCAGCCAGTTCACGCTTGGTTGGATCGGAAGCAACGGAAGACACTAGCGCAAACTTGATTGCGTCGGGTGATTGGAGTCCTGCGGTCGATCGAACAAGGTTGTGGAAGCGCTTCGCGGTGCCGCGATAGGTCTCGACAGCTGCGGACACATCCCCGGTGAGTTCGTGCTGCGAAAGGTGTTGCCGGTAGACCGCCTGAGCGATTTGATCAGAAATCCGCTTTGGCCGGCGAACTTGTAGGATCTCGTCCAGGACCGGAAGCAGCAGCAATTCTGCCCATTTTTCAAAGGCTGCGAAAATTCGCACTTGGAGGAATGCGAGGTTGGTAGCGCTAAGTCGTCCGCGACTTCGGATTTCACCATAGATGGCCCATGCTGATTGCTCATTCCTGGCGAGGATCGCCATCTCGAGATCGCGCAACAATCGGCCAATCGGCTTAACCGCGGCAAGCGATCGTCCGGATTCGCGATCCCGATAGTCAATAATTGCGGTGAGCAATCTGCCCACCTTCGTTCGATCGTCGTCGTGGATAACTGGCAAACGGAATACGAGCGAACCGAAGGTTGATTTGCAACAGCTTTCAATGGGGTCCTCAGGATCGAGTTTGGCAAGTTGGCCATGGAAGTTCGAATAGGTGGGACCGATAAAGGCGAGCAAAGATTCCCGCATTGACCTTGCTTCACGCGAATTGCCACAGAGCACATACCAAGTCGTCTGCTTCGATGACGGATCGACTCGGGGCAATAGGAACGGACTCTCCTGTTTAAGAAATCGTCGCACCCACGGTTCGAGATAGGAACGAATTGCGTCAGTCGGTGCGGCGGACTTGTAGGCATCCCATTGAATGGAGTTGCCTGAGCCAAAGAAAGATCTCAGGAATGCCTGCGAATCATCGCTCGATTGCGTCATTGATCCGCCTCGTAATTTGCTTGGAAGTGAATTCGAGCCTCCGCAATGGCTTCAGGTGATCGATTCAACGAGACACCTTCGTGGTTGATCTCAACGCCGTTGTAGGTCAGGTTCATCGAACCGCTTAGGTAATAGTCTTGACCAAGGAGCCCCTTCAGGTGCAACGTGTCACGAATTGCGACTTGAAGATTGCTTGTTCCATCGCTCGACCGACTTAGGTCATCCATCTTTCGTAAGAACACGTCGTTGTGCGAGTCAGGACGCGCAACGATATGAACTCTTGATTGATGTATTAATTGCCCAAAGACCTCGCTGAGACGGATCCGGCGATGTCCCCATGTTGGGACCAGCGACGAGAATTGACCGCACCGGTTATCGAGAATGTCGATATCGGAAATCCAAGGCGAGACAAGCCAAATCGACTCACTAGGGACCAGTAACTCGGCGACGAAGATTCCTTCGAGCAATTCTCGAATCTCGGCGCGACTCGTTGCCTGGCTCGAGAACGTGTTACGCTTGTCTGAAGTTGGATCGTTCATTGCACGCCTTCCGGCAGCGATAAGCTAATCTCAATCGATTCCACGCGTCGATCGACTCGGCCAACCTTTGGATGCAAAAGCATGTAGCCCGAATCAATCGGGACCGTCATCAGGTCCATCAGTGCCCTGCGAAGTACAGGAAGCTCATCAGGCTTGCCCACCAAGATGATCTCGCTATCTTTGATCAAGCAATCTCGCGCTTTTTGAGACCAGTCTTCATCATCAATGTTGACACGAGTTGCCTCGCCAATGAGAAACAGATGGACCAGGTCGTGTTCAGTTTCTGGAAGCGAATCGTACGGGTTATAGACGACGAGGCGTGCGCTGCGAGATACACCGCCACGCGGCCAAAGCAAGCTAAGCAGCGTATTGAAGCGCCACTGGCGACGATTCGCCTCAATCGCATTGTCGCTTGGGTCTCGCATAACGTTATCGATCAAATCATTCGCCGATTCGAGGTACGCCATAATTCGTGGATCAATCTCGACGTCCAAATTGTCCTCAAGAGTGCCCCAGCGTGAGATCATCTTGTGAAGCAACGCATCGGTGTCTTCGTTGCTGCCAGGTCGCAGGATTCGATTGGCGATCGCAGCAATCACACCATGGCATGTGAACAGTCCCTTCTTGTCTAGAGTTTTGCGAAGATCATCGAAGGCATCAGCGTGGGCTCTATGATTTTCGGTCGACGCGACTCGATAGGCCGAAACCTTGTCTTTTACTTCGACCTGGTCGGGCGAGTTCATCCAATCGAGCAGGATCGTCAATTGTTGGTCGGCAATTTCGTAGTCGGATGGACGCAACGCGTTTTCGACAAGATCGAAGAATCGTCGCGGATCTTCGCCATAGCGAATCAAGAACGATTCAATGATTCCGCCACCGCCGACAGTCTTCTCCGTGATCCAGACTTCTTCGCTCTCGCCTGTTCTCGGAACCGCGATGGTTGGGCGCGGACCAGGTTCGACGTCGAGCAGAAGATCGTTGGAATCCAGATCACTGCAGACTTGTTGGATACCGTCAAGAATTGCCGCTCCCAAAGTTGTCTTGAACTTCCGAGTCAGCCACGGTGTCCAAGCTGAGTTCGGCGTTTCCCAAAGTACGGGAGCATGGCCGTGAAGTGAGTCGATGATGATCGGATCTTCTAGAAGTTGCTCCAAGTCTTTTTGCAGTTGCTGCTGGACGTCATCAAGTGATTCACTTTGCTCACCATCCTGGTCACTCTGTGAAGACACGGCAAGACTTTGGAAGATCACACCAAGAACCTCGTTGAAGTTCAGGATAGTTGAATCTGAGGACGACGCTTGCCACGATTCCTGTAGCGTGACGTCTCGTTCAATCGCGGATGTCACCAAAGCGGAGAGATAAACCTGAGACAACCAGCGTAGTTCAAAGAAGCTTGCGAAGCGTTCAAGTGTCGGATCTTCCGCGACCGCATCTCGGAATTTCGATACTCGTAAACAGCGAAGCATGGCCGGGTTGTGAAGCAGTCGGCCCGCTAAATCCTCCGGTACAGCAAATCGAACGACCAGTCCGTCAACGTCAATAGCAAAGCCAATCCCCACCGGGACTTGATTGGAATCTGTGTCATCGCCGCGGTCTGCAATGAAGCTGAGGGTGGTCTCATTTGTCTGACCATTGTCGAAGTTGATTGTCGCCTTCGACTGAGTCGCAAAGCGACGCACCTCGAGGGGATTGTTAAGGTTGTGGACGAAGAGCTCCATTCCCGTTACAACCGAAGACCAACGTGATGGCGACGGCAAATCAACGGATGTTCCGGGGACCAGCGGGCACACTTGAGTGTTCCAAGAAAGCATCGCGTTAGTGCTGTCCGCCACGCGTCGTTCAGGAACGACCAGTCGCATCTCCCGAGGACGAACGCATCGTATCGATTGCGAGTTGCCGTTCGCATCAAACCGATCAAATGATCCGATTTCGTCGTATCGACTGACGATGTTGCCTAGTTCAAGCGGTTGGTCGCCGTCGATCGAAAGGTCGCCCGGTTGCACCCAGTGGCGCGCGTGTGAGTTCAAAACGCCAAAGCGACGCGATACTCGACCCGGTGCAAATTCACGCATCGCTTGCAAGATCGGAAGCACGTCGACGCGTTCCAGCGATCTCAGATCCTGCGGCGGCGATCGCAGCGTCACTTCTGGCAAGTTCAAGTCCCCGAACAACTGGGCCGGGACAAACTCGGGCAGCGGATTGTTTCCGACGAAGTTGTCGAATACTGGCGGATCCTTATCGACGACTTTCCAGTTGGAATTCAATCGTCGCAGTAGAGTTGGCAAAGCGGCGTTCATCAATGCGCGCGGCGGATCCCATACGAGGACTTCGATCGTCTCTTCCGTCTGTTTCAAGGCATTGGATAGATATCTCACGAGTTCGTGGTAGCCCTCTTCTCTGAACAACAACCCTTCAATGATGGCGACCGCCGCTCTTTGGCGTTGTTTCATGTCAGCGATCTTCTTGGAGTTTTGCAGGATCTTCTCTGCCGGTCCTGAAAAATCGCGATAGACGCTGCCTTTTGGCATCCCTGCTTGCGTTCGCAAACGTGTTGCGATCCAATCGAAAAAGGCGAATACCATCTGCATACGCAGAACGTAGCGATTGCTGACGGGCAATTCTCGAGGCGACAGTGCAGGGTCAAAAAGCAAGTCAAAGCTTTCCCAAGCCAACCGATCTCGGCCGTAATCGGAGAGCGTTACGATAGTCCAGGGTCGCATTTCAATGCGCCGACCAGCACGCCCTTTTCGTTGCAGAAATTGGGCGGGATCTCTTGGTGCCTTGTGTTGCAAAACAACGTTTACTTCGGGATCGTTGAAACCAACCTCCAGTGACGCGGTCGCCACGATGATGTCGGCATCGGTCGCAACGCCAGAGTCCTGTGAACTCGTACGCTCAATTCGCAGATCGGAAGTCCCATCCTGAAGCCGATGGCCTAGTTTCGTGCAAAGGTCCCAAGATTGCCCGAACTGCGCTCTTAGCCGCTCATCGGGAGCTTGCGGGTTCCGTAAGTTCGCAAGCGAGCCGTTAGGATGCGTCTGAACATCGGGGCGGCCCCAACTGTCTTGTCCTTCTGCGTCCCGCAGGTTGTAAAACATCCGGTTCGTTACGTCGAGGTCGTCCGTGAACACGAACTCTTTCGACCCGTAGACTTCGGACTGTGGTGCCGTGTTGTTGTTCCGTGCGTCAAGCGTTCGTCGCAGTAGCATCGCTGTTTGGATTGACGTCGACAGTAATGAACTTTGGCTCGCCGGATCTCCACGTAGAGCGACTAGGTACTCCATTCCCATACGATCCAATTCCGTCGGATGAGGGGAAATTTCCTCGACACGTGAATCGGATTCCCCAATCAGAGTTGCAAAGAACTTTCGCGCGTCGGCCAACGTCGCTGACAGGCCCACGAAGTGTGGGCGCACGTCGGCGGCATGCTTCCAACGACGAAGCAGCATCGCGGTTTGCGCCCCGGAAACCCCAGAGTAAGTATGCACCTCGTCCAGCAGTACCATCTTCGGTGTTCTGTTTCTCGCTGCACCGACACCGAACACGTGTGCCATGGTCGAATCACCAATACGTTGATTCAACATCTCCGTGGTCGTGAATAGAATGTCGGCGGGAGTATGCTGCAAACGCTGACGAGTCAAGATTAGCTCGTCGTGCGCCGTGCTTGCTGAGCAACGAGAGCAGCACAGTCGATGCACATTGCTGTTCCGATCTTCAGCCCGCCAAATCATCTGGCCTTGGCAAGATCTGGTTGGACAAGTAAGAAAAGGACATATGTCGCCACCATTCGTGCGAGTCCAGCCTGCTGGTGGTTCTGCATAGTCAAAGTAGCCTTCATGTTCAGGCGTCGCACCGAACAAAGTTGCAATTGTCAGTTTGCGTTTTCCGTTGGCCTGCAAGAGCGAATCAATTTTTCTAGCTTGGCCATACGCCTCGGCGAGTTGATCTTTGAGCAGTTCGTTACGCGGATAGATTGCCAGACATCGCGTCCAATAATTGCTGTCGATGGACTCGGCGATCGAAAGGAACGCTGGCAAGTAGAACGACAGCGTTTTTCCGCTACCTGTGCCGGCACAAACGATCGTTCCTGAGCACCTGTTCATATTCAATTGGCCCAGAACGTTCTCGGCCGCACGAACTTGAAAAGATGCAAGCTGCATCTGATCATCGTTTGGCGATGACAGCAAGGCCGACAAAACATTTTTCTGAAGCGCTGAAAGCTTCCTTGATTGCTCGATCCGGGCTAATGTTTCGTCTATAGAGACGTTCCGCTGCGGCACGGTTCGAGGACGCAGCATAAACCTGAAATCACCCACAAGTGGCTTTGCCGTTTGCCATTTCCGGTTGCCCGTATTCATGTGCTTTGGGAATAGTTGACGAAGTCTTGACAGCAATCGGAGCGTCTCAGCCATCCGAGTGCGATAGCGATGCCGCATTCCGTCTTGGAACTCGTAAAGGAAACCAATCTCCTCTAAAACATCTTGAAACTCATCCTCGTCCTCGTACAACGTCCAAAGATCGTTGTCTTCGAGGTAGATTTCACAAAGATCGCCAATCTCGTCTGCACTAAACGAACCATCGACAAGCCCCCACGACAGAAGCCTTGCTTCGGCGCGTTCAAGCGAGTTCAGAAATTCGAGTCGATGGTCGTCTACCTTCACGTGCGTCGTTCCCTCGTTACATTGTGGTTATGCGATACTTGTCCGCGATTTTGTTCTCTTGCAACCAAGCCCGCACCTCGTCAGTGAGCAAGTCGATGGACGCTCCGCCAGATGAGTTTGCCGCTTTCAGGAATTCTTGCACGACCGGATCGTCGGCAACGTCGGGCAACGCCGCCATCATCTCGCGGATGTCGTCCCACGCCGATTCGATTTCGGCGACGTCTTCTTCGTTGGCGGGAGGCTTCTTGGCAAGTTGTTCTGCATACTTTGCCCGGTTCTTCAACTTCACGGCAATTGCCTTAAAGTCTTTCTGCTGTTCTGCCTGAGCAAGTTGATTCGTGTCTACTGACGGACGTGCTCGCGGCATGAACTGTGCCCAAGTCGCCTCCGCACATGCGCTTCCATCGGTCGCAAACTTCTCGAAAGCCTTCCGCATATCGGTAAACTGACGGCCTTTCGTTATACTGAGCGGATCAGCCAACAGCGATTCTCGAATCTTGCGAACCCGATCAAGACACTTTGCCGGATCCAGATCATCAACCAACTTGGTTCTTGCCGAGATTGCTTTGAGTGAGTTGGTGACTGCCAGCAACATGTCACGCACCTCAACCAACTCGCATCTCCGCTGTTCGAGTTGGTCATGAACAGTTTCTCGTTCTTCCGCCAGCGCTAGTTCTTCGAGCTGCTGACGAAGTTTTTTGCATTCTTCCGCGATCATTCATCCACCTTTTGGTACGGAACAACAGCCTCTTCTAGCGTTTGGAGAATTTCATCGACGTCCAACTTTTTCTTTTCGACAACGTCGGCAGACCACGCAAGAATCTTGTTCTGAGCCTTTCCGGCACGTTCACGAAGGAATTGTGCGCAGGTCTGAGAAAATTCGACGAGCAACGTGTGGGTCTCGATGTCGAGTTTGGCGATGGCAGTCATCTGTGCCGCAAGGTCATCACCGGAAACGATCGCGTCGATCTGCTTTCCGACCTCTTTCACCGGTGCTTCGCGAAATTTCTCGGCTAGTTTGCGAACTTGATTTACCGAGATGTCACCTGCCAGTCCATACTGTTGCGCTAGCGTACAAACGCTTTCCAGGTCCTTCAGCAACTCGGCTTTGTCATAGTCTTTTCCAAGCTCATCTACGATACGTTTCGATTGCTCTGCAATTCGCTTTCGACGAGCGTCAATTCTTGAATTACCAAGTCGGTAAAGCAAACCAACATGTTTTTCAATTGCCTTGAGTTCATCGGACGCACCGCTCGGAAGTGACGGAAACTTCTCGGAGAATTTCCATGTCTTTCGAAATTCCTGAATGGTGGAGAGCAACTGGAACGCGTCAACCGCATGCGGCGTCTTGCCAGTTCCTTGAAATGCACCAACACGCTCAAGCAATTCCTCCTGCAGCAATTGCTGATGCGAGAATAGATCGCGGAGAAAGTCACGCCATTCGTCGTTTTCGTTCGTACTTCTACCGACGATCGGTGAAGCAAAAACAGCATCAAATTGGCTTACATCATCCGTTCTGTGAGCGGATTCGACGTTTAGTTGCCGGGCCTGCCAAAGAAGGGACTGCACGAGTGAGGGAACCGGAGATCCATCAACATTCTTATATTTCCCATGCACCCAAGCGGACGCATTCTCTAAATGACTGTCGATAAAGTTTGCAACATAGACGTAGTCCTCGTCTGATTGGTCGTAATCCCAACCGCCGTAGTGGTCGTATCGGAGCATCGCACGAATGACTGAAAAGACATCGTTAGCTGTGGCGGCTTCTTTGAACTTCTCGTCATCGGCGACGACAACAAATGCTTTTGCAATATTGGGCGGATTCCCCTTTGCCCTTGGCAGATAGATACTAGTCGCATACGTGTTCGTGGTCGGTTTGACGGATCGGAGCAACTCGGCTTCCCAATTGATGGAGTGCATCAAGTGCGTGTTGATCCATCCGCGAATCCTGTTAGCCTCACCCTGGCCGAGAACACCATTGTTCTTCCAGTCGTCCAACTTCTTTATGAACTGTTGAATAGCTGGTGGATCACGTTCGACCTCGGGTTCGCCTGTTTCGCGTTCAGGTATTGTCGGCGGCGTGCCACTCACCTCGCTGTCCTCATTCGGCGAAAGAGGCTTGAGAGTACGTGGAGCAGTCGCGGTCTTGCTTCCATCAAGCGGCTTGAGGCCGAACGCCGTAAAGACGCCTGTCGGAAGACTTGCTTGGACCAATCTCTCAGGCTTGTTCGCCCAAAAATGCAGGAGGTATAGATACTGTTCCTGACGTTCGGGGTCACTTTCTTTTCGCTGCACCTCCCTTCGCAGGTCAGCCCAAATCCTTCTCTCCGACCCAAGAAAATTTCGTGGCGGAAACGAACCACGTTCATAACTCCCGCGCGTATCCTTCACGACGGGAAGAATGATCTCATTGATTACGCTACGAGGATGAAATCTCAACTTGCCACTGCTGTCGCGGAGTCGCCAGTCGGCAATAGTTAAAATCGCCGAGGGATTGAACGGAAAGAGGCTGTAGTTATCTGCGGATTGTCCAAAGTTAGCCAACAGCCCGAGTTCTTCCGGTTCGGGAGCCAGGAAGTCCATAGCGTTGGGAGCCTTCTTGCCAAAATTGTTCGGATCCGCGAAATGTTGCTCAAGTCGCTTCGCGCCGATTCGAGCGGCGTTGACATAGGCCGCTACGAAATTGCCGATTTGATTAATGATTTGCTCTTCATCGGAATTTGCTCCGGTTTCGATCCACCAACCGTGGATCGCTCGAGTTTTCACCGTGTCTAAGTTCCCAAAGTAACCGTCCGTGACCGCCAGAGCGGTACGGATCGTACACGCCTCCCTTTTCCCACCAGTTTCACCTTCACGGATGATCGCATCCAGCAGAGCTTTTTGGACGCCAGCAAGGACGGCAAAGTCTTCCACCAATAAAACCAATTCGCGATCGTCGGCCAAAAGCTGACGTCGCACCTCGTAAAAGAGTTCTGCGAGTGAGGTGTCAGTCGGCGTTGCCAATGGAGCAATTGCGTCGTCGACAATACTGTTGAGCAATTTGATCGCATCATCGAGACTCTTGGTATCCGTTGTCCGCTGTAGCTTGTCCAAATATCGCCCAGCAATCTGACCTGCTTCCTTTATGTCGCTCGCCAACTCGTCAGGCACGAGGAAGTCGTCGCGTTCAAACTGACGCCGAGGTGACTCAGTTGCGGATGTGTCCTTGGCAATATGCCGGGCTAACTCAGAGATAATTCCGGGTCGATACGACGTGCCGATCGTAAATAACTTCTGCGTAGCGGGATCGTCCAATAGCGATCGTAGGCACCTGGGGTCGCCATGTCCCAGCCACAACTTGTCCTTTTCGCTGAGCTTGCCCCCAGTTTGTTGGGCGAGTTCCTTACGTTTTGATGCCTCGGTGTGGTTACGCTCGATCGAGGTCAACAACTCGGCACGGATCCGCTGCTTCGCGCCAATCTCATCCATCTGCTCACGTGCAGACTTCAGCTGGCTGCGAATTTCCTGGTACCGTGGCCCATCGAGCCCGTCTAAGATTCGTCCCAATACCGACTTCAAACTGGAGCTTTTCGGGATCAGAATCACATGCCTCTTGTCATGATCCTTACGTTGCTGCAACTGTACTTTCAGCCAACGAACGAGGTGTGACTTACCGATACCCGACTCGCCGAGTATGGGTAGAATCACACGTCCGCTTGGCTCGTCTCGAAGGAACTCATTAAGTAATTGGTTTTGTGACTTGCTTTCTGTCTGATCGGTCTGGAAGCTCTTCCGCACAAACCGCATTTCTTGATGAACGGCCAAGAAAACTGCGTCGGACGGATTCTCGGCTTCTGGCTTTATACATTCCAAACAATCGGCTTCGGTCGGCCAGAATCTTAGAAGGCTCATGTCGCATCTCCTAGCAGAATGTGGGTCACAGACTGCACGGTTTGACCGGCGCGACCGATAAGATTGACTCGCGACTCCGAGTCAGAACGGTCATCAAAACGGAGGATGCCGCTCGCTTGAAGTCGTAGCAATGCCCGCGAAAGGGATGTCGAAATCGCATCGCTGGCTGGTGACTTCCATTTTTCAGGACGAAGTTTGCTTTCCACCTCCGCTCGAAATCGCCCGCCATCTAAAATGGGAACGGCTTCAGCAAGTCCGTCTAAGAATTCTCTTACCGGCATATCATTCTTTGGTGGAAGGAGCGTCGTTACCGGGCCGCAAATCCATGTTGTCGGATCGGCAATGAAGCCACCTGATGCCTTTCCCGAGTCAGACCGACCGAGTCCGAGAAACGTTGCCCAAGACACGAATCCAGACCAGCGAGTGTCGTTCTGAAATAAGATCACCTCGGGTGAGCCAGCTTGTTCGAGGGCCTTTGGTTCGACCTGTGTGTATGACGTAGGAACAAAAGCGTGGACATCCTGTGCGAGAATCCAGCATGCCGCGCGAGAAAAATCCGCTGATCTGTTTTCTTCATCGCTCCAAAAGTTCTTGTTGTTTTCCGGCGAAAGAACGATCTGTCGAGCAACATCTGAAATCGAAGATGCCGATGCGTTCAGCTTTCGTATGCTTGCCCGATATTCATCCCTGACCTTCACTTCTTCTTTTTCCGTCACGACAAATAACCCTAGTTCGATCCATCGGTTGAGCGTTTTGATCGCCATGTCTTGCTTTCCATCACCGAGGGTCTTTGGACTGCAAATATCCAGCAATTTGCTTTTCGGCATCGTGCCAACCATCACGCTGGACCGGACAAGGGCGACCAAAACACTTACGAGGCCATCGCTCGGGCGATTTAAAATACTCATTACTGCCCCAACCTTTGGACCAACTCATAGTCGCGAATGTTTGGACGAGTGCTGAAGAACTTTCGTCCGGTTCCAGGTTCGATGGCATCTTCAGGTGCAAAAATGATGTGAAAAGGTCGCTCCATGTTGATCAAATCGCGGGGGACAACTGGGGAAGGCTTCTCAAATAGAAACGTTGCTCGAGGCAAACGGAGGTCGTTTTTTCGAAGATCGTATGATGAAACAGGACTTCCCACCACGAGACGTCGAGGAGACGACTCATGGATCGCTTTCCAACCACGCTTGTTCATCCATTCGCTGGGAATCGCAACTTCGTCAACGCCTCGGCCAACTAACTGCCGAATGATGTCCAGACAAAGGCTGACGCATTCGCGGTCACTTTGTGAATTGTTGACGCAGACAAAAACGACCGGCGACTGAACTCGAAAGAGTGATTGAAGTGAAGCGACATCGCCGTGCTCGATACACTGGACCAAATCCGGTTCTGGGTGGCTGAATCGGTGACTCGTTTCGATGCCATTTGCACGGCACGAGGCGCATCCTGAGCAGCAGTGCTCTGGTCGCGGGCCACCGTTGGATGTGCGTACCGTATACGTGTCGCGAAGCAACTCGCCAATCTCTCGGTTCCCATCCAAGAGATCGTTCATTCGGTCAAACGACTCGCGACTCGCCGCATACATTCGGTGGCGTTCAGGTTGGACAACCGTCTCCCAGACTTCTTCATCAAGATGCCGATCATTCAAAATCGTCAAATAGGCTGTCGCAAAATATTCATCAGTCGCCTTTTGCCGACGTGCCTCGAACGCTTGATCGTTCTCCCCATCAAGACGCTGCGTATCCGGAGGTTCTTCAGACTCTAAGCGGATAATACCAGCCCGATTGAGCAAAACCAACGTCCGCAAATTCCAAGCGACGTTGGCATCACTGTCTTGATGGATGTGTGTCGGCCGAGTATTCAAGTTTACCCGCCAGATCTGCTTGTCAGGCAGGAAGTCAGCAGCCTTCATTAAATCGTCCCATCGGTCCCGTCCTTTCTCTAGGGAGATAATGCGATCTTGACTTATTAATTTCGCCGTTGCCTTGTCGGCATCCTCACATGGCAGCAAAATGGAAACAGAAGCACATCCATCGCGTCCCGCACGCCCTACTTCCTGGTAATAGCGATCAATTGACTCGGGAATGCACGCATGAATGACGGTGCGAACATCCGACTTGTCCATGCCCAATCCGAATGCCGAGGTCGCGACGACGCAGTCGATCTCGCCCGCTCGCCAAAGATCAATTACTCGTTCACGTTCCTCATTCGACGTGCTGCCATGAACGCAACCACAACGTTTGATGCCAAGTTCGCGAATTTTGCGATGCCAGGAGTCGGCGTCTCGCTTGGTTGTCACGTATAGCAAAAAGGGTCTTGGCGCGACACGAATGAGTTCGACAACCTTCTTGTCTCGTTGGTGCTTCGTAGCGGATGCGGACTGCCAGTATTCGGGTTCCGGTCGTAAAGCAACCGCGTTTACAGAATCAAACTTCCCGTCCGAGAATAACGTTTCTAAGACGTCATAGCTTTCTTGCGTTAGCGTTGCCGACAGAAGAAGGGTGCGAAACGCTCGCGCTTTCGGGCATCTCTTGATCAACTCCCGGCGGAGTCCGCTCATCGCTTGAAACTCAGGCCGAAAGTCATTCCCCCACTGGGCGACCAGATGGGCTTCATCGACGACGAAGTATTTCAGCAATCCACTCTCGGCTGTTTTGTAAAGCACGCTACTGAGTGATCCAACAAAACTCTCGGGCGAGGTAATCAGCACTCGTTGAGTGTTGTCGCGAAGTCGCTGGTGAATAGCCTTTCTCGCGGCGTCGCTAAGTCCGCTATGCCAAGCCATCTCCGATGGTAGTCCGCCTGGAACATGCGGATAATTTTCCCGCAGTTGCCTTTCCTGATCGATCGCCAACGCGATAGTTGGCGTGATCATGACCGTCAATTCACGCGGAGCGGCGAGCAATGCGGCTGCCCATGCAACCAGACTCTTGCCGGTACCAGTGGGGAGGTTGACGACCAACGTTCCGCCTGGCCTCAGAAAGAATGCAGAACGAATCGCCAATCGCTGGCCTGGGCCTTGGTAGCCTTTGAACGGCAATTTCAAACCGTATTCCAACGCGGTGTCTAGCGGCAAGTGTGGCGACGTGGGCCAACCTTTGCGCCGATAATCTTCCCGAAGACTCGCCTCAAACGGGCTAAACTTGTCGCTGCCTTCCAACCAGTCAGCAATCCACGACTCCGGAGCACGCAACCGGAGGGATTGGTGATCACTTCCAACAACCCTGACGTGCGATTCAGCCCACAAGTCTTCATTCGGCCAAGGCGGTTCGGACGGCACTGTCAGCAGGTACTCGGGGTCATCTCGCAGAGTTCCTCGCCGCAAAACATGCCGTACCAAACCAGCAAGATCACCCGAGCCAACTGATTGCGGGTTGGTAGACAGGGACAGCACTGCTCGTCGCAGTTGTTCGCAACTACGGTCATGCATTGAAAACTGAAGACGATCGGTCTTAGGGAGTTCACGCAGAGCGGTTTGGATGGCCTGAAAGTCGCTCAATCGTCATCCTCTCCTTCGTCGACTTCATTGAAAGGCATGCGATTCGAAAGAAAGATCGCTCCGACTGAATCAACTCGCAGATCAGGATCCATAAATGCTTCGACTTGAGCTTGCTGGAGCTCTTGCTCAAAGTGCAAATCTATTTCAAGCGACGACTTGGATTCACCGTTTGTCATCGCCAGACGCGATCGAAACTGCTGCTGGATCTGGTTTCCTTGTCTAGCGGCCTTTTCGATGCATTCAGACGACCATCTTGGCAAACCGGATTGTTCCCGTAACAGACGCTCAGATATCTCTCGCGCGGCAGCGCACCGGTCTCGCCACAGCGACATATCGTAGAATTCACTCGCGGCATCCCAGCGATTTCGATTGAGGTTAAAATCTTCTTTGAGCCCAGAGCGGCCTTTGCTGAACGCTGGGACGAGCAGTTTGGCGCGATCGTCTTTGCCCGAGACTCTTTCGAGGTCCGAGTCGAGCCACATCGTCGCGAAACGAGGTGGCATGATAGTTTGCGTGCGACGTAGTACAGCGTTCCAACTTGCGCCAGGGTGTCGCTCGCATAGAGCTTTCAGTGGTGCGATTGCCGGTGAAACGAGGAAATCAAACCTGAAGAATACGGCAGGATCGTCTTCGCCACGGTACGATGGCACGTAACGCCAGAACGCATAGCTGCATCCTCGATCGTCCCATCGCGTGAAGGCTTCCATAGCGTCGACGAACGGATCACCGACTCGCAATAATCGGCATGAACGCCGCTGCGATGTGACGCGATCAAACGTAAGCGGGACGGTTGTAAGGACGACCGGCTTCTCCGACTCGATATCATCGATCGACGTAGCGAAAAAACGCTTGAATTCGTCGATGGGCATGAGCGTGTCTTTCCCGTACGGTCCGCGCCTCCCGTAATCGACACGACGAGTGAACTCGTATTGAAAGACGTCGTCGTACCGTTGCTCTTCACCCGAAATGCGAAAATGCAAACCACGCTTGAGCCACTTCGTAAATATCTCGACCGACTGTTGAGCGAGTTTGCGATCGCTGTTCTCGAGTTCGTCCGCGAACTCCTGGGTCACGACATCGGTATCGAAAGAATCAATGGTATCTTGGGCGCGAATGCGATTGAGTTCGTCGGCGACCATGCCCTCATCGCCGCCAAGTTTCTCACCTGCTTCGACAAAAGCATCTGCCCCAGAATCCAAAAAATGAGCGAAAACGCTTCTCATCGAGCCTTCGATGACATATTGCAAACTGGCGATCGAACGAGTGAAGACGCCGAGGGCACCGTCAACCAGATCGAACCATCGTTTCTGGATGGCCGAACCATCACAAACCAATACGGCGGCCTGAACGGGCATGCCGCTACCAAAGCGATCGAGACGCCCCATTCGCTGCTCGATGCGGTTTGGTGAGAACGGCAAGTCGTAGTGAATCGCACTGGCACCACGTTTCTGAAAGTTCAAGCCTTCTTCGGCCGCCCGATCGCAAACGAGAACGTAACCACGGTACTCGCTCTTGAATTGTGTCCAGAGGGAAGACTCGCATGCATGACGAAGGACGCGACCGCGGGGGAGTCGCAAGTCAAGGAACTCGAAGATCAAGTCGGCCGTTTCAGGTTCGCTGGCGAACACAACCCAGGAGACTTGTTCGTCGCCACTGCCAATTAGCTGATACAACTTCTGCAATCTTGCAGAGTGATCGCAATCGGTGGCTGCTCGGATGATCTGTTGCAGCATTTCGGGTTCGCCGTCGCACAGCGGAAGACTGCCGGTTGCGTTGGGCGCACCACCGCGAAGTCGAGCGGTCGCGAACTCAAGTGCGCGTCGGGGTTCACAAGAGGCGAATTCGTCCATGACACGTACTAAACCTCCGGCGACGTCTTTCTCCGCATCAGTCGCCGAAAACAGTGATGCCGAAAGGGTTAGTCGCCAATCTTCGATCGCATCGGCCAAGCCAGACTCGTTGTCACAAGTGTACGTGATTCGTTTTGCGCCGCCGCGACCAGGCAGATACGCCGATGTCGCGTCGGTTCGCCGACTTCGCAGAATCCGTCGATGAAGTCGCCACATGTCGCTGACGTGAGTCCGGATCGAATGAATCAGTTCGATGCGACGACTATCCTGTTCATCAATGTCTTGTTCGACGAGTTGCCCAAGTTCTTTTCGTAGAGTTTGAAACTCGCTGTCTTCCGCGAGCAACTCACCAAGCACGTCCAGCGTGTCGCCGAGAAAGAAGTTTGATTCGTCTTCTCGCAGATCCATCATGCGTTCGGCGATTTCTTGTCGCAACTGCACACGCTGTTTGAACGAATCGAGACTGTCAAGCGGATAGACTTGTGGATCAAGCAAATGAAGCATCGCCAGAAACGATTTTTCGTTGTGCAGCACCGGAGTTGCAGAAAGCAGCAATACTCGACGGTGCAAATCGGCTGTGGTGTCAGCAACTAGATCAAACACAAACTTTTCTTGTTTGTCCGCCGACCACGCCCACGAACTCAAATGATGGGCCTCATCGATAACAATCATCCGAGCACGCGGAAGGTTTGAACCAAGTTGTTTTGCGTCCCGATTAGCAACGATGTGGATGGCCTTGCCGAGGAGTTCTCCTAAATGAAATCGATGCGTCAACTCTTGCTGCCACTGCATCCTCAGGGCTTCCGGAACGATGACAATGGTCTGGTGATCGCTTGGTTCATCAAGCGTAAATTGCTTGATCAAGACGCCTGCTTCGATGGTTTTCCCCAGTCCTACCTCGTCGGCAAGCAAGTAACGCTGGAACGGGTCTGTCAGTACTCGGCGAACAACGGACGCTTGATGGGCGACAATTTCAATCGACGAGGAGAGCAACGCAGAAAGTCCGCCGCTCATTTGCTGCTGGTCCATAAGATGCCGCACGAATTCCGAACGCAGCGAGTGCCAAAATGCGGTCTCGTTAACTTCGCCGGCAAGATGATCGGTCGGGTCTTCTATCGGTAACCGGCACCGGACTTCAACTTCCTCGCTCGAAAGCAAGCGGCAAACCTCATTGGGAAAACGTACAAAGTACTTGTCGTCATCTTTGTGAAACGCCAAGATGCGTCCGACTTCGACTTCGCCGGTCTCGGGGTTGCGGTAGTACGCTCGCGTTTCAGGAAACAACACTTTTCGTGCGAGGCTCTTGGTGGGAACTTCGCAATGCAGACACCCGTCGCCTACAGGCGAACGAAAGTACTCGATCGTCGCGGATTCGCCATTGATTGCGATGACTTTGCCGATGCCCAGGTTATTCTCGGATGACTCCACAAAGTTGTGTTTCGTTCGTCCCTGCGACAAGACATGCCCTCCCGACCATTCAAGAACCAGTTCACCTCACCGAAGTTCCGACGAAACAAGGAACGAAGGCTTCCAAATTGTGCCTATTCTATCCGACGCGGGCGTCGATGTGCTAGCAACAAAGGCACTGACGAGGTTACGAGGGAATCGTGGCTAGTCGCGACAATCCGGGCGAATTTATCGTCCACGCAAGCCTCCCTGTTTCGAGCACCGATCATCACCAGAACGGCAATCTTAGGCGAACCAGGACCAACTTAGCATTCTGCGCAGCAGAGGACTACGCCTACGGAAAATATGTCCACAGATTCCTTCGTGCTTTCCGCCATTTATGTAAACCCATCAGAGCAACCTAGGAGAGAAACCCTGATAAACAATCAACAACTTGCCCACTTTGATTCCCCGTCCTTATCGTGAAGAAATCCGTTTCAAGCTCGCCTCATATTTATTGTTTGATAAACAAATCAGGGATCTTAACTCTGCTTCGGTGTCTTTAACGAATCCAGGAACAGCATTTCGATTGGGTAAGTCGAAACCTGTCTGCGGTGTTCCAGCCGATGTCGCCGCCTCGGAGGGTGGCGATGCCGGTTTTGCGGTCGCAGGTGAAGATCCATTGCTCGCCGTGCTCGTTCGCGCAGTAACCGATGCAGAGATTCGATTCATCGCCGTTGACGATCGGTGGGTCATCGAATATCTCATCCGCATTGGAGAATGGGATGCCGCCTGCAGCACGCCGGAATGGGGCGAGGTCTACTGGCATGCGGAAATAACCGCAGGTGAAGACCTGAAGCTATCAGGTCGCGGCTACTACGACCCGCTGTGGATGAAGGCGCATCGCTCCATTGTGCGGGAAAACGTCGTCCAGGCGATCGGTCGGGGCCGTGGGATCCTCAAGGACAGTTGCGATGTCATCGTACTCAGTTCTGAAGAGTGTGGATTGCGCGTCATCAATGAACCCGTGCCCTACGTCAATGACCGGAGCGTTCGTGTTCTTGATCAGCTGCGCGAGCTATCAACAGTTCTTTGGATGCGGTATCGGGATACAGATCAGAGTTCCTCCTCTTCCAGGGCCGCCATCGCTTCGGGCCAGAATTGATGCCTCCATCATTGAAGGCGTCGGATTCGACCGTATAGCCGTCTCCGCACTCCGTGCATTCGACATCCATCGTGACGTCGTCCACGCCCACGATCCGGTTGTCCGTTACCGTCGACCTCGTCATGAAACCCACGCTTGGCAACTCCTCGCTCGCGATCAGACATACTACAAGCTTTGCTACCAGGTTGAAACTGCTCCTCCTGGATGCCTCACTTCCGCCGCGTCAATGTCCGCTGGGAGTACTACTGTCACCTCTTTGAAGGCATATGGCAACTCGTCTGCATATTCACTATCTTCAACAGATTCGAGCGAAGCCCGCGTCATTGAATGCTAAGAAAAGTGCGATCCGGGCCGCCCGCAGGCGGCCCGGTGCCTCTTAGGTCGTGTCAGTTTAGCGACGACGATGTCGTGAGCGGCGGCCTGCGAAGAAGCCCTGGAGGCTACCGTCTCGTTTTCCCTAGCGATAACAGTACCAGACAAACACCATCACGGTGATCGTGGTGAGAAGTTCTTCCATTCGTCCTTTCTTTCATGATGTTCGGTCGCAGAGTGTCCATTCCCCCGCGAGCAGATTGAGGGTGGTATCCCGGTCAGTAGGAATACCGCGCAGCCAGCGGGTAAACTGATGCGTCATCATGCCAGCAGCAATGCTGGCCGCGTAGATCGTGCTTTCCGACGTGCACGTTCCTCGTTGGGCATCCCTCTGTGAAAAGAGCGTTTTCCCGTAATGCCGGTTGCTGTCAGGATCGGTGGCCGTCAGCACACGGATGACTTCGCCCAGCATGCGTCCGTCTGCCCAGAAGGAGCAGATTTCGCCTACCGAGCGCCAGATCGCCGCTCGGGCCGAGATCGAATCCACGCAGCAGAACACCACTTCCCCGACTGCTTGCGTGGGCCGAAAGCGGTCTTGGATGAGCTCCAGCTCGATCAAGGGATCGATCCTGGAGATAGTTTCTCCTGTCGCGATGATCTTGGACTTGCCGAGATCGCCTCGCAGATATCCTTGAGTCGTGATGTTCGTCAGATCGACGGTATCGAAATCGATCAATTGCATTCGGCGGACGCCAATTGATGCCAGCTGTTGCGCTACTTGCCGGCCGATTGCGCCGACGCCGATCACGGTCACCGTGACCTCGGCCAGACGCTCCATCGGCACCAAGTCCCGTTGGCGATCGAATCGGTCCGCAACTTGTTCAGAAGTTGTCATCGCATTCCTCCTCGCTTCGATTGGCAAAACTGAACTCGGACAGCCATTCGTCTTCCCAGTCGACTGAGCAGGCCAGTTCGTGGGATTGATCACGGTCGTCCGCGTTCCTTCGCCGGACTGGTTTGTCGGTCGCGGCACGCCTGCTGACGACTGCCGCTGGCTCTTCGACTTCCACGCTCTGCAGGTATTCAATCTCCCAGGCATCAAAGTCACTGCCGTTGAACTCTCGACCATAGTTGAGTTCGATTCGCAGTTCAGTTTCACCACCGGGACCACTATTGAATCGCAGGCGGGCGTAGCAGTCCCCTCCGCGAGCGAGGATGAACATCACGGCCCAATCTGCGTTCCCGAAGACTCGCTCAAACGTTTCTTCGTCGACTCCGCTTGGCTGAGGGCAATCTCCCGGATGGGTGTGAATCCACACCCGGGCAAACTGCTCCGGTCTTCGCCCCTCATCGACCTGCTCGTCGAAGAACTCGGCGACGGCGTCATCCTCTAAGGCGACATGAGCCCAGGAGCAGGTCTGCCGCACCAGCTGGATATCCTCGATCAGCAGCAGGCCATCAGCGGCGGAGATCCCGAAGCCGCCGACTTCGGTCTCGCCATAATCACGCAGAAACAGCAGCTTCGCCCAGGCCGTCGGACTGAATCGCAGCGATGGGAGTTGTGGACTCCGTCTCTTCTTTGTTCTGTTGTTCATGGCAGTATTCGCACCTTTCATTGGTCAGGCAGGAGGAGCAGAAATCGGCGTCGCAGTCGGCGCACGTTGTCAGACAGCTATGGCAGAAGCGCTCGGAGCAGCCTTCGCATTCGCTGGTGCAGCCACAGCAGAAGTTGCGATGGCAGTCGGGACAGGTCACGGAACAGGTCTTCACAGACGGGCGTATCGCACTTCTCGCAATCCGAGCCTTCGTCGGCGTCCATCGCGTGGCCGCAGTCCATACAGTTGACGGCCTGCCATCCGGAAAGGGCGACGTAGGGACTGCTGTCGTTGTAGGTCCGCAGCAGGTTGGCCACGATCGTGAAGAAGTCGTACAGTCGCCCCTGCCGCAGCGCGATGTCGATCGCCGCGTGACCTTCGCCTTCGCACAGGTCTTCATCCTGGACGTGAGGATGTGTGACACTGTCGTTGGAACAGGCCGGGTTGGGTTCCAGCGCGATCACGCGGTAATGCCCGGCGTCGTCGCTGTAATTGGCGTAATTCAGTCGGATCTCGAAGCGTCCGAGGTCGATGTTCTGCAGACAGATCGCCTCCGTCGTGACGGAGATCTCTTTCAGCTTGCGATCGATCATGACTTCCTCGAACTCATCTCGAAGAGCCCGCAGGTCGGTCAGGATCTCGCGGGCTAACGCGGTGACCACTCGCGGTGTCACTTCCATCGCTGCATTCAACGGAAGTAGATCCTGCTGCAGAGACTTCAACACGGACTGGAGCTGGTTGAAGGTTAGAATAGCGGCGTGATGCCACTTTCTTTGCCGGGCCAGCTCATACCGCCGCCGGAGCCGTACAAGCTGCAACCAGCGCTGCTCCGGTAGCCAGATCGCTCCGCGATCGGTCTCCGTGTTCAACTGACTGCTGATCTCGATCGCCACCCACAGGAGTGATTGGTCCATCGGAGTCATGGTCTTTCCTTTTAAGGCAAATGGCCGCCCAGCGTGCTGGCTGGACGGCCATGGAATTAACGAGCGGAACTGGGATCACGACTGTGGCACGGCCGCTCCCTCGATCTTCGTCGGTGTGAACGACACCCGGTCACCATCCTGCAACACCTGGTCGGCCGAGCAAGGTTGGCGGTTGACCCGGATCAGATAGTTGTGAGCCTTGCTGGTCCCGGTGTGCCGCTCGAAGAGCTGCATCACCGTCATGCCTTCGGGGACTTCGACGTAGTCTGCGAAGCCGCCGCCATCGTTGTTGATAAAGAGGACCTTCATGAGAGTTTCCTTCGTGCGAGTCAGTGAGAAACCGGAGAGGACCGCCGCTGCGGACGGGGCTTCCGGCGAGGTTGTCGCCGCCCCTTGTGCCGTTTGCTGCGGTGACAGATTCGGGACGCCGCGATCCAGAGTCGCTGCTGCTGGTGAGCTGTTGCGCTGGTCATGACCTCACGCCACCAGAGATTCTGGAGCGATGTCGGCCAGGACGTCGTCATCGGCGATGAGGCAGTCATCCCAGTCCAACATCGCAGGTCCGCAGTCCCTCTCAGGTCTTGATGCCGTATCAGGATCAGAGAGCAGAAAGCCGAGCCGCTTGATCGTGGCAATCGATTCACCAGTCACGGAGGCCACGGCACAATGAGTTCAGATTGACGCATGAGTTGTTCCTTCAAATAGGGCCACAAAAAAAGCCCCGGCTGAGCAGCGAGAAGGCTGGTAACCGGGGCAAGTGAGAATCGGATTTGTAGTGTTCGGTCAGCGATCCGAACGCGAGGTGCGGATGATCCGGCGTCGGGGACGATCGACGAGCAGGCCGTCGAGAATCGACTGCACGCCAGAAAGTTGACTGCTCACCTGCTGACGCAGGCTGCTGTCGTTTCGCAGAGCTAGAGGCTGGACGCCGTCGACGATCTGACGACACTGGTTGACCAGGGCATCCAGCTGTTCATTGGAGCGGACATTGAGCAGCTGAAACCGTTGGAAGAATTGGTGCAGGTTCTCGACAGCCGTGTCGCGGAAGACTTTGGAGCGGCCGTCGTCATGTCCGCTGAGCCGCTCGGTCAGATGCGAGACCAACTGCGAGAGCTCGTCGACAAAGGCCTTCTCGGCCAGTTGCAGAGCTTCATCGAAGCGGGCCTGCACCCGCTTCACTTCCTGCTCGTAGACCTCGGGATTGAGCTGCCGCAGATAGTCGGGCGGCTCGACCGACGGGTAGTCGTGCTCGATCTGAAACGCGTCAAGCAGTGAGGGCGGGTAATCGCTCGGATCGAACAGATCACCAAGCCGCTCCCGAGCCGCCGATCTGAGTTCGTCGTAATGATTATCGAGCTCGATCACCGCTTCAGCCAGCTCGGCCTTTAACAGCTCGATCTGCTGATCGAACGCGGTGATGTGGAACTCGTATTCATCAAACCAACGCTCATCCAGTCCAGCGAAGCGATGCGGATCGGTGGACCATTCGGCCAACGCCTTGATCTTCTCCGTCGGCTGGTCTACGCCCGCAATTCGACGACGAGCACGCCGTCGCGGTTGAGCCTGCTTTGTTGAACCCGCGTCCGATGAATTGTGTGGAACGCAGGGTTCGTCGACGGAGAACACGTCCATTGCCTCTCCGAGAACGCCGAGGCGGCACGTACGGAGAACGGCACGCCCGTCGGCGTGGCAGTCGATGCGATCAATGTGCTGAGACAGTTCAATATTGATCATCGAGGGATTATGATCCGCCAGAACCCGGGCGAGGTTATTCAAGCGTTCAGCAATCGCCTTCGGATCAACCAAGGAGTCGCGTCGGTCTGCTTGCGCCTCTTTTTCGGCCATCGTCATCTTGAGAGTATTAATCCGGTCGGAGGTGGCTTGCATCTGCGACTCGATCAGGCGACGAGTTGTCTGATCCAGATCGGGGTTCGACAAGGATTGCAACCACCCATTCATCTGACTTTCCGCTAAAGCCACTTCTTCTTTCGTGGCGGCGGCGCATGTCTTCTGGTCGGTACACTGGTCGAGGAAGTGATGGACGTCGTTTATCATTTCCGCAAACCAGAGCTGTGAGATCATTTCATCCTTGGTCATATCAAATCTCCTTAAAAGGAAAGAGTCTGCGACCCCGATGGGGCCGCAGACTGAAAACATGTCAGTTGCTATACATCTGCCGGAAACAGTCGCGAAGCGAGGTGGTCCACGACCGTTTCGAAGAGCCATCGCTCGGGAAAATACGTCTTATTGGAACAACCACCGCCCGTGATCGCGCGAGGACAGGCGTAATAGGCATAAGTCCGGCCGCCGTTACTCGAACGTCCCGACGTGATTGGGCGCATTGCCGACTTGCACTCAGCACACTGGACAAGGCCGCTGAGTGGATACGTCAGCGAGACGCCTGGCGCCAGAGGCCGGATCTGCTTGCCGTTCCCCGTGGACTTATTGTCGTTGGCACGCTTGCGACGAAGACGTACCAAAGCAACCTCTTCCCAGACGTCCCGCTCGATGATCGGCGGGCAGAAGTTCGGAACGCGCAACCACTCCGATTCCGGATTCGGCTCCTTCACGCGGGTGTCGCTGACAACGTCCGTGGCCTCCTTCCCCCAGACCAGATCACCGCAATAGATTTCCTGCTTGAGCCACATACGGACCGTTGCGTCGTGGAACGGTTTGAACTTCTCCGGGATTTCAGGATCCGCATTCAGATGTTGTGCCAGGCGAGCCGATCCATGGCCTGTCGCTTTGGCCCGTTCGAACAGTTTCTGAATGACGAGCGATTCTTCGGGGAGTGGCTCCAGTACAGAGCCCTCCATGTACTGACGACCGTCTGATTCGGCGATCTTTGACACAAGACGATAGCCAAATGGGGGCGCACCGCCGGGCCAAAAACCGCGTCGAGCCAGATCCCGCTTCCCGCGCAAGACCTGGTGAGCTTTAATGCGGTTCTCCTCCGTGGCTCGGAACTCTTCGAAAGCTCCGAAGGCCTTACCCTGAGGAGTCGTGGGATCAGCGAAATGGGAATCTGCCGTGAGCACGAGGACGCCGTATTGTTCACGTAAGTCCTTACGCGTCGGGCCCAAGTCCTCATTGCGTCCCAGGCGCTGCAGGGTATCGACCAGAATCATATCAGCGGGGACTTTGCCCGAGCGGATATCCCGGAGCATTTTTTGATAGCCGGCTCGCTTGCGGGTGTAACGCCCACTTTGAGCGTCATCGCGATAAACTCCCACAATCTTCCACGGGTAGCCGAGAGCAGTAATTCGTTGACGAATTTCGGCCTCCTGCTGATCCGGACTCCGAGGATTCTGCTTGCCAGAACTCATCCGCAGATACAGCACCACAAGAAGTGGCTTGAATGGATCAAAAATGCGGTTCAACATTGAGGGTTAACCTCCTTGCAAGTTATCACAATGGCGATTGCCCGACATGATGTCTTGAGCAATCGCCTGAGCGATGAGACGTACCAACCGCCTGCGTCGAAACTGCCGCACTTTCAGCAACAGGTCTGTTGCCTGCTCGTGGGACAGATCATCGGGGAAGGGGACGAGGCCGTAAGAAATCAGCTCTGCCAGCTCGATGTTGCTGGCGGCTGGCTTGATTTCTTCGACGGCCTCTCGTCGTTCTCCGTGCATACGGTTGGCAGAATGAGATGCAGGCTTAGGCATCTTTGGCTCCTCTTATTGGGTCGCCCGCAGTGCCTATTCCCGGAATCAGCAACATGCTGATCCGCCCCTAGGCATTTGCGCGCACCCGAGTGTCCCAAAAAAAAGCCCTGCTGCTCGCGACAGAGCAACAGGGCGACTGATTGACGTGTTTTACTTGAATACTCTCGCTACTCCTCTCGTTTTTTATCGATCCCCTCTCCCTCTTCTCTCTTCACTCTTTCCTGCTCGGCCAATGCGTCGATATGACCACTCATTTCAGACTGAGTGGTCACTACGCTTTGGTTCTTTCGCAACGATTTTGTGACCTCGTATTTGTTGGAATAGTAATAAATGGCGATCGACAGAGCGTGCAGCAGGCGATTGCGGGATGACTCGGTGCGATCCCCAAGATAATCAGCAACGATCTCTTGGCCTCGGGGAGTGAGAAGGAACGGTCCGCATGCCGGATGAAGGGCAAAAATGTGACCGTGAAAGAGGTGAAAGTTGGCCTCGTCTGTTTCGTTCGAGGGTTGGCAGTGATCGAAATGCCAAAAGTGGTGAAACAAGAGGCTTACTTGCGTCATGGGATAGTTCTGAGCCAGTCCACGGAGAAGAATGTCCCAAACCGCTGAGTAACACCGATGGAGTGCAGTTCTGCACTCGTAGGACAAGATGTCGAGGACCTGCTTCACGAGCGCGTTACCTCGCCGACGCCCAATCCGATTGATCAGGTTTTCCCAGTCGTGGAGAACCGATTGGACCGCCGAATCCCCCTCTCGCTGGATCCGATCTCGGGCGTCCGAGAAGAGACGCTCGCACATTTCCTGATACTTCTCTTCCACAGAAGGATCATACTCCGGGGGACCGAGAAAATTGGCCGTAGCATCACGGAACTGCACGTCGTCGTACTCCGCACTACGAGAACTGCTCAACAGCCGTTCCAGCTCGTTGGTCCAGGCTTCGATCTGCCGACGACGACCCCGAGCCGGGATCTCGACAGAATCGACAAAAACGCTCCGGGATCCATTGCTCCGCGCGTGGGGCAGGATCTTCGCCAGAAGGTAAGTCTCTTGGATGTCTCTCTCTGACTGAGATCCCTGCAATCCGCAAACCGTCCACCAGAAATCCACGATCGGTTGTTGATTGGCGGCATTCGTTTTCCGCTGACCATACAGACTCGGGGTCGGCATCCAGAACTGATCGAACTCAATTTCGGCAAGAGAAATGGGCTTGCGGCACAAATGAAATTGGAAATCCGCTTCGTCATTGGGTTCCGATGCGAACTTAAACCCAAATTCACTACTACTGACTGTGATCAAAACATAGATGTATTCAACGTCCCTGGACATTTCGAGGCCCCTGAGGTTGGTCGTGAGATCTGAAAATCGGCGTCAGCAGCAGTTAACAGGTACGACTTCGCAACTTCGTGGTCAATGCAAATTTCGAATTCTCCCATGCCCCGGCGCGCAAATGCCTAGCCCCTGGAATCGATCGATGTGACAAATCCGAGGACGGGTTTGCAAGATCGATCACGGCCAGGGAAATTGGCAGTGAAAACATCATCAACAAAGAAGAAGCAAGATGCCGATTCTTGGGCATTGCGATACGGTGAAAAGCATCGGCTGCACCGGATTCGAGAGTTTCCTGCAGGTATCGCATCTCCCAAACGGGTTCGGATCTACTCTCGCTCCAATCACTACGTGCTGCAGTGGTGGGATCGGGGTACGAAACGGACCCTCAGCGAACGAGTCGAAGGGGACTTCGTTCAAGCCATCATCCGAGCGCGAGAAGTTGATGAGCAGCTGGAGAATTTTCGCAGCGCTGGGTGCGGCCGCCGGAACCTGCGGCATCAGGAACTCGTACAACAATTCTATGAAAATCTGCGTCGTCGTGCGGATGCCGGCGAGATCGATCCGAAAACGGTAGCTCGTTACAAAAGCGCTCTAAACCACTATGTCAGCTTCGTCCAGCAGCCACATGTCTCACGGAGCTATCAAAACGTCCGCCACGTCGACCGAAACTTCGTTCTCGATTTCACGACCTACCTGAATAACCTGCAGATCTCGCCAAACGGGCATCCCCACACGCCGACTAAGCGGATAGTCAAACCGCAGTACGTGCTCGACGTAGCCCGAGCGATGTATCGCTGGGCTTCTGATCCTCAGCGAGAACCACTCCTGCCGCACGGATTTCAAAACCCGTTTTCGGAACGTCGGCGTGTCAGTACGAAGGCAGTCCCGGACATGTTCGGCGAGCCCGACATCACCGTTTCAATGGCCGTTGACTTTCTGAACGCATGCGACACGTGGCAGTTGCCCATGTTCGCGCTGTATGTGTTTTACGGTCTGCAGGCCTCCGAGCCATGCTGGTTATTCCGGGAATCGATTCAGGACGACTGGTTGAAAGTCACCTGTGACCACGAATTGGGCTATTTCACCAAAGGACGACGAGACAAACGGCTGCCACTCATTGAACCGCTCCATGAATTGCTGACCACTCACCGATCTGGAGAGGGAATATTGTTCCAGCGTCGGACCGTGTGGGAGGCGAAAGTGACACCCCCGCTGGCCCAGGCGTCGCGAGAAGATCTCCGCAAAGAATACGCTTGGCGGCTCGACAAAGAGCGAAACCTCACTGCGCGGATTCGTGCCTCCATTCGCGACCAGATGGTGCTGGACGCTGGAGGCCTGAATTACGATCACATCGAGCACGAGTTTGCCCGGCTCAAAGCAAAATTAGGCTGGCCAGTCGAAGCGACGCTTAAAGACTTCCGCCATCTCTTCAGTACCTGCATGGAAAACGCAGGCATGCCCGAGTTCTACCGGAAGTTCCTCATGGGGCAGTCGCCGGGACGTGCTGCGATTGTGGGGTACACACACCTCAACCAGATTCGTGAGCGGTACGTGGAGGCTGTGACAAAGCAGATGGAACCTCTCGTCGAAGCATTGCACAAACAAATGGAACGCTTCCGGGGTGGCGTTTAGTCACCGACACCCCGGACTGATGGGTAAGGAACACAGATCAATGAGGGGCACAGCCCCCGTCACGAGATGCCACCCACTGTGACGCAAGTAAAATGCCCGGCCGGCCGGCGAGTGCCTCTTCCAACTGCCTTCGCTTTGTTTCCGGCCGTGTATGGGTGTAGGTCGACGTCATACCCAAGCCGCCTCCAAAACCATGTTCCATGGTCGGGCGAGTGGCCCATCAATTCGTTCCGCACGAGCGGGTCCACGTTGGCGTCTTGGAGGCAGGTTGCAAACGTGTGACGCAGGCATTTGGGGGCGGTAACTCCGATCAAGCCAATAGACTTTGTCAGTCGCATGAAGTCCTGGCGGATCTGTTCGTTCTTCACCGATCCGACATCGCGCCAGACCGTCTTGGCGACAGCCTCTTTCTTCAGTCGAATGTCGTCCACATCCGCAAGTTTCGTTTCGATCGCGAGACGTCGCTGAAACTCCTGTTCCAATTGCCGGGCAGTCAGTTTCAGCAGTGGAGGATGATCACGACCTTCGCAGCAGCGACGGCGGAGAAACAGTGGCCCTGCTTTTCGTTCCCCGACAACAAACGAGAGCACTTCGGCGAGAGCCGGGAGAATCGGGATCGCTCGTTCGGATCTCGTTTTCACTTGCCAACCGAGTTGGGGCTTGTTGCGCACAAAGATCCAACGATTCCCCAGATCCAGGTCGTCGGGTAGCAGCAAGTGCAAGTTCACCCGGACGCATCCCGGTCATTAATAAAGTGAGGAAGACCGGAAACTGCCACTCATCGCACGCTTCAAGAAGTCGGCGTTCGGAGTCGTGATCAAAAACCTCAATCGGCTTGGCGTCTTCGACCCGGATTCGTCCCACTTCAATCGCGCGAAACGGGTTCTCAACATAGGGTGGCAAATGCCGATGTCGTTCCGCGTAGTTGAACATGGTCGAGCACGTCAGCAGAATATATCGGATGCCGGAGTCCAGTAGCCGACGCTGTCGCGAATGCGTATGTCCGTTCGCTGCGACCCGCAAGGAACGCAGATATCGCACGAACTGTTCGGCGTGCGTGGAGCGAAAATCGGATGCCCGCCGGATCGGACATCGGTTGGTAACAAAGTCGATCAGGTGTGCGGTCGCCGATTGATAACGTCGAATCGTCGGTAGCGAGGAGCGGCGCACGTGCTCGTGCTGCTCCAGCCAGCGTTGCCGCAGATCGACGATGGTAATCGGCTCAAAGCCCAGTGAAGAAGGAACGCCGACTTCGAGCTGAGCATTGATCTCGGCAGCCATTTGCCGAGCAATGTCGCGACTTGGTCCGACACGAGGCTGCTTGCGTTTCCCGCCCTCATGATAGGACAGGTACCAGACCTGTCCCCGCAGGTAAACACGGACGCGCCCCACGCGAAACGCGGGTGTTTTCTTACCGGATCGATCGGTCGATTTCTTGGGCATTTTCGAGTCTCCTCAGAGAAGCTCTCCGCTACAAAACGCTACAAAAAGCGCTACAAACGGGAACTTTCTGAGAGTCTCAGAAAACGCAAATGCCCGCGAGTCATAGGGTTAGGCTCACGGGCAGCAAGCAAAAGCGGAGAGAACGGGATTCGAACCCGTGAAGCCTCTTTCGAGACTTACCGGATTAGCAATCCGGCGCTTTCGGCCTCTCAGCCATCTCTCCGTGGTGTCGCATCATAGCGACCGTTTCGTGGGCTTTGCAAGGGCTTGGATTCCCTCGCTTTGCTATTCTTGCGAGCCGTCAGAATCGGTCAATCTCTCCTGTCTTTTTCGGATCATCGGACCGGTCCGCATGACTCGGATTTCTCGAAATGGGACCTTTTTTTGGGACACGGAGACTCCGCCCCGGGTTCGGGACCGATTCCTCTACCGGAAGATCGATTCGAACAGGCGGAACATTTCGCGGCTGTGCAGCTGGTCGATGTCGGTCAGGCGGAAGTTCAGCAGGCAGTGCTGCTTTTTCGCCTTGATCTGATGGGCTCCCGGGATCTGGGCGAAGTACTCGGCCAGTTCTTCAGTTGAGCCTTCCGGCCAGAGGAGTTCAACCTCGAGGAAGTCGGGGCGGTCGGTGCGGATCGTCACCGGCGGGCTTTTCGTGCCGTTTTTCGGCGGGGACACGATCTCACTCGGATGATCCCAGCTCAATGTCGCCTCGAATTCCCGTTCCAGTCCTGAGGTCAGTTCTTCGAGCATTGCCGGTTGCCAGCGGGGTTCGCGGCGAGCCAGCGACTTCAGCGACGACTGGCTCAGATGCCACTCGCGGCTGTCTTCTTCCCAGGGCATCCGCTTCCCGTTGCCGTTCAGGTGCTCCTTGAGCCGGTTCTTCGGCGTCCGCTTTCGTGAGACATCGAGGGTGTCCCGCTCCTCCCGGCTGTTCGAATCGAGAATCGGGCCGAGCAGTTCGCCGGTCCAGGATCGACTCCGGAGCGTCTTCGCCGGATCGAGGAACTCCGGCTTCTTCTGCAGCTGCTTCGCCCGTTCGGCTACTTGCTCGGGCGTCCCTTCGGCGACAATCCATCCGCCGCCGGTGCCGGCTTCCGGGCCGACATCGACAATCCAGTCGGCCGTTTTGATGACGTCCAGGTTGTGCTCGACGATGATCACCGTGTTGCCGCAATCGACGAGTCCATTAATGACCTTGAGCAGCTTGGAGATGTCGTCGATGTGCAGACCAGTCGTCGGTTCGTCGAGAACGTAGAGCGTGTCTCCCTGATTCGGCCGCGAGAGTTCGGCGGCCAGTTTGATGCGTTGGGATTCGCCGCCGGAGAGTGTGGGAGCCGACTGACCCAGCGTGAGGTAGTCGAGGCCGATCTCGCTGAGGATCTGCAACGGGCGATGAATCTTCGGGATTTCTTCGAACAGATCCGCCGCCTGGCCGATCGACATTTCGAGCACATCGGCAATCGAGTGGCCACGGTACTCGACGGTGAGTGTTTCCTCGCCGAATCGCTTGCCGCGGCAGGAGGGGCATTCGACCCAGACATCGGGCAGGAAGTGCATCTCGATACACTTCTGGCCGAGCCCCGCACATTCCTCGCAGCGACCGCCGGCCACGTTGAAGCTGAACCGGCCCGCTTTGAAGCGTCGCTTTTTGGCTTCGGGCTGCTTGCTGAACAGGTCGCGAATGTGATCGAAGACGCCGACATAGGTCGCGGGGCAGGAAGCCGGCGTGTTCCCGATCGGCTGCTGGTCGACGACGATCACTTTACGAACGCCATCGAGCCCGGTCAGCGAATCGTGCAGGCCGGGTGTTTCTCCACTGTAGTTGATCTGCCGACTCGCGGCCCGGGCGAGAGTTTCCATAATCAGCGAGCTCTTGCCTGAACCCGAGACACCGGTCACGCAGGTAAGGGCGGCTCGAGGAATACTGAGATCGACGTTGCGGAGGTTATGGTGTCGGGCTCCGGTCAGTTCGATCCATTCGGAACTGTGATCGGAGAAGTGCACATCACGGCGGTCGACAGGAATCGGAATCTCCAGGCGGCCTCCGAGGTAGTTTCCGGTGAGTGACTTCTGATTGGCTGTGATCTTCTTCGGCGTTCCATCGGCGACGATGCGTCCTCCCAGACGACCGGCAGCCGGGCCGAAGTCGAAGATCTGATCGGCTTCGCTGATGATGTCGCGATCGTGTTCGACCAGAACGACCGTGTTCCCCAGGTCCCGCAGCTGCTTGAGGGCAGCATTCAGGCGGTGGTTGTCGCGCGGGTGGAGTCCGATCGTTGGTTCATCAAGCACATACAGCACGCCGGTGAGGGAGCGCCCCAGCTGACCGGCCAGTCGGATCCGCTGGCTTTCTCCACCGGAAAGCGATGGCATCGGGCGGTCGAGATTCAGATAGTCGAGTCCGACATCGATGAGAAACTTGAGCCGGTGTTCGACTTCCGCGATGAGATCGCCGGCGACCTTCTTCTCTTCGCGGCTCGGCTTCAACTGCTGGACGAAATCGTAGGCACTGCTGAGCGGCAATCGGCACAGCTGGGGCAAGGTCAGTCGTTTGAGCCGCACGGCTGCCGCGTCTTCGCGGATGCGGGCTCCCTGACAGGCGCTGCAATCCTGTTCGCCGAGTTGATCGTACAAGGCACGACGGTAGTCGTAACTCAACCGCGAGGCTTCGTGCAGCGTCGGATAGAGCCCCTTGTAACGGATCGTCAACCCGGGTTGATCGGGTACGGGGATCGGTTCTTCCGAGCCGTAGTAGAGCACATGCTGCTGCCGGGCCGACAGTTCGACGAACGGAATGTCGATCGGAATCCCCAGCTTCTCTGAGATCGCTTCGAGGAACCGGCGGAACTGCGGGTGGGTATGCGGATTCGGCCAGGCAGACACGGCTCCATCGAGCAGCGAACGGGACGGATCAGCGATGATGGCTGACTGACTGACCCCTTCCTCGACGCCGAGACCTTCGCAGGAATTGCACCAGCCGAGACTGCTGTTGAACGAGAAGTTCTGCGGCACGAGCGTTTCAAACGAACGGCCACAGCCCGAACAACTGTAGTGGACACTGTAGGAATAGGTCTGCCATTCCTGCTCTTCGGCCTTGGGATTGGCGATGACCAGATGCAGTTGACCGTCGCCATAGCTGAGTGCGGCTTCGACCGACTGAGCGATGCGGGACCGTTCGGAGGGACGAATACTGATGCGGTCGACAATCACCTCGACATCGTGCCGGGCCTTGTGGTCGAGCTTCGGCACTTCATCAATCCCGTAGGTGGTGCCGTCGATGCGGACTCGGGAATAGCCCTGCTCGTTGATCGACTTCCACAGGTCGGCGTAGGCCTGTCCCTTTGGAAGCTTCGCGCTGGCGGTGAGCAGGGCCCGGCTGTTCTCCGGCTGTTCGAGGATCTGGGCGACGATGTCATCGACCGTCTGCTGAACGACCGGGATCTCGCACGCCGGACAATAGAGCTGCCCCAGGCGAGCGTAAAGCACGCGAAGATAATCGTAGATCTCGGTCACTGTGCCGACGGTTGAGCGTGGCGTCGCACCGACGGTTTTCTGCTCGATGGCGATGGAGGGCGAGAGTCCCTGAATCTGGCTGAACTTCGGCTTGGGCATCTGGCCGAGGAACTGACGGGCATACGCCGAGAGTGATTCGACATACCGCCGCTGGCCTTCCGCATAAAGCGTATCCATGGCGAGCGAGGTCTTGCCGGAACCGCTGGGGCCGGAGAAGACGTTGATTTTGTTGCGGGGGATGTCGATGTCGACGTCCTGCAGGTTGTGCTGGCGGGCCCCGCGAATTGTGATCTGATTCGAGATCTGCTTGAGGTCTTTCGCCGAGAGCAGCGGCTTCGTTTTGCGGGCCGCTTTCGTCCTGGTTTTGCGGACAGTCACGTCCGGCAGCACTTCCCGGAGAGCGCGGCCGGTATACGATCTGGCGTGCTTCGCGACTGTTTCAGGCGTGCCGGCCACGAGAATCTCTCCGCCGCCCGCGCCTCCTTCGGGACCGAGGTCGATCACCCAGTCGGCGGTCTTGATGACATCGAGATGATGTTCGATCACGACGACGGTGTTGCCCTCATCGCAGAAGCGATGCAGCACTTCGAGCAGCTTCTTCACATCGTGGAAGTGCAGACCGGTCGTCGGTTCATCGAGCAGATAGAGCGTCTTCCCGGTCGACCGCTTGCCGAGTTCGCGGGCCAGTTTGATTCGCTGCGCTTCGCCGCCGGAAAGCGTCGGCGAGGGTTGTCCCAGCTTGAGATAATCGAGGCCGACATCGTGCAGGGCTTTGAGGTGGCGATAGATCTTGGGATGGTTCTCGAAGAGCGGCATCGCATCGCCAATTTCGAGATCGAGAATGTCGGCGATGGTGTGGCCCCGATACTCGATCTCCAGCGTTTCCTGTCGAAAACGCTTCCCGTTGCAGACCGGGCAGGTGACCCATAGATCGGCCAGGAAGTCCATGTCGAGCTTGGTCGCTCCGTGGCCGTCACAGGCATCGCACCGGCCTTCGGCGACGTTGAAGCTGAAACGTCCCGGCTTGTAGCCCCGGAGTTTCGAAGCCGGCAGCTTGGTGAACAGATCGCGGATCAGGTCGAAGACTTTGACGTAGGTCGCCGGATTCGATCGCGGCGTGCGGCCGATCGGGCTCTGGTCGATATCGATCGCCTTGTCGAGCAGATCGAGTCCTTCAATCCGGTCGAATGCACCGGGCGTTCCGTTGCCGCGATTGATGTCGCGGTTCAGCACCTGCCAGAGGACATCGTTGGTGAGCGAACTCTTGCCGGAACCGGAGACGCCCGTCACACAGACGAAGCAGCCGAGCGGAATCTCGGAGTCGACGTTCTTCAGGTTGTTGTGGCTGGCTCCGAGCAGTTTCAGCGCCCGATCCGTTGGCTTCCGCCGTTCGGCAGGGACCGGAATCTCTTCGGCTCCCGAAAGATATTGTCCGGTGATACTCCGCGGGTTCTTGACGATCTGGTCATAAGAACCAGAGGCGACGATTTCGCCGCCGCGATGTCCCGGGCCGGGTCCAAAGTCGACAATGTGATCGGCGGCTCGCATCGTCACTTCATCGTGTTCAACCACGACCACCGTGTTGCCCATATCCTTCAGGTTGAGCAGGCTCTGCAGGAGCATATCGTTGTCGCGGGGGTGGAGTCCGATCGACGGCTCATCGAGAATATAGACAATCCCGGAAAGCCCGCTGCCGATCTGGCCGGCCAGACGAATCCGCTGGCTTTCTCCCCCGGAGAGCGTGGGAGCTGTCCGAGCCAGGGAGAGGTAGTCGAGTCCGCACTGCAACAGGAACCCGAGACGTCCACGGATTTCCTTGAGGGCATCTTCAGCAATGATCTTCTGGGTTTCATCGAGCTTGATGCTGGCGAAGAACTGAGCCGCCTCGGCAATCGTCAGCTCGCAGACTTCGACGATGCTCAGCTCGTACTTGTCGTGTTCTTTGCGAAACTTGCGGTCGGTCGAAGTGATGCGGACATTGCGGGCCTGCTCGTTCAGTCGCGTGCCGTTGCAGGTCGAGCAGAGCGTCGTGTTCATGTACTTTTCGAGCTGCCGTTTTCGCATCGGATTGCGAGCCGTGCGATAGCTCTCAAGCAGTTCGCCAATCAGTCCGTTGAACTGGCCGTAGTGGCTGAGGAACCGTTTGCCGTACGTCGAACTCGAGTAGATCTTCTTGTCGCCGAGGCCGTAAAGCATCAACTGCTGCGCCTCTTCGGGCAGCTTCTTCCACGCCGTTTTCAGCAGAGTGGCGTCGTCCATGCCGAGCTGCTGCTCGATGATTCGGGCGGCTCCGCGATAGCGGTTCTTCTTCGACTTGCCGATCTTGCCGAACGAACCGATCAGCGGAATCGCTCCCCGGCTGATCGACTTGCCGGGCTCGGTCACAATCTTTTCGACTTCGAAGTCGAACCGTTCGCCGAGACCGTTGCAGTCGGGGCACATGCCGATCGGGCTGTTGAAGCTGAACAGCTGCGGCGAGGGCGGTTCGTAGCTCATACCGCTTTCGGGGCAGGAGTACTGCGCGCTGAAGAGTCGCTCGTTCGGTTCGCTGCCCGGCTCGGTGATGATGCCGATGAGCCGCCCGCCTCCCTGTCGGAGAGCCGTCTCGACCAGCTCCGCGAGTTGCGTCCGGCCGTCGACGCCGAGTGTGACCTGTCCGATTTCCAGAGCGATCGTGTGCTTGTAGTTCTTCCGCAGCGTGGGGGGATCGCTCAGCGAATGGAACTCGCCATCGGTCCGCGCTTTCAGGAAACCACGTTTTCGCAGGTCTTCGAACAGGTCGCGGAACTCGCCTTTCTGCTGCTGGACGAGCGGAGCCAGAATGTGCAACGTCGTTTTCGGCGGATGCGTCATCAGCGTATCGATGATCTGATCGCTGGTCTGAGCGCGGATCGGCAGCCCGGAAACATAGCAGTAGCCGAGCCCGACGCGGGCGAAGAGAATCCGCAGGTAGTCGTAGATTTCGGTGATCGTGCCGACGGTACTTCGCGGATTGCGGCCGGTCACCTTCTGTTGAATCGAAATGCACGGCGCGAGGCCGGAGACCATGTCGACATTCGGCTTGGGGAGCTGGCCCATGAACTGACGGGCGTATGTCGAGAGCGATTCGATGTACCGCCGCTGGCCTTCGGCGTACAACGTGTCGAACGCGAGCGAGCTCTTGCCCGAGCCGCTCACGCCGGTCATGCAGATCAGTTTTCCTTTCGGCAGCTTGAGGGAGACGTCCTGCAGATTGTGCTCGCGGGCGCCGCGGATGACGATTTCTTGTCTGGCCATAAAAACTGTGGAATCCTCTCCCTGTCGATTTCTTCCGCTGACGCCGCTGGACCGATGCCGGTCGATTTGTTCGTTATGAGTCGCCCCGGTTGATTCCCCCGGGGTGGTGAAGCACAAGAGGCCACGCCATGGCCTGCCCTCTCTAGAATCTCCCGATACCTCCGAGGATTATATGCCCCGGGGGAAGCAAGGCAACGCCCGCCGAGCCTGATGCCGCTCCCGCTGGCGGTGTCCAGTCGATCGATCTAGACTGGCTGATGCGTTTCTGCTCCGACACTTCCGGGAGACCACTATGCCTCGATGGACCGCATTCGCTGCGGCACTGCTGATTTCTACGATGTTCACCACCGACGCCCCGGCTGCCGAGTCGGGCGATCGGCCGAATGTGATTCTCATCCTGGCCGATGACCTCGCTCCCGGAGATTTCAGCTCCGTGAACGGCGGGCTCAGCCGCACGCCGCGACTCGACCAGCTGGCCGCCACGAGTGTGCAGTTCACGCAGGCTTACAGCGGATCAGCGGTTTGTGCCCCGGCTCGGGCCTGTCTGCTCACCGGGCGGTATCCGCAGCGAACCGGGGTCGTCAGCCTGAATATGAACAAGTACCCGGAGCTGACGAGCCTGTATCTCGATGAGGTGACGATCGCCGATGTCTTTCGCGACAACGGCTATCGGACCGGGCTGATTGGCAAATGGCATTGTGGCTCCCGTCCGGAGTATCACCCGCTGAAACGGGGCTTCGATGAATTCGAGGGCTTCGGCGGCTCGGCCGATCTGGGCTACTTCAATTACTCGCTCGATGTCAACGGCGAGATGGTCGAGGTCGAAGAGGGCTATCTGACGGATGACCTTTCCGAGCGAGCCGTGAACTTCGTGCGGCGAAATCAGAACCGTCCCTTCTTTCTGCATCTGGCCCACTATGCTCCCCATCGCCCGCTGCACGCTCCCGAGGAACTGATCGCGAGTTACGAACAGAAGGGACTGCCCAGAAAGACCGCGACAATTTACGCGATGATCGAAATCATGGATCGCGGCATCGGGGAACTGCTCGATGAACTCGACCGGCTCGACCTCGCGGAGCAGACGATCGTCATCTTCGCCAGCGATAACGGCCCCGATCCGCTCACCGGCGAACGTTTCAATCGGGAGCTGCGGGGAACCAAGTACGAAATCTATGAAGGGGGGATCCGCGTGCCGCTGCTGATGCGGTGGAGCGAGCAATGGGACGCCGGCGAGCAGTCCCGGCTCGTCCACTTCGCCGATCTCTTCCCGACGCTGATCGATCTGTGCGGGATTGCGTACGAGCCGAAGAGTCGGCTGGATGGCGTCAGCTTCGCGGGAGTGCTCAACGGAGAAACACAGCCCGACCCAGTCCGCTTCTGGCAATGGAACCGCGGCGAGCCGAATTACTCGCACAACGCGGCGATGCGGGACGGCTCATGGAAGCTGGTGCGGCCCTTCATGACGCGGAACGAACTCAAGGGCGATTCGACCGCACGGCCCGTGCTCTACAATCTCGCAGCCGATCCCGAGGAAACAACCGATGTCTCCGCCCGTCAGCCGAACCGCTATCGCCAGATGCAACGGCAGCTCGAGGAGTGGACGGAAAGCATCGAACAGGACCGAACCCGGAAGCCGTGATCAGCCGAGGCGACCGAGGAACTCAACGAGCTGATCGATGACGACCGGCACATCGTGATGTTGAGCCACGTAATCGTGCCCGGACTGTCCATGTTGCTGCCGCAGCTCGGCTGAACTCCACAGCTGTTGAACGGCGTCGACCGTCTTGTCGACTTCCCCCGTGCCGACGACACCGCCGCCGGACTTTGAGAGATACCCGGCATCGACTTCCAGAGAAACAATCGGCACCCGGCTCGCCCCAGCCTGCAAAAACGTGTTCGGCAGGCCTTCGTGCTGACTGCTGGATGTGTTCAACAGCAGTGCGGCGTTTCGATAAAGAGCCGGCATCTGCGAGAACGGGACGTGGGAGATGATCTGCAGATTGGCGGGACACCCTTCCCGGATGCGTTGCTCCACCTCCGGCTGCTGAGGGTTGAGGATCATCACGAAGTTGATATCCGGCAGTTTTTTCGCGATGTCGAGTGCGATGTTCGCCCGCTTGTGAAAATCATCGGCTCGCCCGATCCAGAGGACATAACGGTCGGACGTCCGCTCCGGTGCAGTCGCGGACTCCACTCGAGCTCTCCAGTCCGCCACATCGATCGGATTCCGCAGCAGTTCGCCCTCGCGATGGAAATGCTCCTTCAGTGACTGCAGTTGATTCTCATTCTGCACAATGACCGCATCGGCATTCTCCAGTACCCAGCGGCAGACAGGGCTGCGTTCTCCGTATTGGGTGCGGAAGGAACCGGGCGAGGCGTACTGCGGATCGACATCGGCGTCAGAGCCGAGGAACAGGACCGCTTTTCGCTGAGTCTGGTGGGCGTTGTAGATCACCTTCGCGGCCGCCGAGTGGACTCCGAAGACGCAGAAGAGATCGGCGGCGGTTTTCTGCAGCACCGGATCGGTTCGCAGCGGCGTATTCCCTCTCGGCTGGAAGACTCGGTGCAGAAGAATCCCCGCCGCATCCCGAAGCAGGGCAGGGGACCAGCGTTTCTCCTTGAGCGCCTCCGCCACGCGGGCATTGCGTTCGGTCACCGGATCCCGCCAGGATTCAAAGGTGATGCCGTCAATCGACTGCGGTTGAATCAGATCGGGATGACGCACGAGAAAGCACACGTCGAAGTTCGAACGACTTGCCAGTCCTCGGGCCAGCGTCACGGCTCGAGTTTCGGTGCCGCCAAAGATCCCCGCCGACTCCGGATGAACTACCGGCCAGGCGGGCAACGACACAAACGCCAGCGTGTGGGCCGCCATCAGGACGCCTCATCGAGGCGGAGGACATCGGGAATTTCGATGGTCTGTCCATCAATCGTGACCGGCCTGCGGGGCCAGTCGTCGGAAAGAATTGCGGCTGCCCTTTCCCCGGTGGTGCGAACCAGTGTTTGACCGGCGATCGCTCTACCGAGTCGAAACTGCCAGAACCAGTGGGCGTGCTCTTTCAACTCGGCCTCCCCTCCCGGCAACAGAACCCGCTCGGGGCAGCGGTAGCCGAGCTCGATGGCGAATTCACTTCGCCGCCATTCGTCGTCGAGTCCGAGTGTCCGAGCCGCTTCTTCCATGACGTTCCATAACTGCGGGGTGGTTTCGCAGCGATTCAACGCAATCGCAGCCGTGGCGAGAAGCTGACGGACACGCTCGCGATCTTCGCGAAGTTCCGCATCTGGTTCGGCGAAGTCGACGGTTCGTGCGATGGCTTCGCTGAGACCGTCGCGGCTGGCGATGACCTGAAGAACGCAACGTTTCAGGATCGGTGTTTCATCGGCCGTCCAGCCGGGGTACTTCACGTGTTCGTCATCGGCGTAAACCTGAACTCTCTGGGGCGTCAGCCCGCGAGCGAGCAGATCGACATTGAGACGGACCGCAACTTCCCGCTCGGTCATGCCAGGAGTCACCGTGTGAAGCAGCCTTTCCACGATGCTGGTCAGATCGAGTCCGAGTTGCTGCCAGCGTTCGCGGGTGAACGGACTGTGGTCGAGCCTGAGTGACTGGACGCGCTCCGGCATGGCGCGGGTGCGGCTGAAGCCCGAGTCGCTCATCACGGCTCGGCCGCGGGTAATCTCATCAACGAGACTCGGAAGGTCGTCGGTCCAGAGTCGTTCCTTCAACTGGAAGCCGAGGCCGTTGATTTCCCGTTCAAAGAGCTGCAGGGAGACTGAGTCGGTGGTGAGAATCACGCGTCCTGTCGAAGTGACGAAGATGGCTGCCCCGGGAAATGCGTACTGCTGGCCGAACCGCGGATCGCTGCCAGCCGTGAACCAGGCGAAGTTCTCCGGGTGGGTCAGCAGCAGGCCGTCGTAGCGGGTTTCCTGCAGGAGATCGACGACGCCGACGAAATTCCGTTCGACGTCCGCATAGCGTCGAGGATCGATCTGGTGAGCCGCCAGTCGTTTGCCAAATTCCTCGGACGAGATGTTCAAGGGTGTTCCCGGTTCATCGCAAAAGATAGAGTGGTCGCGTTCGGCGCTCCGCTCGAACGGAAGCCACAGTTACGAACCCGCAGAGTCAGTAGAGTTATGTCCACACCTGGTGAAATCATTGTTCTTGGTTCAGGGACCAGTCATGGCGTGCCGCTCGTTGGTTGCCGGTGCCCCGTCTGCCAGTCGACCGATCCTCGTAATACCAGAACAAGAAGCAGTATCCTCGTGCAAGCGCCCGAGGGGAATATTCTCGTCGACACCACGCCCGAACTGCGAATCCAGCTGATTCGCGAACAGGTCGACCTCGTGCATGCCACGGTGTTCACCCACTGCCACGCCGATCATATTTTCGGGCTGGATGACCTGCGGCAGTTCGGGCATGTGCTCGACAAAGAGATCCCGCTCTACTGCGAGGAAATTGTCGAACAGCAACTGCGAAGCGCGTACAGCTACGCCTTTCAGCCGCTCCCACCGGGAGGACGCCGGGGGGCGATTCCGCGTTTCGAACTGATTCGGGCGACCACCGATCCGTTTTCGCTGCTCGGAGCTCACGTCCAGCCGCTGCGACTGCTGCATGGCAAGCTTCCGATTCTGGGGTATCGCTTCGGCAGCGTGGCGTACTGCACCGACGTCAGCGAGATTCCGGAAGAGACCTGGCCGCGACTTCAGAATCTGGATGTGCTCATCATCGATGCCCTGCGTTATCGCGAGCATCCGACGCACTTCAACATTGCCCAGGCGATCGAAGTGCGGGATCGCATCCAGCCGCGACAGACGTATCTCACGCATATCGCTCATGATATCGACCATGAAAAGGTCTCCGCCGAGCTTCCGGACGGGGTCGCTCTGGCTTACGACGGGCTGCGAATTCCGGTCACATTCTGACGAAGGCGTTCCGTTTCCGGTCAATTTGCAAGAAATACAAAGTGATCTTTGCGAGATCGGCGGAACCTGTTAGATTCCACGGCTGTTCGCGAATCACTGGATCAATTTTACGTTACTGGCGTATCAGGAAAGGACTCCGATATGCACGCCTCGGCCCGACGTCTGCTTATTGCGGGGCATCTTCATCTGGATGGAGTGCTGCGCGGTCTGCCGGGACAGAGCGACGCCCATCAGGACCTCCTTCGCGATGCGCCGCTGGCTGCTTTTGAAGCGCTGGTCGAAGCCGCACTCGAACGCGAAGTCGAGGCCGTTCTGCTCACCGGTTCCCTGTTCGATGGCGAACCGACCATTCGAGGAGCCGCCCTCTTCCGCGATGCCGTCGAAGCTCTGCAGGAAGAAGGGGTCGCCGTCGTCTACTGCGGGCCGCGTCCCGATCAGATTCACAGTCTCATCGCTGCTCGGTGCTGCCCGGAAAGTCTCGAAGTTCTCGAGCAGAACCGCCATCGCCGCATCGTTCTGGCTGCCTCGAACGGAGAAACGGACCGGGAACTGGAGATCGTTTCGGTTGATCAGCCCGGTTACGAAAGTCTGCAGCATTCCGGGCTGACGATCGGCGTCACGCGAAACGCTTTCGGACACATCACGCCAGAGCATCCCTTTGTCGACGAGAATCATGCCGCCTGTCCGCTGGTGCTGTCCTCGGGACACGAGACACCGTTCACGCAGCGGGTTCGAAACACCATGCTGCACGCCCCCGGCTCCCTGCAGGCCGTGGCTCCTGTCTTCCCGGGAACACGTTCAGCGACCTTCTGCCGGATCGATGCGGACGGGACCGTCGACCTGACGCCGGTGACCACGGCTCCGGTTCTCTTCCTGCAGCAAGAACTCAATCTGCATGAAGCCGAGGCTCTCGACTCAATTCTGTCCCGTTGCGATGAAGCCTGCGAACTGCTGGCGCTGGAGAGCGTTCCCGCCGCGACGCAGCTCTGCATTGTGAACTGGTATCTGCGAGGCACCTGTTCGACCGTCGCGGAGTGGTCGAGCGAATCGATCTCGTCGGAAATGCAGACGTTACTCGGCGACAAACTCGACTCGATCTCGCTCCTGCATCAGGCGACCGTCGTGCCGCAGCTGATGGGCGCTCATCTCGATGGAGAAGACCTGAGCGATGAAGCGATCGAAGACGAACTTCTGCGGCTCGTAAGCGAACAGGTCGCTGCCGAAGCGGGACAGACTCACGTTTATGAAACATCGAAAGGGCGAACGACTCTGCCGTTCGACGAACTGCGACGGCAGATCGATTCCAGAGAACTGTGTCACCGGGCCGCCGAACTGGGCCTGCGAGCACTGAAAGAACAGAAGAAAGCCAGCTAACGGGGGTGCCACAAACGCGACACCGGAGGTTCCTTCGCCCCCTTCAGGGGGAGAAGGTGCCCGAAGGGCGGATGAGGGGGCGGACAACCAGCGACGTTCCATTCGAGCAAGAACAAACGGCTCGTGAAGCATGGAACCCGCATTTCCCCCTCACCCTGACCCTCTCCCCCAAGGGGGCGAGGGGATACGAAGTGAAGAAGTCACTCCAAAGTGAGTCATACAGAAACACTGCAGTGGACGTCGGGGGGCGGACGCGGCAGCGACATATACGGGCGGGATTACGGGATAAGCCAGGGAGCAGGCGATGAGAATCACGGATGTCATGATCGACCGGTACGGCGTGTGGAACGACCTGCTGCTGCCGGTGCAGGAAAACGGGCTGACCGTCATCTACGGCCCCAACGAAGCGGGCAAGTCGACGCTGATGCGGTTCATCCGCGGCGTTCTTTACGGGTTCCCGGCGTCCGGGCTCTCCGCCGATGGCAGCCGGGACAGCATGAACGGCTGGGGCGGTTCGCTGCGTCTGAAAGATCGAAACGCTCCGTTGCAGGCTTCGCGCCACATCGACGAACAGGGCCGCCAGCACTTTCGCGGGTCTGCGGGAAATCGCACGCTCTCGGAGTCCGACTTCGAAAAGATGCTGCAGGAAGTCGACGCCGATATCTACAAAACGATCTACACCCTCGGCCTGAAAGAGCTTCGCGAACTGGCGACACTGCAGACCGATCAGGTGGGCGAATACATCTACGGCACCTCGCTGGGGCTCATCGGCCATCGGTTGATGCAGGCCGAGCAGAAAACGCGAGGCAATGCTCAGAAGATCGCCGACTTCAACTACGGGACCGGGCGTCTGTTCGATCTCTCCGGCGAATACACTTCGATGCAGGACGCCCTCCGCAAGTCGGGGCAGGTGATGCAGCGGTATCAGCAGTCGCTCGATCAGTCCCGCAAGCTGGAAAGCGTCCAGTCCGAGCGGCGGCATCGGCTCAACGAACTGCGTCGGGAACGGTCCAACTATCAGTTCCTGCAGCGAGTCTGGGGACCGTGGAAACGTCAACGGGAGCTCAATGCCGAACTTCGCGGCCTGCCCGATGCCAGCCTGTTCCCGAACGACGGACTGGCTCGACTCGACCGCCTCGAACAGGAGAAGCGGGCCGCCGAGAAGAATGTGAAGCAGCTTCGTCGCGAGCAGTCCGAGCTGCGGAAGGCTCTCGACCGCGAACGCGAACACTACGACCTCCGCGATCATGCCAGTGCCGTCCGCGCTCTGATCGACATGCGGGGCCTCGTGGAATCGGCGGAACGGCATCTGGCCAACGTCTCCGCAGATGCCTCGTTGCTCAAAGCGGAGCTCGATGAGAAACTCAAGACACTCGGCCCCGACTGGACGATCAACCGGCTGTCGGAAGTCGATACTTCGCCGCAGTCTCATCTGCAGTTGAGTACGGCTGCCCGAAACTATCAGAACGCCATCAGCCGCCGGGCTCGGCATCGTCGCAAGTACAAGAAGGTTTCCGACTCCTGCCACAACCGCCAGTCCGATCTGCAGGAACGTCTGCGTCGCGAGAATATTTCCTCGCTCGATCAGGCGATTCGCGATGCCGAAGCTCGCCTGGGTGATCTCGAAAACCTGGCTCAGCTGCGGGTTCGCGAAGCCGAGTACGATCAGCGGATTCGCAGTGCGAATGCTCAACTCGAGAAGAACGATCTCGGCACCGAACTGCCGTGGTGGGCCCAGACGATGCTCACCCTGTTCGCAATGGCCGGCGGCTTCTTCATTATTGCCGGTCTCGTGAACGGCGTGAAAACCGGCTGGGTGATCGGTTTGATCTACCTGCTGACCGGCATCATGGGAGGCGGCCTCGCCTTCGCGTTGCGACGTCATTACGAGTCCGATTCGTATTCCCTGAACCGGCGGCTGCGGGATGAGATTGAGAAGTGCCAGGCTCAGCTCAACGATGTTCGGGCTCGCATCGCCCGGATTACTGGCGAGAAGCTGACCCGTGCTCCCCGCGAACGGGAAGTGAACGTGACACGCAGCTGGCGGTCGGAATCGGAGCTGATCCGCAAGGCGACGCAGCGGCTCGTCGATCTGCAGGGGCTCGCCCGCACGCAGGAACGACTCCTCAAAACACGCAAGAAACTGTCGGTCCAGCGGGGCAAACTGGCTGAGTATCAACGCGACGTGAGTGCCACCCGCCAGGCGTGGTGCGATCTGCTGCGAACGCTCGGCATTCGGGAAACGGTCCGGACCAGCGAAGCCTTCCTCAGCTGGCAGCACGCGGTCGACGCTCAGCAGACTTTGCGACAGTGGCAGGGAGCCCGCGACGATGTTCAGCGGCATCAGGAGCTGCTCAACCAGTTCCGCGATCAGATGGAAATGATTGCCAGCCGGATGTCGATGCGAGGCAATTCGAGCGAGCGGCTGACCGAAACGCTCAATACCTGGCAGCGTCTGCTGGAAGACTATGAGAGCAATCACGGTTCTTACTTGAAGAAGCGGAGCGAGTATCGCGAACTTCGTAAGCGCGTCGCCGCGGCCAAAGCCGAGAGCCGCCGTTGCGACGAGAAACTTCGCCGCCTCCTCAACGACACCCGCGTCTCCACGCCGGAAGAATATCGGGTCCTGGCCGAGAAGAAGGCGCGAGCCGAGAAGCTGCAGGCTCTGATTGCCGATCTGAACGATCAGCTGGCTTCCATCAGTCGCGAGGAGCCGGAGCTCGCCATCGTTGAAGAGGATCTGATCAACTTCAACGTCGACAGCAATCAGGAACGGATCGACATGCTCGGTCTGGAGATCGACGATCTCGACGCCGAGTACTCGGCTGCTCAGGAAGAACTCGGCCGCCTGCGTCAGACGCTGGAGACCCTGGAGAGCGATACGTCATCCGACGATCTGAAAGCGAAGCAGGCCCGCGTGCTCGATCGGGCCGCGGCGTCCTGGCGGGATCTCGAAGCCAACCGCATTGCCGCCTCGGCTCTGTCTCGCATGACATCCGAATTCGAGCAGCGGTTCCAGCCGGAAACACTGGCACGAGCTTCAGACTATCTGTCTCAGCTGACCTGCGGCCGATACGGGCATGTTCGCACGCCCGTCGGCAGCCGCGAATTGCTGATCCGCGAACAGGACGGCACCACTCGCAATGTGGGCGAACTGAGCGACGGCACGCGGGAGCAGTTGTTCCTGTCGATTCGTATGGCTCTGATCGACACGTTCGCCGAAGAAGGAATCGCGATGCCGATCGTCTTCGACGACATCTGCGTGAACTTCGACCAGCAGCGGACCGAAGCCGCCGCCGAAACGCTGATGAACTTCGCGTCCAACAAACAGGTCCTGTTCTTCACCTGCCATCAGCATCTGGCGGGCATGTTTGAAGAACGCGAAGTCGAGCCGATCTGGCTGCCGGCACTGGCTCAGGCCAATACGCGGCTGGCTGGCTGAAATCAGCGAGGCGGAGTCAGTTCCTGGTAATCAGTGCTTGCTGAAGACGAGCCGAGCCTGAACCGGCAGATGATCCGAAGGCGTCACGCCGTTGCGATTGATCTCGACGATCGCAGCGGACTGGACCTGGAAGCCTTTGCTGATCGCGATCCAGTCGATGCGTTTGTCGCCGCGTGACTTCAGCGAGAAGCCGGTGAATGTTCCTTCGTTCTGCTGGGCACTCGGTTGCGCGACCCGCCAGGTATCCTGCAGCTGCACCGAGCCGGACTGCTCGAACAGGGCCTGATAGGGTTCGGACTTCTCGGCGGCATTGAAGTCGCCGGTGATGACCACCGGAGCCCCCGCGACCATCTCGTTCACGCGCCGACGAATCAGTCGGGCCCCTTCGAGGCGAGCCTGCGGGCTCTTGTGATCGAGATGCGTGTTGAAGAACCAGAGGACGCGATCCGCGTTCTTGTGATCCTTCAACTTCACCCACGTCACCATCCGGGAGCAGGCCGTGTTCCAACTCATACTGCCGGGAACATTCGGTGTCTCGCTCAACCAGAAGTGACCGCCATCGAGCTTCTCGAACCGTTCGGTCCGGTAGAAGATGGCCATCATCTCTCCCTCGTCGCGACCGTCTTCCCGGCCGACGCCGAAGACCGAGTATTCCGGCAGCTTCGAGCTCAGATAGTCCCGCTGAAAGCCGAGTGTCTCCTGCGTTCCGAGCAGATCCGGGTCGAGTTCCTGAACGGTTTCGACGACGAAATCCTTTCGCTTGTCCCAATGGTTCTCGCCATCGCGAGCCGAGCCATAGCGGATGTTAAAGCTGACCACGTTAATCGCGGCTGTTGACTCGTCTTCAGCAGAAGCATTCGCGGCCGTAGCGATCGTCAGGAGTGCGGAGAGCAGCAGGCTGAGTTTCATGCGGAAGTCCTCGAAGGGGTGGGCAATAAAAAAGCACGCCGGTCGTCACGGGAGCGACCGGCGTGTATCAACAGGTCTGGCATTCAGCCTACCAACCGTTGTCCGCTGAAGCCATTCTCAAGCTTCATGCCCGAAGATCACAGCCGAGTACGGTGCGATCGTGAATTCGACTTCCCCCTCGGTCTGCAGCACGTGTCCCGGGCCGACGTCATCGTACGACTTGCTGTAGAGATGGCTGTCGCTGTTGAACAGCGGCTTCCATTCTCCCGCCGAAGGCATGTGGACCTTTACGGTGTGGGCCTGGCTGGAAAAGTTGACGGCGACCACGACGTTGTCATCAGTTCCCCCTTCGTACCAGCGATGGTAGACGACAACCTTGGCATGATCATCGACGTGCAGGAAGTTGATGCCCGATCCGGTCAGTCCCTTCGTGTTACCCCGGGCATTGAGCCGAAGATGAATCAGATCGCGATACAGTCGGACCGTGCCGCGGAATTCATCAGCTTTGTCCCAGTCCAGCGGCACGGTGTCGCGGAACCATTCGTCTTCAAGAAACTCTTGTCCCTGAAACAGCATCGGCACCCCGGGGGCAGTCAGCGTCAGCACGGCTCCGAGGACGGATCGCTTGCGAGCACACCAGCTGTGGGGAGCATCCGGATTGATCTCGCTCGTCATGCGAGCCTTTCCGTTCGCCACTTCGTCGTGAGACTCGGTGTAGGCGACACGCTGGAACGGATCCCCGTTGTAGTTCTTGCTGAGAGCTTGAACGACCGCTTCCATCGAGCGGTCTTCGTCGTTCGGCTGCGTGAGCACATCGCGAATCGGATGCACGAATGCGGCGTCCCATTGAGCATGGAACCCGGCGCCCCCGTCTTCGGGAGACTTTGTCATCCAGTCGTTCTTCTGCAGGTCTTCCGCGATCGTGATCTTGTCGGGGAACTGCTTGCGGATTTCTCCGTTGATCCACTGCGTCAGAGACCAGCCTTCCGGAATGTCGCCGCCCGGATCGCCGTTTCCGCGGACGTTCCGGATATAAAGCGTCATGTCGTAACGCAGACCATCGACACGAAAATCGTTCATCCACATCATTGCATTGTCGAAGATGTACTGCCGGACTTCGCCGCGACCGTAATCGGGCCGCGTCAGTCCCCAGGGCGTTTCGGCTTTCCAGTCGTTGTAGAAATAAATGCCGCCCATCTCGTGCTGATGCCAGCCATCGAACTGCCACAGGTCGAGATCGCTCGGACCGAAGTGGTTGTAGACGACATCAAGCACCACGGCGATGCCCCGCTTATGGGCTTCCAGCACAAACTGTTTGAACGCCTTCGGGCCGCCGTAACTCGACTCGACGGCGAAAATGTGAGCCGGGTTGTAACCCCACGAATAATCGCCGGCAAACTCGGCGATCGGCATCACCTCAATGCAGTTCACTCCCAGTCGCTGAAGATGGGCGAGATCTTCGATGGCGGTTTCGAATGTGCCGGGCTGTTCGCCGTCTTCAGACGTCGTGTAGGTGCCGATGTGCATCTCGTAGACGACGAGCTCATTGATCGGCGGCATCTCAAAGTTGTCTTCCAACCAGTCGAACGAGGGATCGGGCACCACCGCGTTTCCGACCGAGTTCGTCACTTCCCGGGCGTACGGATCAATCCGCTTCAGCTTCTTGCCCCCCGCGTGGATGACAAACAGATATTGATCACCGATGGAGGCGTTCTCCACCAGAGTGTACCACTTGCCTCCGTCCTCGGCGTCCAACTTATTGGACTCTTCGTTCCAGTCGTTGAACGTACCAATCACGGAGACAGCCTCGGCATGGGGAGCCCACACGCGAAACGCGACGCCATGATCTCCCGGGATCGCTCCCATACCTTCAATACGCACAACCTGATCTGTACTCATCAACCCGCACTCCTGGTTCTGTCCCTGTATTCTCCGTTGGCCTGATCCACTGACCAGCCTTCGCATTTCGGATGTACTTCCACTTACTGAAAGACGCAGTCGAAAGGCGTCGCCAGCGTGATTGCACATTCCGTGCCTATCGGCTGCAAGTAGGGTTATGGGGGAAAATCGGACGGGGTCCACGTTCTGCAAGTTTTTCCTTGACTTCCAGTAAAACCACGGTAACGGGTCGCTCAGCGTCCACGCTGGACGCCCAGCGGTTCATGATCGACCAGCGGACGGCGAGCGATCGGCGAGCGATCAACCGTCGGCATGAGTCATCAAGGAAAAATTTTCGGCGTTCTGCGAAGTCCTCCAGCTTGCGGATTTCGCTGAAAGAAAAAGATTTACGTCAAAAATGTCAGGGCTGTTTCCTGGCCTGGACCTCAATAAAAGTTCGACCGCTCGCCGGACTGGCACGACCATTGCGTCTGGCCCTCTCCCATACACAAGACGCTCACGACGGTTCGAACCGAATCACTCTGAGCAGCTGATAACCACAACCACGATCAAATCCATCCGGAAGGGCATTAACCGTGATCGACATCGACGCCAGCACCGCTCCTTACATCCCGACGCCTGAAGAAATCGAAGCTCAGTGCCGCCGAATTCGTGCCTCATGGTCGGAAGAAGAGAAACTTCGCCGTGCCAGCACGACTCGACCCGGGAAGTTCTGTAAGCGAGTCTTCCGCTGTCATCTGCCTGCACAGGAGATGGAAGCCGTGGCGTAACGCCCGCTTCACTAAAGGAAAACCGCCCTCTGCCGATTGAGGGGTGATGCTCGAAGCCGAACCAGAGCATCATCGGCAAGGGCGGTTTTTCCATGCGCGGTTCACAGACCCATCGGTCTCCCACGCGGCCCCGGAACATGAGCTACACTTAGGCTCAACGACCCAATCCGGAGAGCTTGCGATGAACTGTATAAACTGTGGCGCACCGCTTCATTTCGACGTGCGGAAAACGGGCGGACTCTGCCCGCACTGCAATACCCGCAATTCGCTGCGAAGCGACTTCCCGGCCGAAGGGCTCGAAGTCCTGGATCTGCCGACCGAGTCGCTCTGCTCGCGCTGCGAACACCCCATGGACGCGGCTCTGCTGAACGGGCGACCCGCTCAATATTGCGGGCAGTGCCACGGAATTCTGATCGCCGATGAGGACTTTGCCGGCGTCGTCTGGGAACGCCGCGCCAGCTATGGGGGTTCAGACGCGATCCCGGCTCCCATTGATCCCCGCGAACTCAGCGAACGCGCGTTCTGCCCGGACTGTTCCGCTCCGATGGATTGCCATCCCTACTATGGCCCCGGCAACGCCGTCATCGACGCCTGCACACGCTGCGGCTGGATCTGGCTCGACAACGGAGAGCTCGAAGCGATCGAATCAGCTCCCGGCCGACGCGGCCGCTGAACGATTTCCGATCACAGTCTGAACGAAACAACGCCGACATTCCTCCTCGGGAACATCGGCGTTGAATTTTTTCGGTCGTATCGATTGCGAGAGGGGGGACTCGAACCCCCACGCCGTAAAGACACTGGATCCTAAATCCAGCGCGTCTGCCAATTCCGCCACTCTCGCTGGGTCGCAAGGCGTAAGATATCACACGCCTTCCGGCAGAACAAATGTCGCCGGAAGGACATTCTGTCCCGGATTCTGGTTCACACGCCCGGTTCCGGCTGGGTGGTTGAGCCGGGATCCGAGCCCCGCTGAAGGTCGATCTGCTGCTTGAGCAAATCTCTGATATCACCAAGCAGCTGCTGTTCCGGGTTCGGGGCCGGCGGAACCGATTCAGGCTCTTCCCGCATCATTTCGAGCAAGTGGTTGACCGGCTTGACGATCACGAAGAACACGACGGTCGCGGTAATCAGAAACCCGATCACCGCATTAAGGACAATCCCGACGTCGAAGATCCCGACCTTCAGCGAAACATCGGGGTCGCCGCCCGCCAGGCTGATGAGCGGTTTCATGATGCCATCGGTAAAGGCCGTGACAATGCGGCTGAAAGCCGCCCCAATGATCACCCCGGTCGCCAGGTCGACCACATTGCCTTTCAGAATGAACTTCTTGAATTCGTTCAGCACTTCACGGTCCCCCTCACAGCGGTGACTCACCAGCATCGATTCGAAGCCTCTGTCGACCGGGGACGAACGAGATGCCATCCCCCACACGCCGACCAGTCCGTTCTATCACGATTCAGGCGGGATGCGACCGGAATTCTCGCACGAAATCGATCTGGTCAACGTTGCAGACGTTCCCGGAAGGCTTTCAGCAGCTTGCTTTGGAACCGGTAAGGATTCCAAACCGCCACCACGGTTCGCATCGGCTTCTTGCCCGTAAAGGAGCGGTAGACGCGGCGGTCGCTCTGGTCACGCTCCCTCGCCATCGCGGGAACCATCGATACGCCATGCGACAGCGAAACCAGTTCCTGGACCATCGCCAGTTGACTCGTCCGCTCGACGGCGACCGGCTGGAAGGAGCGGTTCCGGCAGAAGGAGACGATATTGTCGGAAAGACAGTGCGCTTCATCGAGCAGGACGAACGGATAAGGTTCCACATCATTCACCCGAATCTTCTCTTTCGCGACCAGCGGATGCTCAGGAGGAAGGACGAGCAGAAGTTCTTCCTCGAAGAGGACCTCCACTTCGAGGTATCGTGCCGGCAGCGGCAGCGCAAGAATGGCCAGATCGATCTCACCCTGTGTGCAGCTCTTGAGCAGATTGTCGGTCGTGTTTTCCTGCACAATCAGTGTTGCCTTCGGGAACTCGTTCGCGAACTTCCGCAGGAAATCGGGCAGAAAATAGGGAGCGATTGTCGGAATGGCGCCCACCCGCACGCGGCCGCTCTGGCCATCGTCGGTGATTTCGGCTTTCGTGTCTTCAAGAATGGCCAGCACCTGCTGGACCCGGGCCTGCAGCAGCGTCCCGGCATCCGTCAGCGAGACCGAACGCGTTTTTCGCTCGAACACCGGCTGCCCCAGTTCATCCTCCAGCTTCTGAATCGACCGACTCAGCGCGGGCTGCGAAATCCCCAGATCTTCCGCCGCTCGAGTGAAGTTCTGCCGTTCCGCAACGCGGAGAAAGTAGCGCAGCTGATCCAGTTCCATCAGTGACCTTGATGATTAATAACTTGAATGCATGGTCGGAAGTCGCGAAATGCATTGGAAGTGTCTGATGTAAAGGGCGATACTGCAACCGTGCAGTTGGGACTGCCAACTTCAAATCTACAATCTGAAACCGACTCGGTGTGCCTTTCCCTACCACCACAATCAGGAGACATTCATGGCAATTCGTACTTTCGCCGCCTGCGCGAGTCTCGCGGCGCTCGTCACATGTGCGAGCTACGCGGAAACCGGCAGCGGTAAATCCGCAAAGACCGAACAGGAAGGCGGCAGCAGTGCTGCTCAGTGTCCTGTCATCGGCGACGTCCGACCGGCATCGGCTCGCCACACCGCGGCTGGCTCCATGTCCAACAGTGACTGGTGGCCCAATCAGCTGAACCTGAGCATTCTTCACCAGAACTCGGTGAAGGGAAATCCCCTGGGCGAAGATTTTGACTACGCCGAAGAGTTCAAAAAGCTCGACGTCGAAGCCGTCAAGAAAGATCTGCGCGAGTTGATGACCGACTCGCAGGACTGGTGGCCGGCTGACTACGGTCACTATGGTCCGCTGTTCATTCGCATGGCCTGGCACAGCGCCGGAACCTACCGCGTGAGCGATGGTCGCGGAGGAGCCGGTTACGGCACGCAGCGGTTCGCACCGCTCAACAGCTGGCCTGACAACGCCAACCTCGACAAAGCCCGGCGGCTGCTCTGGCCCATCAAGCAGAAGTATGGCAACAAAATTTCCTGGGCCGACCTGATGGTCCTGACCGGAAACGTGGCTCTGGCATCGATGGGCTTCGAAACCTTCGGCTTCGCCGGCGGACGTGAAGATGTCTGGGAACCGCAGGAAGATATCTACTGGGGTCCGGAATCGACCTGGCTGGGCGACAAACGCTACAGCGGCGAACGTGACCTCGAAGATCCGCTGGCCGCCGTGCAGATGGGACTCATCTATGTCAATCCGGAAGGTCCCAACGGCAAACCGGACCCTCTGGCTGCTGCTCACGATATCCGTCAAACCTTCGGACGGATGGCGATGAACGATGAAGAAACCGTCGCCCTGATCGCTGGCGGACATACGTTCGGAAAAGCTCACGGAGCCGCCTCGGCTGACAATGTCGGCGCGGAACCGGAAGCAGCCGGGATTGAAGAGCAGGGACTCGGCTGGAAGAACAAACACGGCTCGGGCAACGCCGGGGATACCATTACCAGTGGTCTCGAAGGCGCCTGGTCCAGCACGCCGACGCAGTGGTCCAACGGTTATTTCGACAATCTGTTTGGTTACGAATGGGAGTTGACCACGAGCCCGGCGGGCGCCCATCAGTGGGTTCCCAAAGATGGAGCCGGGACCGACCTCGTGCCTGACGCCTTCGATTCGTCGAAAACACATGCTCCAATCATGTTCACGACGGACCTGGCACTGAAGCTGGATCCGGCTTACGGCAAGATCTCGAAACGATTCCACGACAATCCGGAACAGTTCAGGGAAGCCTTCGCCAAAGCCTGGTACAAGCTAACTCACCGGGATATGGGACCTTACTCCCGTCTGGTGGGACAGAATGTGCCTGAACCTCAGATCTGGCAGGACCCGGTTCCGGAAGTCGAACATGAACTGATCAGTCAGGACGATGCCGCCGCTCTGAAAGAGAAGCTGCTCGATTCCGGTCTGTCGGTCTCTGATCTGGTCTCCACGGCCTGGGCTTCGGCCTCGACCTTCCGCGGCAGCGACAAGCGAGGCGGCGCCAACGGGGCCCGTATTCGCCTGGCTCCGCAGAAAGACTGGGAAGTGAACCAGCCGGAGAAGCTGGCCAGGGTCATTGAGAAGCTGGAACAGATCCAGAAAGAGTTCAACAGCGCACAGTCTGGTGGTAAGCAGGTTTCACTTGCGGACCTCATCGTGCTCGGCGGGAACGCCGGCGTCGAAGCCGCCGCGAAGAAAGCAGGCTACGACATTCAGGTTCCATTCTCTCCCGGCCGTGGCGATGCGACCGCTGAGATGACCGATGTCGAGGCCATGGCCGTCCTGGAACCAAAGGCTGACGGATTCCGTAACTACGTCGACAAGGAGATCGACCGGCCGGCGGAAGAACTGCTCGTCGACAAGGCGCAGCTGTTGACTCTGTCCGCTCCGGAGATGACTGCACTCGTCGGCGGCATGCGAGTTCTGGACACCACCTGGGGCAGCGGACCATTCGCCGAACTCGGCGTCTTCACCGACAACCCGGGGGCGTTGACCAACGACTTCTTCGTGAACCTGCTCGACATGAGCACCGAATGGCAGAAGTCGCCGATGTGCGATCACTTCTTCGAAGGCCGCGATCGCGAATCGGGTGACGTCAAATGGACCGCCAGCCGTGTGGACCTTGTCTTCGGTTCCAACTCGCAACTGCGAGCCATCGCCGAAGTCTACGCCAGTGACCATGCCGAAGAGAAGTTCGTCAACGACTTCGTCGCCGCCTGGACCAAGGTCATGAACCTGGACCGTTTCGATCTCGAACGGGACGTCCGCGCCGGCCACAAAGAACTGGTGCTCGGCCAGAAGTAAAGAACGTCGAATTACTCTCCGCTCCAGCGGGCAGTGAACGGCAACAAAAGAAACCCTCGGCTCGAGAGTAATCTCGGCCGAGGGTTTCCTGGTTCTTCAGAACCGTCAAAAGTTCGGTAGACGGCGATGGCGTATCGGGTGCTCCGAGAGACAGCCATGGTCGGGCATGTTAACCTTTTCCGTGAGGCCTTAAAGAATTCGTTTCAAGCAGTTGATCTGTGAGCTCTCCATGGAAATATTCCTCATTGAGAAATCGAACGACTTCCTTTAGCTGGCGTTTGTGAGATGGAAGTGCAATTTTATCTTTCCCGTTAGGGCGTCGAACAGGAATTACAATATCGAATTTAGCTGCCTTATTAGCAGCCGCGCGGGGACGGACGACTGTCAATATCTCGCGATTAACAATCGAAGCAATGCGCCGTCTGAGAAAATCATCATTTTCGATAACCCGGAAAATCTTTTGCATCGAGTCGTCGTCCTCGTACGCGAACAAGTCATCGCGAACGAACGAAGCTACTTCCTCTGGTGTTGCTTTGGGCTCAAATTCAGCAAGATCGAAGAACCGCCGAACAATAGAAAACGATCGGAAGAAGAGATGCCCATTTTGCCAGATAGCGGCAAGCTCATGAGCCAGGCTTATTCCATCGCCGGAAATACGGCTGAATACGTTCCCCTTCCAAAGCAGGGAGAACCGGCGATCCAGTAGTTGCGGCGATCGAAACTGTTGGAAAAGCAATCGATGGACCGTGCGATCACGGGCGTCTGAGCCAAAAAAAGTCACAATCCGCGGGAAAGAGGCGTTTCCCATCTCGAATTCGTCGGCTTGATGTGGTTTCAGAACAGCTTCTTTGTAGCGGGAAGATAGATCGAAATCTTTAATAACGTAAACTTGCCCACGTTCCAGTCGATAGTTCTCTTTGGGATTGAATTCGACAGTTTCTGTGTCATCGGTAAGAAACATATCAGCTTGGTTCGCAAACATTTCAGAAAGCTCGCTTTGCACACCTGCCTCGAGCGACACCTTCTCCAGGTGCGGTTCCTCCGTATTGGAAGAAATACCTGCAAAAAAAGTCAATTCGGGCAAAGGGGCTTGCATGCTCAATCCTCAATGTGGAGAAATGTGTACTCAAAGAGTTTCGTCACCCGCAGTTCCTGGCAAGGCTTTTTGATCGGAGTGCTACTAATCAACAGATAAGGGAAATGGTCGTCGTCTTCCACCTCATAAAAATGGTATCCTAGCATCCCAAGCAGAGGATTGAAGTCGAACGCATTGCTGTGGTACACGGCAATACTGACGAGGGCTAGAATGAACAAAGTTGGGACGTTGATCTCTCTGAAGAGATATTCATGGTCACTGAGCACGGGAAGAAGATAAGCGACCAAAAACGTTATGACCTCTTTGTCGGAGTTCTTGGCCTTGCAAACTCGGAGCGACATTTTCTCGCCCGACTTTTTTGCGACGTGCATTACGCAGATCGCGATCAGAAACAGCGAAGCAGCGATTACGAAGAGGAGGAATGGAAGACTTGCCCACCCCTGAAACCCATCGCGGAACAACTGGTCCACTCCCATAACCACTAGAACCGGAGCCATTGCTGTTCCGACCAATAGAAGTTTGATAGATTTTCTGAGCATCGGCCTACTCCCCAAGTCAGTCGGCGAAATGAATTGCGTTCTCAAAGGGAGAACTTGTGTTGCGCGTTCCCGTCTGTGAACTAGGGGCGGCCGAGCAAGTCCTCGGCGCGGCAGAAAAAAGTACTTACTCAATCTACCTAGACAGTTAATGCGCTGCAATCGTTCCTCGCTTAGGTGATCCACTGTCAAAAGCTCGAGTTGTTTGGCAGATCCAGAGCCGCCATTTGACGGACCAATTGACTTTCGCCGGCTGCCGAATACGGGCACCAACTGACGGCGCCCCGGCGGGCCGTGAACTGTCTAACGAAAGAAACCCTCGGCTCGAGAGCGATCTTGAGCCGAGGGTTTTCTGGTTCAGGCTTTCTACGCGAGTGCGTTACTTCTGATACTTGATCTGCAGTTTGTCGATCTTTCCGTTGAATCGAAACGGCTTCCGATCGAAGTAGGCTTCAGAGACCGGCGAGTAACTGTCCATGCCGACGTCGAAAGAGTCGTTGGCCGTGAACGCCAGGACCGCAGTCCGAGGCACGGTGCCGTGAGCGACTTCTTTTCCGTTCACCCGCAAAGCGACGTCTGCTGCCCCCCGGGGCTCGGAGATTCGGGTTTCGACTTCAATGGTCGTCTTGCCTGTCGGAAGCGGCTCTTTCGACTCCAGTCGTGTCCGTTCAATCTCGAACAGGTTGTACTCGTAGTGAAGTTTGCCCTTGTCGACCCAGAGTGCGACGCCTCCGGAAAACGCACCCAGAGCGTAGAGAACTCCCGACGAATCCTTCTCCAGATCGAGATGCACGGTCACCAGATTACTGCGAGCTCCGACTTTGGGGCCGGCAAACTCGGGCACGCCGACGACATCCTGCGTGTAGTTGAAGGTGGTCGCCGGATTCGAAGGAGCCGACTGGGGACTCCAGATGACCGACCAGAGGCCTCCGCCAACCGGGTACACCAGATTAGCCTTCGCTTCCTGAGCAAAAATCGTCTTCAGCTCATCCAGCTTGTCCGGGTGCTGTTTCGAAAGATCAATGGCCTGGGAGTAGTCGCCATTGATGTTGTAGAGCTCCCAGCGATCGTTGTCCGGACTCCAGTTCTGAATCCCCGCGGGCAAGCCGGGGACCCACGGAATACGAGGTCCCCACGCCGATGCGAACCAGCCATCGGGAGTGTAGACCCCTCGATCGGCCATGCACTCGAAGTATTGTGCCTGCTTGCGTCCCGGAGCTTCGGCTTTGTCGAAGGTATAGACCATGCTGATTCCATCCATGGCCTGCTGGGTGACGCCGTCGACTTCCTGCGGGGGAGTGATGCCGATCACCTCGTAGACAGTTGGCGCGATATCGTTAACGTGGTGGAACTGCGTCCGCGGCTTCTTATCGGGCGTAATCGACTTCGGCCAGGAGATGGCCAGCGGAGTGCGTGTGCCTCCGAAATGGCTGGCCGTCAGTTTCGTTCCCTGATGCGGAGTCGATCCGGCCCAGGCCCAGCCGGCGTGGTACATATTGTCGGTCTTGTTGCTGCCGAGGACATCGAGTCCACCGAGTTCATCCAGCGCTCGAATATGATCTTCGACTTTCGTCGCGATTCCATTCTGGGCGAGAAGCTCACTGATTGTCCCATGCTGACCTTCCGAACTCGACCCGTTGTCACTCCAGACATAGAAGATCAGGGTATTCTCGCGGAGCCCCAGCTGTTCAAGCTCGTCGACCAGACGCCCGGCATGGGTGTCGGCATGCTCTGTGAAACCGGCAAAGATTTCCATGAGCCGCAATTGGAATGCTCGCTGGTCTTCGGGAATGTCGTCCCAGCCGGCCAGCGTTTCCGGACGTTGGGTCAATTGAGTTTCCTTCGGAATCCAGCCGCATTCCTTCTGCCTGGCGAACATCTCTTTACGCAGCTCATCCCACCCGGCGTCGAAGCGTCCTTTGTACTTGTCGGCCCACTCCTTGAAGATGTGATGCGGACCATGAGAGGCTCCTGGAGCCCAGTAGACAAAGAACGGCTGCTCGGGGGCGATTGCGTTTTGTCGCCGAATCCACGAGATCGCCTCATCGGCGATATCGACCGTGAAGTGATAGTTCTCTGTTTCCGGCGTCTCGATTCGCGTCGTGTTTCGGACGATGGCCGGCTCCCATTGCGACGACTCGCCGGCAAGGAAACCGTAGAAGTAATCGAAACCGACGAGACGCCCGGTCGGCCAGCGATCGTACGGTCCCTGTGTGGTTGTTTGCTCGGCTGGAGTATTGTGCCATTTGCCGAATGCAGCCGTATTGTAACCGTAATATCCCAGCACCTTGGCAATTGAGGCCGTCGTGGCCGGCCAGTTTCCGGTATAGCCGTCCCAGTCGTTGGCCAGTTCGGCAATCTGCCCGAACCCGACGCGATGATGATTTCGTCCGGTCAACAGTGAAGCTCGCGTCGGCGAACACATCGCTGCGTTGTGAAAGCGGTTGTAAGTAATCCCCTCGTCTGCAATTCGAGAGAGCGTCGGAGTATGGATCGGACCCCCGAATGGTTCCGGCAACGCCGGCCCAACATCGTCGAGCATAATGATCACGATATTCGGTGCATCAGAGGGCAGGTGATGGACTGGTTTCACCGGTTTGTACGTCGATTCGGCGATTGTGGGACCAGCCGTACTTGGCGAGGATGGTGGCGGAAAAGGAAGGCTTTCCTGGGCCGACACGTTCCTGGTGAATAAAACTGTCGCCAGAATGGCTAGACCATACTTGAAGATCGAGAGTTGCATTGTTCCCTTCCCGAACAAAGACCAATGGTCTCTGTTTCAAAGCCCGGCTGACTAAAGAAGATGGTTTTCCGAACGGATATCCTGAGATGTGAAAGCGGGCTGTTGAGCATACCGAGCTTAACACTAGACAACCAAGCATGGGGATCAAATGTTCTTGAAAAACTCATCATTGCTTTGCGGTCACCCGTAAAGTGGCCGCCATCTTCCGAATCACTGCGCCGGCAGGGAAAGCATCGATCCTGAATCGGAGAAGAGCCCCATGACCTGTGGTCGCGGGGCTCTTTGAGTGCGGGCGGCTGACGGAGAGATTACAGCTCGCCAAGAATCAGGCCGTCATCGCGAATGCACAGCCGCTGCAGCGTCACTTCGGACATGTTTTCCGACAGGAACCGGACGCTTCCGTCTCCCAGCAGTCCCTGCACTCCCCCGGCGTGGTTGGAAGAGAGAGGATTGTTCTGCGTGTAGGAGTAGAGGTAGCCTTCCGTGGACGAGGTCATTGCGTCGGAGTTGATTGGATATCGGACCGAAATCTGATTCGCGATCCAGCCGGACAGTTCTTTGGGGCCGATCCACATGCCGCCCGAGAACGATCCGACACGATTGTCGTATTCATTCCCGACGGCTCCGCGAACGCCCAGAACGTCCCGCGTCGGCCGGCTGTTTTCGCTGACCATCAGCGTGTTACTTGTGCCATCCCGCAGATCCCGCATTCGAGTCTTGCTTCGGGCGTAGATCGTTCCGTTGCTGGCGTAGTGCCCGTAGGAGCCTGCCGTGTAGAGGTCGGCCTGCGTATTCGGATTCCGAGTGTGGCCTGCGATGGCGGCGTACTCAGCAACCTGAAGCGGTACGTTCGAGGAACCGAACGAGCCAACCTGGCCTGAAGGCACGGCTCCATCTTTCACGGCTGGCATCGGCGAGCTGGGACACGTGATGTACGAGAGACGAACTTGCGCATGCAAATCGATATCTTCCGCCGTACAGCCGCATCCGGACTGGTACATGAACGAGCTGTGCTCGCCGAACGTCAGGCCGTCGTAAACAGCGGACTGTTCCATGTACGGAAGAATGTAGACGTGCCACGAGGCACCGCGGCGATAGTAGCCGTTGGCCGGAAAAACCGAGAACGTGTCGTGGTAGTTATGGAGCGCCAGCCCCATCTGCTTGAGGTTGTTCTTGCACTGTGAACGCCGCGCTGCTTCCCGTGCCTGCTGCACGGCTGGAAGCAACAGGGCAACCAGGATAGCGATGATCGCGATCACGACCAGAAGTTCGATCAGGGTAAACGCGGTGCGACGGGGGGATGACCCAATCTGCATGGTGGCACTTCCTTTAACGCCTTTCGGCGCAGCTAAAAATTGAGAAACATATCCAGCGGGATCGACCTGAAGCCTCAGGCAGACTACTTGCTCTTCAACGCGAAGTCGTAGTGCTCTGTGTTCTCACTGACTTGAGCCGTGAGGGTCGACCTGGCGTTGTATTGCGCGGGCAGGATCTGCTCGGTCAGCGTGTTCCCTTCTTCGTCCTGTTTTCCCGGAAGCTCTCGCACGGCCGTGATCATGACTCGGTGTTCTCCGGGCAGGGCTCCTTCGCGATCCGAATCGAATAAGAGTTCGAATCGTCCCGTCTCATCGGTTCGACCGGCGGAGCTTCTTCCCTCACCATTCTGCGGCTGAAACTGGATGATCGCCTCCGCGAGCGGTTGACCGTTCAAGGTCACCGTCCCGGCCACCGGGAGCGTCTGGATTCCGTCGTCGGAGCCTCCGCCGCAACCGGAAGTCGACGAGAGGAGAAGGAACAGCATCATCGAAAACCGGGCAGCGCAAACGCAGCCGGGGCGCACTTTGAGCAATCGCATGGGTCGGAAACACTTGCAGGCAGGAAGGTCTTGGGTGGGGCGCTTTGAGGATGGTCTCGGTGGAGACTCGGCGAAACTTCATGGCAAGTCCGATGCCGACAACTCGCCTTTCAGAAAACAGACGACCCACTTTATTCCGGAAGTTGGCGTAATTCCTCGATTCCACTGGAGTTCCGGATGTTGCTCGAATGCGGCCGCTGAAAGGATTCGGCGAGCCGTTCAGCCGGAGATGCACATCGTGTCGTCAAACCTGCTGCTGCGGTAAGCTGGCGCCGTCTCAAGGCGCAGCAGCGGATCAGGCGAACCGGCGACTCCCGATCGTGTCCTTTGAGTTTCCTGGAACGGTCGAGGCAACTCCGATCACCGGGCAAGTCCCCCGGGGTCCTCCGTTTCAGTCCCGGCTGCGACCGAGTATAATCGTCCGTTCCGAAAACGAAGTTTCACTGTCTCTTCTGATTCATTGCCGATGTGATCGGCCGAGTGTGGAAATTGCGATGAGTTCGACCAGTTCCAAATCGAGTGCGGATGTCGTTTCACTGTTTGATCAGTACGTCATCCCCAATTACGGCCGCTATCCCATCTGCCTCACCCACGGTGGAGGCTCTTATGTCTGGGATGCCGAGGGGAACCGCTACCTCGACCTGTTTCCCGGCTGGGGCTGCAATATCCTGGGATACTGTCCGCCGAAAGTTGTGGAAGCGGTCCGCGAGCAGGTTGGCCAGCTGATTCACGTCCCGAATACGTGGTTCACGGAAGCTCAGGGAGAGTTCGCCAAAGAGATCTGCAGCCGCAGTTTCGGCAAGGCTTTCTTCTGCAACAGCGGAGCCGAGGCGGTCGAAGGGGCCATCAAGCTGGCCCGACTGCACACGCCGGAAGAGAAGTACAAGATCATCACTTTTCAGAATGGCTTCCATGGCCGTACGATGGCCGCAGTCACGGCGACCGCTCAGCCGAAGTATCATCAGGGGCTCGGCCCGCTGGTCGCTGGTTTCCAGTACGCTCCACACAATGATCTGGATGCGGTCCGCGAACTGATCGACGACGAAACCTGCGGCATCATGATCGAGCCGGTTCAGGGCGAAGGGGGCGTCAATACCCCCGCCGACGGTTTCCTGCAGGGGCTTCGCGATCTGGCCGATGAACACGGTCTGGTGCTGATCTTCGACGAGGTTCAGACCGGTATGGGTCGTCTCGGCACCTGGTTCGGACATCAGAAATACGGCGTTCAGCCTGACATTATGACCCTGGCCAAGGGGGTCGCCGGCGGTGTCGCCTGTGGCGCGTTTGTCTGTCGAGATGAACTTGCCCCCTCCCTGCGACCCGGTATGCACGCCAGTACATTCGGAGGAAACCCGCTGGCCATGGCCGCCGGCATCGCGACTGTGAAGACCATCGAAGAGGACAATCTGCTGGAACATGCTCAGCAGATGTCGGATCGCTTCCGGTCCCATTTCGAGCCTTTGCTGGACGAACTGCCGATTCTTCGCGAGCTGCGGATCGCCGGAATGATGGTCGGTCTCGACCTGACCGTGCCGGGCGCTCCGCTGGTTCGCCGTTGTATGGAGAAGGGGATGCTGATCAACGTGACACACGATACGGTCGTTCGTTTGTTGCCGGCTCTGAATATCACGTCGGAAGACGTCGATCAGGGAGCCGAACTGCTGATCAACGAGTTGCGAACCCTGTCCGCGGAATCGTAGAGAAGTCTTGCGGCCAACGGGCCCCTCTGCTCATAATAGCTCTTTGCGATTTCGAGCGGCGTTCGCCGATGATTCGAGGCGAGCCCTTCTTTTACGCAAAATACCCCATGCCTCAGGCCGGCCCGTGAGCCGGCCTGTCTGCATTTTCGTTTCTTGTCTGGATGTCGTTTGACGAGTTGAGACCCCTCATGAAAGTGAAGCACCTTCTGTCGCTGTTCGATTTGAGCCCCGACGAAACGCGTGACATCATTGAGCTGACGACGAAGCTCAAAGCTCAACAGAAAACCGGCAAGCTGAAACCGATGCTTGATCGGAAAGTGCTGGTCCAGATTTACGAAAAGCCTTCCCTGCGCACACGGGTCAGCTTCGAGTCGGCCATGATCCAGCTCGGCGGCTCGGGCATGTTCATGTCGGAAAAAGAAGCCGGTCTCGATGGTCGTGAATCGCTCGAAGACGTCGCCCGCGTCGTCAGCCGTTTTGCCGATGTCGTCGTCCTGAGGACATTTTCGCAGCAGATGATCGAAGACTTCGCCGCAGCCGCGACCTGTCCGGTGATCAACGGTCTTTCCGACGATTATCACCCCTGCCAGGCCCTGACCGATTTGCTGACAATGCGGGAACATTGCGGCGACCTCGCCGGTAAAACCATGGTCTACCTGGGTGATGGCAACAATGTCGCCAAATCGCTGGCGGTCTGCTGTGCTGACATGGGCGTGAAATTTATCCTCAGTGCTCCCGAGGGCTATCAGTTCGACGACGAACTGGGCAAGCTCATCAAGAAGCGAAATGCGAAAGCCTCAGTCACGATCGAGCCCGATCCCAAAGTCGCCGTGAAGAAGGCCGATGTTCTCTACACTGATGTCTGGGCCAGCATGGGCCAGGAGAAGGAATCGGCCAAGCGGAAGAAAATCTTCGCTCCGTATCAGATCAACGCCGAGCTGGTGAAGGCGTCCCCGAAGAGCGTGAAATTCATGCACTGCCTGCCCGCCAAACGCGGACTCGAAGTCACCGACGACGTGATGGAAAGCCCGAACAGCATCGTCTTCGATCAGGCCGAAAACCGCATGCACGTCGCCCGCGGCGTCTTCGCCTGGCTGATGACCTAGAGCAAATTCAAAATTCGACTGCAGGCGTTTGCCGGAGCAAATTCAGCATGGCCGGGGGATTGCCGCCCATGCGACTGCAGACGAAGCATGAAAATGCTCTAACCCGCCCCTCGTAACGGCGGCATACTGCCGCCGATTACGCGTGCCATCAGCAGAGACGTGGATCGTTCGATGCACCCGATCGGAGCTGCAACGGTCCACGAGAGTGGACCGCGCTCGTAGCGTGAGGGTTCATTGCGGCCGCCGTTGCCGCTTACGCGATCTTGCTGCTCATCTGTTGCGGATTGAAGTACGTTCGCACATCGATCGCCGCCATGCCGGCATCCCGAGCTGATTTCAGGCCGGGGTCGGTGTCTTCGTAAGCCAGACACTGCGTTGGGTCGACACCAAGACGACGGGCGGCTTCGAGGTACGTGTCCGGAGCCGGCTTGCCGTGTTCCACGTCGAGAGCCGTGACGATCGTGTCGAAGTAGTGGCTGATCTCAAGGTTCTGCAGAATGCCATTGCAGACGCGCGGAATGCCGCCGGTGGCGACTGCGAGCGGGATCTTGCCGTAGTGATCGCGGACGACACTAACGGTCTGCTCGATTGGTTCGATCACATTGAGGTGCTTCTCGAACTCATCCTCTTTCTGCTCGGCGATCAGATGGGGATCCGCTTTAACGCCGTCCCGTTCCAGCAGCAGTTCGGCGACTTTCCACGAAGGCCAACCGCCCGTCCCGTAGAAAAGCTCTTCCGTGAATTCGATCCCGTACTCCTTCAACGTCGCCACCCAGGCGACGTAGTGAGCGGGCATCGAATTGGCCAGAGTGCCATCGCAATCGAAAATAATGGCAGCGTAGTTCATGTCTCGACTTTCGGTCGTTCCGACTCGTAACAATGTTGTAAAGGATTGGATCAACAACGGGCGGGGCGGACGAGCAGTCCGTGATGCGCGGGCGTTCCGGGGGATCTCCCCGATTATTCGAGCCGCGTTCGATCCGTGCAAGCGGAAATTCGTGGATGCATGCTGGGCATCGACAGATCCACATGCCGTTACTTCACGGTGAAGTTGATCGTGTAGGTCGCGACTTTGCGGTTCAGCTGGTCTTCCACAATCAGCTTGAGCAGATAGGGACCAACCGTGAGTTCGCTGGGAATGTTGATCTTGTAACTGTGAAAATAGTCATGTCGGCGTGTCCGACAGTAGTCTTCGGTTGGCGGATAGGCCTGCTCGACGACCAGTCCCGGGTTACTGCCGGCCCGGTGGATTTCGATCGTCGATTTCAGCACCGTCTTGTAGGTGCCTTCGGTGGTCAGTTCGCTGAGGAAGTTTTTCAGCTCAGCATAGACGAGGACCGGCTGACCCGGACGGAACTCATCCCGTTCGTAGCGGTCATAGATTCCGAAACCGTGAATTCCGGTCGAGAAGGTCACGTTCCGAATTTCAAGATTGGCACGTTCCCGCAATCGTTCGGCTGCATCGGCAATTTGAGAAACCGTATGGGTCGCCCGGTCGCCCCGATTGGGGATGCCGGAGGAATCGAAGTAGTTTGAGAGACCCCAGAACAGCTTCTGCCAGAACTCCTGCTCGGCGGCCGGGAGATCGGGGATCGCTTCCAGTGAGCGTTCACGACGATCAGCCATCAGATACAGCATGCGGAGATACGCGTGTTCGCGGGCGTAAGCGTCCAGATCATCCGGAGAGCCCGCGTTCCGACCCTGCTGAATTCGCTGCTCCGCCAGGGCGATCAGATCTTCCAGCGCCTCGCGGTAATTCTGATCAGGATTGTCCGGTTTGGTATTCCGTTCGTCATCGGAAGGCATTTCTGGAGCCGAGATCGGACCTGTATGAGAGGCCGGTTTGACCGACGAGTTCAGATCAGTCTGGTCCGAAACCGTGAGTGTGTCACCCGGTTTGAGGTGCCGAGGCTGGTTCGGCAACTGCGAGTTCTTGTCCCAGGGATTGAGCCCCAGAAGATCGTTGCCCGAGACCGGATTCGGAGCCGAGGCAGCGACCACGGGAAGCTCGGTCGACGATTCGGCCGGTGCCGGGGCACTCGACGGCGGAGCCGCAGCATTCTTTTCCGAATGCTGCAGAGCCAGGCGTCGCATCCGGATTACTCGCGGCACCATCTCCGGTGAAACCTGACGCAGTTCTTCGTACCAGAGCCGTCGTTCTTCGGGCGTCGCATCCTTGAATTCCGTCTCGATCAGCATCATTGTCGCCGGGTCGAACTGGGGGACGCTGGCGGCTGTCGATGAAGACTGCTTTTCCTGCGCGGCCGACGCGGTGCGAACAGGCGGCGAAGGAGCGACGTCGAAGGGATTCAGAGACTCTTCTTCGGGAATCTCGGTGCTGTTTTCTGCGACAGGTCCTGCGGGTTGCTTCGAGAACCAGGTCGATGGCGACATCCGTGTGCCGAAATGATCGATCGAACCGCAACCGGTGACGGTCGCAGCGAGGATCAGGTGAACCGTGACGACGGCAAACCGACGAGTTTTCGGTGAAGACAGCATGTTGAACCGAATCGATTGCGATGGAGGGAATGGGGATCGCAACGGGAGTCGACGACAGGAGAGGATTCTCTGGAAAGGTGCAGCAGGGTAGGAGACCCGTCCGAGGTGATCAAGACCAGCCGGTTTTCGGGGTCAGGCGAGCCAATCGACGCATGAGTTTGCAGGATTTACACGCGAAGGGGAGCAAATCTGCACAGGTCAGGCCAGGGAAGTCGTGCTTTCGGACTCCGGGACGTTCAAGGTCAGGAACGAGACCTCACGGATGCGGAAACCGATTTTCTCATACAGTCCGACCGCGTTGCAGTTGGCAGCCGTCACATCAAGATAGACCCGATGCATGCCAGCCTGGGCGAAGCCTTCCAGACATTTTGAGACCAGCGATTTCCCCAGCCCCAGGCCGCGACAGTCGGGCGTGATCCCAACGTTCTGGATGGCGCCAAGCCGCGTGGCTCGCGACATCCCTTGTATGGTGCCGCAATACGCCGGGCTGGTCAGCCGGTTGGCGTGACGGATCAGCCACGTTGCAGCCGGGACGAAATTGCTGCGGGAGGCGATATCGCTCATCAGTTTCCGACAGCCGGCCAGATGGCTGAGGCACGGGAAGAGGACTGAGTCGATTTCGCCCTCAAAGCACTCAGCTTTGATGCGGGCGTGGGCTTCGATCAGCCGGGGATGCCAGGAGACCCATTCAAAGCCGTCCGGCAATTCCGTTGACGGAATATCCGTTTTCTTCAGATCGAAATCCATGCGATAACGTTTGTAGTACCGCGTTGCCATCGAATGGACCTTCTGGAGATCTGCGGCCCGACCGAACGAGCTGCCATCGGGGTACAGGAAAAGGCAGTGCAAATTAAATGCTACATCTGTAGAAACTGGTGTCAAACTGATTTTGGTGCGAATTTCGTACCGCACCGCTCGCCTTCAATCGCTGCTTGTCCCAAGTGTCACAGAGGGAAAACTTCGCGGGAACTCCGCGATCGGTCTGACCCGGCAAGCAAGTTCTCCCGCCCATGGCAGATACGGCTGGAAGCGGTCGCGAACCTGTTTTGCTGAGCGCTGTCCCTAAAATTGTCGATGAAACCCCTGGAACATCCTTTTCAAGCTTCGGGTCGCTAAATATACTGTGCGATCTCAGGGCGAGTGCAACGAAGCGCTTCCCACAAGGCGGTGTAGCTCAGTCGGTTAGAGCGGCGGATTCATAAGCCGTAGGTCGGGGGTTCGAGTCCCTCCACCGCTACTCAAAACCCTGCGATACTTCGGTGTCGCAGGGTTTCTTGTGCGCTCACCTCACATCACCGCCGCGAACCTTGAGGATTCCAAGTGTATGGATATCTGGATCCTTCTCTCTGATATTGTTCTGCTGCTGGCGGCCTGTCTCGTTTTCGGGGGCGTCTTTTCCCGGCTCGGACAGTCTCCCCTGGTTGGATATCTTCTCGCAGGCATGGTCCTCGGAGGTCCGGGCAGTCTGCATCTGGTCCAGGCCGAACATGAAATCGAGAACATCGCCGAACTGGGCGTCTCGTTGTTGCTTTTCAGTCTCGGGCTCGAGTTCTCGGTCTCTCGACTGCGAAGTCTGGGGCCGGTACCGCTGGTTGGAGGGGGACTGCAGGTCGTCCTCTCCCTGATCGCCAGCGCGGGGGCCGCGGTCGCATTTGGCAGTGAAGGACGGGAAGCGGTCGCCATTGGAGCCATGGTCGCACTCAGCAGCACGGCCGTTGTGTTACGGACGCTGATGGACCGTCAGGAGCTTGAGACGCCTTACGGAAGCAATTCGCTGGCGGTGCTGCTCGTGCAGGACATTGCCGTGGTTCCGCTCGCCATTCTGATTACACTCCTCGCCGGCGGCGACGACCCCGCACAAATGGTGACGAACGTTGGGCGAATTGTCGGAGTGGCCACGGCGTTGATTCTCGGTCTTTACCTGCTTCTCAACTTCGTCGCCTATTACGCACTCGGAACGCTGGAACTGGCTCGGAATCGGGAGCTGACGATTCTGCTTTCGGTTGTGACCGGACTCGGCTCCGCGTGGGCGGCTCACAAAGCCGGGATCTCGCCTGCTCTCGGAGCCTTCGTGGCCGGCATGTTTCTGGGGAGTTCGCCCTTCGCCACACAGGTGCGCGCCGATGTCTCGCCGCTGCGAGTCGTTCTGCTGACGCTATTCTTCGGATCAGCCGGGATGGTCGCGGACCCGCTCTGGATTGCGAACAACTTCCTGCTTCTTGTCCTGACCATCACCGTTTACCTTCTCCTCAAGTTTGTGGTGATTACAGCGATCTTCGTGGTGCTTGGAACGCTCGTCGAAACAGCACTCACCACCGCCCTCTGCCTGGCTCAGATTGGGGAGTTCGCGTTCGTGCTCGGTCGCGTCGCTCATGAAAGCGCTGTTCTGTCCGATCAGACGTACAATCTGTTTGTCTCGGCGACGATCGTCTCGCTGTTTCTCAGTCCCTATCTGGTCAGCCACGCCCGGACAATTTCCCGATTCCTCGTGACGTTACTGCCAAAGCGGTTTCATTCTGTTCCCGAGCAGGGGGGCGGTCATGCCGTCTATCCCGACGTGGTGATCGTCGGCTTCGGCCCGACCGGGCAGATCGCCGGATCGCTGGCTCACGAGCGGGGACTGGTCACCACGGTGATTGATATCAACCGGTCCAACATTACGAAGGCGATTGAACTCGGAATGATAGGGCATGTTGGGGACGCCGGCACGGTCGAAGTGCTGGAGCATTCGCACGCGTCCCACGCCCGAGCGGTGATTGTCACGCTTCCGAGCAAGCGGGCTTCGATTACCGTCGCGGACCTGATCCGCGAAATCGCGCCGCAGGCTCACATTATTGTTCGGTCACGGCATCAGCGGGACTGTCAGGAAATTCTCGCCTCGGGAGCCGATGTCGTTTTCGATGATGAGCAGGAAGTCGGTCAGCAGATTGGCAATCATCTCTGCGGCTGGATCGATACGTTACGGGAGCAGCAGAACGCGACCATTCTCTTCGATCTTGACGAAGACGCAACGGAAGCAGGACCCGACGATCGGCATCATTCCTAAGGGGGGCCAGATCTCCGTCCTGATTCGATACGGCAGCTCCTGGGACGTCCAGAGCGGCCGTCATCTGGAGCAGAACGGAAGCCGTGTGTTCGCCAATATCTCGCCTGAGCCGATGTTCGTCCCGTCGCAGCCTCTTGCAGCTGAGCCGCTCCGAAAGATTCTTTCAGGACAACACGTTCCGGTCGCAGTAAAGAGATGGGCGCAGCAAAAAGCCATCTGCTGCTTCAACGAGAAACAGCAGATGGCTGAGACGAGAGATGAATTGTTTTTACAGACCGCTCGCGGCCGGGGGCGATCAGCTGTACTGAGCCAGAGCCAGCACCAGGAAGACGATTCCGGCGATCAGGCAGGCCGTGGACATCATCATCAGGCCGACGTAGACGTCCAGCTGCGGAGCGGGTTTTGGTCCTCGACTAGAGCTTGCTCGTGACATTGTCGCCCTTCTTAATGATGCCGTTCTTTGCTTTATCGACGAGTCGACCGACCGCATGATCGGTGTCGACATACACCAGTTCAATCTGTCCCAGGTACCGGGCGTCTTCGCCAGAACGCCAGACTTCGAGGCGGTGACCCCGCACGAGGCCATCGTCCGCACCCAGAGAGATCTCGACCAGATCCACGGCGCCGCGTTCATCGGTCGTCGCGTTCACAACCAGCCCGCTTACGACCGGCGGGGGATCGTTCTGGGCGGCGTAGACGCGAGGATCGGTTTCCAGATTGTTATTCCGCACGACCTTCTCGAGAAACGCGAGCCGTTCAATCAGCTCTTTGTTCTTCTTGGTCAGGTTTTCCTTCTCGACGTTCAGACCGTACATCTTGTCTTCGGCGATACGATTATCTTTGATGCGATCCGACAGCTTCTTATGCAGGTCGGTATTCACAACTCGCTGGGACATCGCTTCTGAGCGGCGGGACTCGGCTTCGTCTTCAGCGATCTTCACCAGAGCCAGCTGCGACTGCAGAGAGTTGGACAGCCGTTCGGTTTCCTGCTTCAGTTCAGCCAGCTGAGCCTGCAGAGCGGAGTTGGTCGCTTCGGCCCGGTCGGCGCGGTCTTCAGCCTGACTAGCCAGAGCGGTCATGTCGGCTTTGACCTTGTCGAAGTCGGCCTGCAGATTGTCCTTCTCGGCCTGGATCTGAGTCTTGGCCTTCGTTTCATTTTCGTACAACGTCTTGTAGTTGTTCTGGTACGTGAAGACTGTCGCCGCGAACCCCATGAAGGTTACGGAGAGCAGAATCTGCATGACTACGAAAAACTTGCCGATCAAGGACATCGCTGTTTACTCCGCTTTTACGACCGTGCTGACCAGTCGCAAAAGACTGTCTTCTCTATCGGACCCGCGTGGGAACACCCTGTCCCGCACGCCAAATTCCATCCACGCCGATTAAAGACTTCCTTTGCTATAAATCGTGCAGAACGTCTCTATAACATAAGGCAACTCTCGTCCGGCTGGACGTATTGCCTGCTTCATCAGATCAGTTTACCTGATTTACGGATTCTTGCAGTTGCCGGTTCCGCGATTCGAGCTTCACCACATTTCCCTGGGTGCGGCGGATCATATCGGTCAACTCCTGATGCAACTGAACGGCTCGGAAGTAGTCAGCTTCGACTTCTCCCAACTGCTCCCGCAGTCGGAAGACATCACTCCGCCGGCGTTCGCGTTCCATCTGCGTCTTTTCCGCCACGGCTTTCTCGCGTTCGATTTCCGCAGTCAGTCGGGCGACTTCGTCATCCATCTCCTGCAGTCGATCGGCGAGCAGCTCCTCGCGAACGGTGACCGCGGCGTCATCTTCTTCAATAGCCGTTCTGGTGGCGGCGATCTGCGCTTCCAGAGACGGGATATTTGCTTCGTGTTCCTGCACCTGGGCGTCGATGTCCTGCTTGGCTCGCTGGTACATCTTTTCCAGCACTTCGGCCATATTGGTCGAGGTATGCACCGACTCCTGAGTGCGGCGTGTGGACGCCGACCAGCTCGGGGTTTCCCCCTCGGTCCGTGTCAGCGTGAACATTTCCAGATCACGCGCTTCGGTGGACCAGTCTGGCACGGTTGCATAGCGCGAAATGGCAAACGCCATGAACGCTGCGGAAAACATAGCCGTGAGTACAGCCAGCACGCGGCCGAGACTCGAAATCATTTGCTCCGTCTCCCGGACGACTTAGAGAGGACAACAAAGACGCGAAGCGCTCCTGCGACAGGAGAGCCCCGTGCATACAGGACAACACCCGTAAATCTCGACTTATCTTACCCGTCGCGATCAACCAAAGTCAAATTCTGCCAGTGGTTAACGGCAAGAAGTGGTTAAACAGGATCGATTACAGCGGTGCTGTCGCCTGCGCGGCTGCCCGGTGGAAACGACCTGTTCGCTTCCGTCAACGCTCGCAGCGGCACAGACCTTCCTGTCTGTGGCCGGGAACTTCTGTCGCGGAAGCCGTCATTGAGCAACAATCGGCGGTTGCGAGCCAGCGGACGAGTTCAGCGAAGAATGCCTGGACGGGATTGTCTCTTCACACATAGATGGAACTCAGTCGCCGCTTTGTCGAAGCGCTCCTGTGTTGCCGTGAAGGATGGCCCCGAAAGATTCTCTCGGGGCGGCGCAGCCTGGGGCGGAGTGACCGTGTGAGTGAGGGCCCGCCGCAGTTGTATCTTCACTCAACGAAAAAACTCTCCTGCCTCACGGGGAAGCAGGAGAGTCTGGTTCAAGTCGTCAGGGTCGACTGTCGGACTAACCGAGCAGCGAGAGCACCTGAGACGGGTTCTGGTTGGCGATGGCCAAAACCGAGATGCCCGACTGGTTCAGAATCTGAGCCTTCGTCAGGGACGCGGTCGTTTCGGCGAAGTCGGTATCAACGATGGCCGACCGGGCTTCGGAAATGTTTTCCAGAGCCACACCCAGCGAGTTGATGTTGGTGTCGATCACGTTCTTCTGGATGGCACCCAGACGACCGCGAAGAGTGGACACGCGGTTGATCGACTGTTCGACGATGTCGACCAGCACGCTACCTGGCGTGTCCGGTCCGATGTCGAGCAGACTCTTGCCGGCCCCCGATCCGAGTTCGTACAGCTTACCAGCCACGCCGCCCAGACGAGCGGTGTTGACGGCTTCGATCCCGATGCCGATCTGGCCGGCAGCCGAAACTTCCTGGCCAATCTGGAACAGCGAACCCCCACCGGTGATGGTGACGTTGGCCCGACGACCCTTGACGTTGTTGTCTTCGTTGAAGCTCAGCGAAGCGTCCAGAGAGTTCGTCTTGATACGAGCCGACAGACCCTTGGTCTGAGCAACCTGACCGTTAATCACGGCGATCAGGTCCTTACCGGTGTCACGACGTGAGGTCGAGACGTTGTCGGTGCCCGTCGTGTTGAACGCACCATCGAGCACGTTCACGGCGACGAACTGATCGGTCCCGTAGTCGGAGCTCTTCAGCTTCAGAACGCGGCTGGCCACGTCGACCTGCTGCTGAGCCTGAGCCTGAACGGTTTCGGTTCCCGAGCCTTCGACTTCCACGTTAACCAGCGTCCGAGCCGTAGCGGCTCCGTTGCTCGTGTCGGTGGCGATGAACGTCCGGATGTCATCCGCGGTGCTCGTGATATTGCCGAACTCATCGGTCGCCAGGTTCACGGTAATCGTGTAGTCCGAGGTTCCGGTCGAAGCGACACTGACGGACAGAGTCGAGTTGGCTGCGGTCGTGCTTGAGAACTGCACATTCACCACGCCGTCGGTGCCGTATGCCCGTGCGTCGTTAAAGGTGATGTCGTTGTTGGCACCATCGTTACCACCGAGCAGCTGAGTCGCAGACGTCTGAGCGGTGAAGATCGACGTATTGGCGGCGTCTGCTGACGTTGCCGAAGCCGAGATGTAGGCCTGAGCAGCCACGGCGTTGGTCGAGGTTCCGCTGTTGATCAGAGCCGTGACGTCGGCGATGGTTGAGGTGTTGGCACCGCTCGACCGTCCCAAACGAATCTGGATCGTCGTGTCGCCGGTTTCCGAGTTGGTGCTCACGCTCGAGACGCCGAGGCTTGCCGATGTCGTTGAAGCATCGACGAACTGGACGAACACTTCGCCGCCCAGAGAAGCGACCGAACCACCCGCACCGCTGTTACGGTTGTCGAGAATCTTGATGTCAGCGATATCGGCACCGCCGGTGAGAGCCGAAGCGGCTGCTGTCGACACGGAGATATCGGTTCCGGAGCTGGACGCTGAGACGTAGTTTCGAGCGGCGACGGCGTTGGCCGAAGTTCCGCTGTTGATCAGAGCGACAATGTCCGAGATCGTCGAGGTGACAGCGGCTGTACCGTTGGTCTCGTTACCAATTTCGATTGAGATCGTCACATCGCCGTTGGCGGTCGTGGCGACACCGGCCACTGAGGCGGTGTTGGTCGAAGTACCCGCAGTGACGTTGTCGACATACTGGATGCGAATCGTTCCGCCGAGGGAGGAGTCCGTTCCCTGCGTTTGCGTGGTTCGCGCATCGGTGAACGTCACCGTTCCGGTCTGCGTGGTCGTCGCTCCGGTTGCGGTCACGTCCAACGTGTTGGCAATGGCCTGTCCGGTGTTGATGTTCGCCGAGCCCTGGGTGGCCCCGCGGGAGAACGTCAGACCGGGATCGAAGCTCGCTTTCACGCCGGTCACATCCGAGGCGGCGTTGATGGCGTTCTTGATGTCGGCCGTCGTGCTCGCTCCACCCAGGAAGATGACCTGAGATCCTTTGGAGCCGGACAGTTCGACGGTCGCTGAAGACGACAGGTTTCCACCGGAGTAGCGGATTTCCGCTTTTTCGGCGGCCTGGGTGATCGCGGCTTCGATTTCAATCGTCGACGAGGTGCTGAAGACGGCTTCGTTGATCTGAAAGTCGCTCAGTTTGGCGGCGTCGGCGGTAGTTGTATTGGTGATGAATGCCTTGCTGCCGTCGATCAGCTTATCGCCTGCGAACGTGGTGTTGGCCGAGATTCGGTTAATGGCCGACAGAGCGGCATCAACCTGCAGCTGGTTGGCTTCAATTTCCGACTGCGACAGGGCACCGCTGTTCAGCGTTTCCTGAACCAGACCACGAACCTGGTTGAGCAGGTTGTTGACTTCGCCGAGGGCGGCGTCGGCCGTTGCAATCACGTTGTTTGCACGGGAGCTGTTCGTGATCGACTGCTCGATGGCAGAGATCTGCGAACGCAGTGTTTCGCTGGCGATCAAACCAGCCGGGTTGTCTTTACCCGAGTTGATCTTCAAACCAGTCGACAAACGCGTCAGCGACGTGTTCATCAATTCGTTCGCTTTGTTCAAGCTGCGGAGGCCTCGTAATGAGGCGACGTTCGTGTTAATTCTCGTCATTGGGAATCGCCTTTCCTGCTGCTGGCCAGACTGCCGTTGTCAGCTCTGTGCCAGTACCTGGGTTTAAACTTGTCTGAATGAACTTGTCAGTCTTGACTACTTTCGAAGTTCCAACTTTGTGACTCACCAGAACTGGCATTCGTTGCCGTGAGGCATTCTGTTGTCGTTCTCTGTGGCCCGGTTGTCCCCACTCGCCTTTCCCGGATCGAGTCCGGACTTCCCTTCACCATCCCTGTCACTCGGAAAGTCAGTGCGATCGAAACAATCGCGCTGCATCCATCATCGTCCGGCGAGAAGACCGGCTATCATTCTTCCATCGGACGTGCGGGATAATCTGCTTGAGTAAAATCGGGGAAATAAAAAGAAAAAGTAAAAAGGGCGATTGAGGCTTCTTTCGTGGAGTGGGTTGCCGGGCGCTGGGGCGACTGGACGATTCCTCTCCACGTTTCTCTTTTCCCCAAGAGTGATACGGCGCTCTCAACGTGCTCCCGATCTCTAACCGTCTCAGGAACCGGGTTCGGAAAGCGCCGCGGACAACCGGGCGGAGTCTGTCAGTTCATTCCTGCCTTCGCTCCACTGTCCATGCAGTCCCCCAGGAGACATACGGCTGGCCGGAGCGAAAGCGCGACGAGGCTATTCTCCTTGCGTCTGAGGATTCGGCTGCTGACTTTTCTCCTGCTGGATTGCCAGATAAATCTCTTCCCGATGCACGGCCACATCGCCAGGGGCCTGAATGCCCAGGCGGACCTTGTCGCCGCGGATATCTACGATGGTTATTTTGATGTGATCACCAATCATGATGCTCTCATCACGTTGTCGAGAAAGAACCAACATCTTGTGGGCTCCTGGTATGTCGATGGGACCTGATGCGGGGCAGGTCGGGTGGATTGGTCATGTGTTGTTCAGTGTCGGAATCTCTTCCGCCTGGTCCTCTGACGCGGCTCGGTCGTCGCACACCGAGAGCCGTCACGTTCAGAGGTCAATCGCTCCGGATTGCTGGCGCACGCTCAGTTCTGTCGCCACGGGTGGAAATCACGAGTCCACGAGGGACTTCTCGTCGCCAGCCGCCGCGACAAACCTGGACGCAGTCCAGTCCGGGGTCAGGAAAAACGGTTCGGACGCGTGCCTCACTGGCGTCGGCGGACCTCACAGGTCCTCCAGGTTGCCGAACCGACTTGTCTGTCTTTGTCTGCGATGCTCTCCGGATCGTCACGATCGGCAGATCGCACAAAGCGAGATTCTCTGATTTGCCTACTCCCCGCAAAAGCCCTGCGCGGCTTTGCCGGTTATGCGGGATGTGGTGATTACGCAGGGCGGGTGGCAGGCCTCTCGCCGTACCGTATGGGCCGTTCCGTGCAAGAAATTCAGAGCTCGCTTGGAACTCGATTCCGCTTAGGTAAGAATGGTGGCTTCAAAGTTCGGACATATGTCCGCGCCCCCCACGCACCCTCACGGATCCGGAAAAACTTCCATGTGGACCCTCTTCGTCGCTCTCGCGTCCTTCGCCGGTTTCATTCTGGCTTATCACACGTACGGTCGGTATCTGAGCAAGAGGCTGTTCCAGCTTGACCACGATGCTCTCATGCCGAGCGAAGAACTCCGGGACGATGTCGATTTTGTTCCGACCCGCAAGAGCGTGATCTTCGGCCATCACTTCACCAGCATCGCCGGGACTGGGCCGATCGTTGGACCGGCGATCGCCGTCTTCTGGGGCTGGCTGCCGGCTTTGCTCTGGGTGGTCTTCGGTTCCATTCTCATCGGAGCCGTCCATGACCTAGGCGCACTGGTGATCTCTCTCCGCAACCGGGGCCAGACCGTTGGTGAGGTTGCCGGCCGGCTGATCTCTCCCCGGGCCCGGGTCCTGTTTCTGCTGATTCTGTTCTTCGCGCTCACGATCGTGCTGGCCATCTTTGGCCTGGTAATCGCGGTGATCTTCAAGATCTATCCCGAGTCGGTTCTGTCGGTCTGGCTGGCCATGCCAGTCGCCATCGGCATTGGGTTCTGGGTGTATAAAGGACACGGCGGTCTGCTCGTTCCTTCCATCGTCGCACTCTTCGCCCTGTATGCGGCTGTGGCGATCGGCGTCTATTACATGCCGATCACGCTGCCGGCGTCGTGGGGAAACCCGGTGATCTTCTGGACGATCCTGTTGATGGTCTACTGCTTCTTCGCCTCCGTGCTGCCGGTCTGGGTGCTCCTCCAGCCGCGGGATTACATCAACAGTCATCAACTGGTCGTGGCATTGATTCTGCTCGTCGCTGGCGTGCTCTTCGCCGGTCTGGGAGGGCAGACCAATCTGTTTACCGACGCCCCGATGATTGCCCAGAACGTTCCCAAAGATGCTCCGCCGATCTGGCCATTCCTCTTCATTACAATTGCCTGTGGGGCCTGTAGTGGTTTCCACTGTCTGGTCAGCAGCGGCACTACCAGTAAGCAGATCGCCAATGAAACCGACGCGAAATACGTTGGTTACGGCGGAATGCTTCTCGAAGGAGCACTGGCCGTGCTGGTGATTCTCTGCTGCACATCGGGACTTGGCATGGGAGTGACGACCGCCGACGGCCAGCAGTTAACCGGCCTCGCCGCGTGGAATTCCCGATACAATCCGGAACTCGGCTGGGAAGGCTTCAGTCTCGCCGCGAAAGTCGGTGCCTTCGTCGACGGCGGAGCCAACTTCCTGACCGCCATCGGTCTTCCGATCGCGCTCGGAACCGGCATCGTCGCCGTGCTCGTCGCCTGCTTTGCCGCGACCACACTCGATACAGCCACGCGACTGCAGCGTTATGTCATTCAGGAACTTGCGACGTCCCTGCATATGAAGCCGCTCGAGAACAAGTATCTGGCGACGGCCCTGGCGGTCTCACTCGGCTTCACGGTGGCGATGCTCCCCGGCCCGAGTGGAGCGTACGGAACAGGGGGGCTCATTCTCTGGCCTCTCTTCGGAGCAACCAACCAGCTGCTGGCCGGCCTGGCGCTGATGGTCACCTTCTTCTATCTGTGGCGACGCGGCAAGCGCGTCCTGCCGATCGCCATCCCGATGATTCTGATGATGCTGATGCCCGCCTGGGCGATGCTCTGGCAGATGTTCACGACCACTAAAGACGTCAACACCGGCGAACCAGTCGGCTGGCTCTGGTCGAGCGATCCGCTCCAGCACTATGTTCTGTTCGGCTTCGGCGTCGTCGTCATGACGATGCAAATCTGGATGATCATCGAAGGCATCATCGTCTGGCAAAAAGCCCGCGGCGTCCTCGAAGAACAACTCCCCCCACTTCCGGCCCGCGAGCAGAAGGGCATCAGCCCGACGACGGCGTAGAGAGCTGCGAAACGGGCTCTGCGCGGTGCCAGGCCCGCATCGCGCAGCCGGGCCTCATGCCGGATCAGCGAGACGTTTCCCTCAAATGAAACGCTCTCGAACTCGCCGCGTTGACTTTGCATGCTTCGCAATGTTCAATGGGACGCCTGTTCATTGCGTTCCGTTGGTCCGTGAGTTGTCGATATGCGTTGCTGTTTCTGCGCTCTGCTTTCCAGTTTGCTCCTGACGACGATTATCTTCGCCGCCGACCAGCCCGGCCGGCCCGCTGCGAAACCGAAGCCGTTTACGATCAGTGAGAAAACCACACGCCTTCTCGGACCGATTCATCCGGAGGGGTACGTTGATTACGTAGCGGTGTTGAACGAAGAGGCCGGCGAGAATGTTGCACCCGACCAGAACGCTGCGATCCCTATCTGCGCACTGACAGCTCGAAGCGGGATCTCCTCCTTCGGTCCTGTCGAGTGGGATTGGAAAGAGGTCGCGACCAGGCTAAATCTGGAAGACCACCTGCTCGAACATTCGAAGTCGAGGTTTTACAGACTTCACGAACTGGCCGGCTTCCCCAGCTCAGTCGATAAGAAAGACAGGATTCTGCGTGAAATCATCGACGCTGGCAGTCGTCCGTGGACGCCGGAAAGCAGCCCGTGGGCGGCCAGATACATCGACGCCAACCACCCGGCTCTGCCTTCGATAAGAGAGGCACTTCAAAGACCTCACTACTTCAATCCTCTGATGGAGGATGTTGTTCCGACCCGGAATTTCCGCGGCGCCCTGCTTGTCGACCTGGGATCATGGCTCGAAACTCTGGCATTTCGCCAACTGGATGAAGGCAATCTGGACGAGGCATCCGAGACGACAGTTCTTCTGTTTCGCCTTGCGACTCATCTGAGAAACTCAGTGACGTATCACGAGGCCCGTTTCGGCAGCATTTTTCACCTCGACGCCGCCCGCCTCAGTCTTGTTCTCATCTTCGCACGCGAGGCGTCGCCGGAGTTCATACGAAAATTCAGACAGCAACTGAAACCATTCGCAAAGCCTGTCGACGTTGCGAAGCTGTTCGATCGTTGGGCTCGATATCGTTGCCTGCAGTTCGTCCAATTGCGCGCACTGAGAGCTCTTGACGACAACCGCCGTCTCTTGCTCGGGATCCCACTCCGCGAAGACAAAATGTTCGGCACGATGGACGGGGCGGACTGGGATCTGGCGCTGGAGCAAATCAATCTCGTTTTCGATGCTGGCGTAAAGGCCTGGGAGAACGTACCTGGTCCCGAACTGCTGCACTCACTCCTTGAAATGCATTCTCAGCACTATTCGAGGACGGACGTCGAAAGCACGGCTGCCACGATGTCGGAACTGTCTCAGCGGCGATCGAGTCCGTTTAGCGACCTTCCGGAGCGAAAAGGCAGATTCTTCGGAGAGTTGATTGCGAAAGACGTCATTTATTCCATGCATTGTGAATGGGATTTCGGCTTTACAGCGCTGCAGTACCTCGAACTGGTACAAATCGCAGCTGTTATTCGTCTCCAGCAACTTGAACATCAGACACTTCCGGCGTCCTCTGAGGAACTCCGCCGTTCTTGTCCTGAGATTCCCGAACTCTCTCTCTGGGGCGAACCATTCACGTACAAGACAGACGGACGTGAGTTTCTGCTCGAAGTTTCTCGGCCCGCCGCGATTCCGGTCGCTGACGGAAAGCCATTCTGGCCGGAGAATCTTGAGGCTGTGAAGATCGGGTTAGATATCAGTGAGTTCTTTGATTGAGCGAATCGAACCAGCCCCGTCCGAAACCATTTCCTGACAGCACAATGTTGATTGAGAGTCTAAAAATGCTTCCGTTTCGTCCATTCTTGATTCTCCTCCTTACGGCCACTCTGACAACCGCCGCCGACCAGCCCGGCCAGCCCGCTGCGAAACCGAAGCCGTTTACAATCAGTGAGAAAACCACGCGTCTGGTGGAGCCCGTTCACTCGGACGGTTACATCGATTACGTGGCGGTGTTGAATTCAGAAGGGCTGGAGCGGGTTCCGCCGGTGAAGAACTTCGCTATTCCGTTGTTGTGTGTCGACAGGGAAAGCGACCTTAGTGCATTTCTTTGGTCCGAAGATACGTGGGGGCAGATCTTCAAGCTGATAGCCTCACACGAGGCGGCTTTACCTGAGAATGTGCCCACTTATCATATGCCGCTGCACGGCGAAGGAATTAAGGTACCGTATCCTGTAGCTCTGGGCCTTTTCAATGAGGTTGGACGGGCAGAATGTCTGCCGTGGACTGAAGAACAGTTCCCGTTTGCTGCAAAATACGTTCGGGAGAATCTGGGCGTCCTGGAGTTCCTTCAGACAGAATTGAATCGCTCCGACTACTTCAATCCTCTCGTGTCTCCCTTCATTGCGGAAAGCCATCGTCAAGAGAGCTTTCATCGGACGTTCCGGGAGCTTCTGTCCACGACGGCGTATCTGGAACTCGGAAAAGGTAATTTCAATGCCTCCCGAAAATGGATTGTTGCACTTTTTCAATTGGCTGAGAGGCTCAAGAACGGTCTGGCCCAGGATGAACTGCGGGAAGCTACTTTCGCAGAGTCTCTAGCAGGACAAATCAGCCGCGATTATATCCTCGATCCTCGTGCGAAGTCGGAGGACATCAAGTTACTACTTGCTGAGATTGGTCAATTTGGAACGCCTATCGATCTCAGTGGATTCGTCGACAGTGTCTATCGATTTCGTATTCTTCAAATTCTTCAGTTGCGTGCGCTCGGAATAATGAATAAAGAGTACGCGGAGTTGATGGGCGATAAGCTTCCTGAATTCTCTATCGAAAAGAAGGTGAATCTTGAGCGTGTTGACTGGGACGTCGCTCTTGAGCAAGCCAACGTTCTACTTGATGAAACAGTCGATGCCTGGTCTCAGCCAGTTGGGCCGAAATTGCGTGCTGCCCTTCAAGAGTTGGATGACCGCCGCCACGGTCCGAAAGTGCTCGAAGAATATAAGAAGAGACTTGCATTTGCTGCATCCGAGAGGCTGCTCCCTCATGGAGAAATCGACCCGAGAAACGGACGGCTGATTGGCGATCTCGTCGTCGTTGCGGATCTGCACAAGCTGCACCAAAGATGGGACTGTGGCCTGTTCAGTCGCCAATTTCTCGATCTGGTCCTGGTTACCGGTGCGATTCGTCTCTACGAGATTGAACATGGTAGGTTGCCTCGGGACCTGCAGCAATTAGCAACCCATTTCCCGAGTATTCCTAGGACGTCGATATGTGGGTCGCCGCTCGTATACAACCTTCGGAAAGAAAGCTTCTCTCTTTATGCAGTGGGTTTGAATGGGAAGGACGAAGATGGCGAAGGGCAGTTTCGACACGCACCATGGGAAAATGGTCCAGATGACGTCAGCGTCTGGGTAGACACCAAAACCGCACCAGAGAAGACGATTTTTCGAAAAGGCGAACTGCCATTTGAGCGAAAGGAGTCGTCGCGATGACGCAACCTCCGTCAAACCACGAACGCCCCGGCTGGCTGAAGCAGGCGCGGCGGTTCTTTCCGAACGCCATCTTTGCGACGTTGATGTCGATCGCATTCGCAGTCGTCGGCTTCGTTCTTCTGCGAGCAGCGGGAGAAGGTCCTGCATTTCTGGTCTATCCGAGCCTTCTGATATTCGGGGGAGCAGTCTATTCCGGGGCGGCTGCGGGCTCGCATATTGCCGATCGCGTCAAAGGAGTTCCCAAGACCCGATCGAAACCGGTCGCATCGAAACCGACCTTTGCGATCCTGGTCTTTATGAACGGCGTGATGAGCTGGATGATGCTGACGGCTGTCAACTTCCTGCCGGCCCGGACGCCCTCATCAGAAGAGTCGTTTAATCCGATCTACATTCCCCTCGCCCTGGCGATCCTCTGCACGGTCTACATCGGCGTGCATGGACGGAAAGTCATTCGGGAGCACTTCAGCCAGCCGGGTGACCGGAATTTCGAACTCACCGGCTGGCAGGCCTTCTGGGTCGTCGTGCTCATCCTGTTCTGGTCGGGAATGGTCACGGCCGTTCTTCTCTGAGTCTCCGAATCGAGCCCGGAGCCGCCGTCGCGGACATCGAATCGCCAGCACTGCTCAAACTGATGGCCACTCTCTTCCCTGTCATCGCGGTGTTAACGACCGCGGTACGCTTTGAGATGATTTATCCCCTTGTGACATGGGCTCGGCAGTAATCGCCTCCGACAGAACGTCGTTTGACGCTGCATGGGTGCCTCGGTTTCCGAAACTACCCATATTCACAGGAGTGCGTGTGGTGTACGATTAGCCGCTCTTCGGGCGAATGACCGGAGGCTCGGTCGGACGGTCTCGTCGCGGGACGTCCTCTCTCCAACGACTCTTTCAACGGCACGTAAGTATGTACAAGTTCAGTCGCGGTACGCAGTCATGTTCGCCCCTTTCCTTCTTCAGGAGGAATGCGTTCGGAGCGATGTCTTGTGGAACCCGGCGTCGACGAGAGGCTTTCGCCAGATCTGCCGGTGTCTCAACCATGAATGTCGAGTTGCTCGAAACCCGGAACCTGTTGGCGGCTCCTTCGGTCACGCTGGAAAACCACATGAGAATCTTGCCCGAGACGACCGATACGACGTCGCGGATCAAGGTGGCCGACATTGTGGTTACCGACGACGGCGTCGGAACCAACAACCTGAGCCTCGACGGCCTGCATGCTGAGCAGTTCGAGATCGACGGCATGGAGCTGTATCTCAAAGCGGGGACCAATCTGAACTTCGAAAGTGAACCGCTTCTCTATGTCTTCGTGCAGGTCGATGATCCGGCCGAAGGGACAACATTTGATGACTCGGAACTGCTGATCATATTCGTCGCCGATGTCTACGAACCCCCCACGATCACCGTGAGTAACGTGACTTCGACACTGCCGGAGAATATCAACACTGCGAATCGGGTCTTCGTTGAAGAGTTCAGCATCACCTACGACGATGAAGGACCTCACGTGAACCACTTCACACTGTCGGGAGCCGATGCAGGTCTTTTCGAGATCATCGGCAACAAGATCTATCTGATCGCCAATGCCGATCTCGATGCCTCAGCCAATCCCAGTCTCGATCTCTACCTGGAAATCGTGGGATCGGGACCGGAAGCGGTCTTCGACCTCTCGATGAGAGTGACCGATCCCACGGCTAATCCTTTGCCGGAACTGCCGCAATCGTTCCTCGGCGTCCGGAGTAACACCGGCTGGTCGGGGAAGCGCTTCACGTCCGACCATTACACGACGGAACCCGCTTCCAATCTGCCCTTTTTTGCTTCCTCAATTGAGCGGTCGTTCCAGGGCGACTTCAATGGCGATGGCATTGAGGACGTCGCCTACATGTTAACCAGCGGACGACTTTACGTCGGTAGAGCGAACTCTTCTGGACGCTTTACGATTTCGCAGTGGACGACGCTGCGAACGACCGATGTGCAGTCACTTCAGGTCGGTGACTTCAATGCCGATGGGTTGGATGACATCGTGGGAGTCTATATGTCCGGCACCCGGGCGCGGCTGTGGGTCTTTGAATCAACGGGATCCAGATTCCTTCCGGATGACTATGGTTTATACGGCGACTATGCGGGGATCGAATCCGTTCATGTTGGTGATTTTGATGGCGTCAATGGAGATGATCTCGCCATTCACAACAGCAGCCGAGCGGTTTGGGTGGCTCAGGCCGATATCGCAGGCACCAGTTTCCAATTCGGCAGCCCCTGGGAGATGTGGGATCCAAGCCGCACGATCACCAATATTTCCGTAGGCGACTTCAACAACGACGGCTCTGATGATCTCCTCGGCGTCTTCGACGTTCCCGCCAATGCAATGCAGCGGACGCTCATGGTCGCCCTGTCGCAGGGAACCGGATTCGCTACGGAGAACTGGGGGACCGTCACCCTGGGAGATGCGACGCTCGATCAACTGTTTGTCGCCGATTTCAATGGAGACATGCTGGTGGATGTCGCGATCAACGACGGCCTGACCATGACGGTCGGTATCGCCGAGCCGACCAACTCGAGATTTCGCATTGAGTCCTGGGGAGCAGCGGCTGGAGGAGCCGTCCAGTTCGCCGCCGTCGGCAACAACAACATCGATGGACGCGCTGATATTCTGTTCTTTGATGCGTCCAACCGCTGGCGCAGTTACCAGTCGACCGGATCATCGTTCAACACTGTGACGCTGGAAGAGTGGAAAACCGGCGTCAGTTTTGAGCAACTGATGGTTGGCACCTTTCGCAGACCTTCAGCTTTTCCCGATTTCGCACCCTTCGGAGATGAGAGCTTTCTTGAGCTCCTGCACCAGACCAACGGTTAAATGATGCGGCGGGAAGCAATAAGCACGGCGGTCGATGATGACGCCGTGCTTTTTTTTGTTTGAACGTTGAGCGATTTCCCGCTTCCAACCGGGAAATGGTTCTTAAGCTCCCGAGGCATAGCCAACTCTCAGTGAGCACAAATTGCCGGGCGTACCTCCCGGCCCTCCACGCATCGGTGGCTGTGTATGCACTCGTTCTTTGAGGGATTCGCCTCGATAGGTATTAATACTAAGGGGAAAGCCTTATAGACCGGGGAGGCTAAGGGTTATTACCCTGCGGTGGCCGGCCATTAACATGTCGCAATGTTGCGATATTTATTTGTGCTTAAATCTTGAGCGAATCGGTTGGTGCAAACTTGCCAGAGCTTTCCTGATTGGCATAATCGGATCACCTTCGCTCTTCTGTGTGAATTACGCTGCCGGTGTACGTGGTTCCACAGTGAGTGAGTCGCTTTTTAGCCGAAGTATCCCTTTACATCCGCTTAAGCGGATCGCGCGGCCACCCCAGCTCGTCTGCAGGAACAGGACGAGCTCAGTAACCTCCCCCGCTCGGCATCCCTATTCTTCAGGTGAACAATGATGTTTTGTTTAAGTCGCCTCGCCAGGACCGTCTTTCCCGTCCGTGGTTTTCGCCGTCACGCTCTGCAGGCTCTGCGACGGGGAGCCACTCGACGCCATCGATCAACGGCTGTCTTCGCCGACACTCACGTCAATGCGAAGGCGGAGCTCCTGGAAGCACGAGCCCTGCTGACATTCGACGCCGGCCAGTTTCTCACCGGCAGTGCGAACACGAACAACTATGGTTCAACAGCGGTCTCTCCGGACGGCACCCTCTATGGCTCCTGGCAGTACAGTAGCGGGTCCGCTAACCAGCGTTTCGCGACCTGGGATGGGGACTCCTGGAACGAGATCGCGGGGTCAGCGGTAACCGGGGCTACGATCTCGGCACAGCTCACCGGACTTGACGGCTTTTACGACACCGGCACCCGGTCGATGGCGGTGGACAGCGAAGGCGATCTCCACGTCGCCTTTGGCGTCAGTTCCTCGTCCGGAGGATCCAATTCGCTGCGTGGTCTGGCCTACGGGAAGTTTGACACGTCGGCCCAGACGTGGTCGTTTGAGCGAATTTACATTTTTCAACAATCCAGCGGCTGGTACAACCTCGTTAACGGGTCCGCGGCGATCGTGCTGGACAACGCCGAGAACCCGCACATCATCTTCGGATGGGCCGACGCGAATAACCCGCGGGCATCGTATCTGGTTCACGCCTCTTCTGATGCGGGAGTCTGGAATACGTCGGGTAACACCAACGCGTTCGATGGCACCAACATCGATTCGATCACCGGCGGCGCCGAGATTTATGGGATCTCCGCCACGGTCGACAGCTCGGGTGACTTCCATGTCTCTTACATTAAAGAAGATGGGAGTGTCGCTTACGGAGACGTCTGGTATGCGAAACGGACCGGCACGACTTGGGGAGTGGCCTCTGAGATCGTGGATGGAGACGCCTTCTTCAGCACGTCGATCGCTACGGACAGCTCTGACAACGCTTACGTCGTCTACAACCAACGCATCGTCAACAATGTCCAGCATCAGATCAAACTGGCCACCAACGCAAGCGGAAGCTTCACATCTTCGACCATCGCCGATCTCACGTATGGTGGAGCCACTTACTACTCCGTTGACCCCCCTCAGATTTCGATCAACAGTAGTGATGAGAAAGTCATCGGATTCGCCGATTCGGCTTACGATGCCGGATATACTAATCGCCTTGCCGAGCGATACAACGTCTACGCCGAGACGACGCCCGGGACCTGGGTGAGCGAAGTCGCCATGAGCGTTGCCGATCCAAACGGGAATCTGTTTGGGGAGTCTCTCATTCTTGCCGACGACAACACCGTGGCAATTCTCGTCGGAACCCGGGACGATAATTACACCACCGGAAATTTGCGGTACGCCGTTGGCACTCCGGATGCCCTGGCTCCTCCGGCCAATACCGCACCGACCGTCGCGTTGCAGAACACGACGACCACGCTGGCTGAGAACGCCAACACGACCGCCCGCACCAAGGTAGCCGATATCGTCGTCACCGATGATGGGCAGGGGACGAACACCTTGAGCCTGACGGGTACCGATTCGGCACTCTTCGAGATCGACGGGACCGAACTGTTCCTGATCGCCGGAGCATCGCTCGACTTCGA